>NZ_JBWKXF010000037.1:0-58306 GCF_059422645.1 Pseudomonas sp. GW821-FHT01C01 | reverse complement strand
CGCGAAGGCGGTGGATCAGTCGACATTAATGTTGTCTGACCAACCGCCTTCGCGAGCAAGCCCGCTCCCACATGGGCACATCGTCATCTGGTCCTGATACTCTTTCGCAAAACCCCACCCGAGAGGCCCCATGGCCCTGCCAAGCCGCCATTCACTCTTCCCCTTCCTCACCTGGCTGCCCCGGCAAACCCGCGCCAGCGTCGGTCGTGACCTGATCGTCGGCCTCAGCGGCGCGATTCTGGCGTTGCCGCAATCCATTGCCTACGCACTGATTGCCGGCCTGCCGCCGGAATACGGCCTGTACGCCGCAATCATCCCGGTGCTGATCGCCTGCCTATGGGGTTCGTCGTGGCATTTGATCTGCGGTCCTACGGCGGCCATCTCAATTGTCCTGTATGCCAGCGTCAGTCCTCTGGCCGTGCCGGCCTCGCAGGACTACGTCATGTTGATCCTGTTGCTGACATTTCTTGCCGGCGTCTTTCAGTGGCTGCTGGGTTTGCTGCGGTTTGGCGCGCTGGTGAATTTCGTCTCGCACTCGGTGGTACTCGGTTTCACCCTGGGTGCTGCCGTGGTGATTGCCATCGGTCAATTGCCTAACCTGCTGGGGCTGGACTTGCCCAGCCAAACCACCGCGCTGGATAGTTTCATCACGTTGTTGCGCCATCTCGGCGAAATGGACAAACCTTCGCTGGCGCTGGGGCTGGCGACGGTGGTGGTGGGTGTGATCCTCAAACTGTTGCTGCCACGCTGGCCGACGCTCCTGATCACTCTGGTTCTCGGCGGATTGCTGGTCTGGCTCTGGCCATCGATGTTCGGGCACGTGCAACTGGTCAGCGCTTTCACCGGCAAGCTGCCGCCTTTCAGTCCGTTGCCGCTGGAGCTTGACCTGATCCTGCGCCTGCTGCCCAGCGCCGTGGCAGTGGGCATGCTCGGGCTGGTCACAAGCCTGTCGATTGCCCGCTCGATCTCCGCACGTTCGCAGCAATTGCTCGACGCTAACCAGGAAGTTCGCGCTCAGGGCTTGTCGAACATTGTCGGTGCGTTTTTTTCCGGATCGTTGTCCGCCGGTTCTTTCACTCGCTCAGGCCTGAGCTACGAGGCCGGTGCCTGTTCACCGCTGGCGGGGATTTTTTCGGCACTGTGGGTGGCGCTGTTCGCCATATTCGGCGCGAGCCTGATCGCGCACATACCGATTCCGGCCATGGCCGGGAGCATTCTGTTGATCGCCTGGGGACTGGTGGACCATCGCGGCATTCGCGCGTTGTTACGGGTCAGCCGCGCTGAATTCGTGGTCATGGCGCTGACCTGCGTCGCCACGCTGCTGCTGGAATTGCAAACGGCGATCTACGCCGGCGTATTGGCCTCGCTTTTTTTCTACCTCAAACGCACATCGCAACCACGGGTGCAGCATGTTCGAGATGGCGAGGAAGACATTCTGCGGGTGGGCGGTTCGATCTTTTTCGGTGCCAGCCATTACCTGCAAGTGCGCTTGCAACGGATGCATGGCGCGCGCGTGGTGATCGAGGCGCAGCAGATCAACTTCATCGACTATTCAGGGGTAGAAATGCTGCATCAGGAAGCGCGGCGCCTGTTGCGTCAGGATCGCAGCCTGACCTTGCGCCGGGCACGGCCGCAGGTGGTGGAAGAGTTGAGGAAGCTCGAAGGGGCGGAGAAATGCCCGATCCGGTTTGAGGATTGAAACACCGCCCCTGTAGGAGCGGGCTTGCTCGCGAAGGTCGTGAACGATAACGCGCAAAACCAGATGCCCAGGGCGCCCTCGGGTTTTTCGCGAGCAAGCTCGCTCCTACAGTAGGTTATAGGGCTAACTGCCGCCGTAATTCCGCCAGCACCGGCGCCGTGTCCGGGCGCACCCCGCGCCACAGGAAAAACGCTTCCGCCGCTTGCTCGGCCAGCATCCCCAAGCCATCCATCGCCACCGCCGCGCCATGTTCGCTGGCCCAGCGGCAAAACGAGGTCGGTTCCTTGCCGTACATCATGTCGTAACACACCGTTTTGCCCGGTTCGATCAGGCTGGGTGCAATCGGCGGCACATCGCCCGTCAGGCTCGCCGACGTCGCGTTGATGATCAGGTCCACCGACTCCTGCAACCAGTCGTAACCGCTGGCCGATACCGGCCCCAGATCGCCGAACAATTCCGCCAGCAGCTCAGCCTTGTCCACCGTGCGGTTGGCGATGATCACCGAGGCCGGTTGCTCGGCCAGCAACGGCTCCAAAGCACCACGCACCGCACCGCCGGCACCGAGCAGCAGGATGCGTTTGCCCTTGAGGCTGAATCCGGCATTGACCGTCAGGTCGCGCACCAGCCCGGCACCATCGGTGTTGTCACCCAGCAGACTGCCATCGGCCAGTTTGCTCAGGGTATTGACCGCGCCCGCCCGCTGCGCCCGTGCCGTCAGGCTGTTCGCCAGCCGGTAGGCCTCTTCCTTGAACGGCACCGTCACATTGGCGCCGCGCCCTTCGAGGAAAAACGTCCGGGCACACGTGGAAAAGTCGTCGAGTGGCGCCAGCAATGTGTTGTAGTCCAGTTTCTGCGCCGTCTGCTCAGCAAACAGGCGATGGATCAGCGGCGACTTGCTGTGGCCAATCGGGTTACCGAATACGACATAACGGTCCATCAGGATTCCTCGTTCAGGCTTCGGCCAACCAATCGCGGTCTTGCAGGAAATACTCGGTCAGGCGCGCTTCTTCGCTGCCAGGCGTAGCCTTCCAGTCGTAACCCCAGCGCACTTGTGGTGGCAGCGACATCAAAATCGACTCGGTACGCCCACCCGACTGCAGGCCGAACAGCGTGCCACGGTCATAGACCAGGTTGAATTCAACGTAGCGACCACGGCGGAATTCCTGGAATTCACGCTGTTGGGCGGTGAACGCATCGTTTTTCCGGCGCTGCACGATGGGCAGGTAGGCGTCGATGTACGCATCGCCGATGGCGCGCATGAAAGCGAAGCTGGTGTCGAAATCCCACTCGTTCAGGTCGTCGAAAAACAATCCGCCGATGCCACGCGGCTCGTGGCGATGCTTGATGTGGAAATAGCTGTCGCACCAGGCCTTGTAACGCGGGTAGACGTCAGGGCCGAACGGCGCACAGGCCTGCTCGGCGACGCGGTGCCAGTGCACGCAATCTTCTTCATTACCGTAATAAGGGGTCAGGTCAAAGCCACCGCCGAACCACCAGACCGGCTCTTCGCCTTCTTTTTCAGCGATGAAAAAACGCACGTTGGCGTGGGAAGTCGGCACATGCGGGTTGTGCGGGTGGATCACCAGCGACACACCCAGTGCTTCGAAGCCACGACCGGCCAGTTCCGGTCGATGGGCACTGGCAGAGGGTGGGAGACCGCTGCCAAAGACATGGGAAAAGTTGACGCCGCCCTTTTCAATCACCGCGCCGTTTTCAATCACGCGGGTGCGACCGCCACCGCCGGCAGGCCGGGTCCAGGCGTCTTCGACGAATTGCGTGCCACCGTCTTCGGCTTCCAGGGCAGCGCAAATACGCTCTTGCAGGTCGAGCAGATAGGCTTTTACGGCCTCGGTGCGGGTCGTCATGTCATCACCTTGAATCGGGCAAAACTACGCGGCGCTCCATTGGAGCTCAGCCTGCGCAAATGGGCGCGTAGCATAACATCGCAAGTCGACCCTTCGCAGTTGACGAAGATCAAGCTTAGGAGTCCGATAGGGAGCTTGGTAAAACGACCTATGGAGAGTTCTGATGGCAAAGCGTATCCAGTTCCGCGCCCACGGCGGCCCCGAAGTGCTCGAATATGTGGATTACCAACCCGCCGAGCCAGGTTCCAAGGAAGTGCGCGTGACCAACAAGGCCATCGGCCTGAACTTCATCGACACTTACTACCGCAGCGGTCTGTATCCGCCGCCGTCCCTGCCGTCGGGTGTCGGCTCGGAAGGTGCGGGCGTGGTCGAGGCGGTGGGCAGCGACGTGACCCGCTTCAAGGTCGGTGATCGCGTGGCCTATGGCAGCGGTCCGCTGGGTGCCTACAGTGATGTTCACGTCTTGCCCGAGGCCAATCTGGTAAAACTGCCGGACGCTATCAGTTTCGAACAGGCAGCGGGCGTGATGCTCAAGGGCCTGACCGTGCAGTACCTGCTGCGTCAGACCTATGAACTCAAAGGTGGCGAAACCATCCTGTTCCACGCGGCGGCCGGTGGTGTCGGTTCCCTGGCTTGCCAATGGGCCAGGGCCTTGGGCGTGAAGTTGATCGGCACGGTCAGCTCGGCAGAGAAAGCCGCACTGGCCAAGGCCAACGGTGCCTGGGCGACCATCGACTACAGTCATGAAAACGTCGCACAACGCGTTCTGGAGTTGACCGACGGCAAAAAAGTCCCGGTGGTGTACGACGGCGTCGGCAAGGACACCTGGCTGACTTCACTCGACTGCGCCGCGCCGCGGGGGCTGGTGGTGAGCTTCGGCAATGCGTCCGGCGCAGTGGACGGCGTGAACCTGGGGATTCTCGCGGGCAAAGGTTCGCTGTACGTGACCCGGCCAACCCTGGGCACTTATGCGAACAACGCCGAGAACCTGCAACGCATGGCCGACGAACTGTTCGAGATGATCATCAGCGGCAAGCTGACGGTGGATATCAGCCAGCGTTATCCATTGGCTGACGCGGCGAAGGCGCAAACCGAGTTGTCGGCGCGGCGCACGACAGGCTCGGTTGTTCTGTTGCCTTAAGGACGCCTTCGCTGGCAAGCCAGCTCCTACAAGGTTAGCAATGGACCTGTAGGAGCTGGCTTGCCAGCGATGAACGATGACGCGGTCTCAATCCGGACGCACAACCTTGCCGGTCGCCAGATCGCGAATCACGCTCGGGTTTTTACGCCCGCCCAGACTGCCACCCAGCACCAGATCCACCTGGCCACGGAAATACTGCTCGACGCGAATCCGCGTACGCGCCGCCGGACGTCCTTGCGGGTTGGCCGACGTCGACACCAGCGGCCCGACCAGCGCGCACAAGTCCCGCACCATAGGGTGATCGCTGACCCGCAGCGCCACGGTTTCATGCACGCCGGTAATCCACTGCGGCAACAGGTTCTGGTGTGGCACCAGCCAGGTGTTCGGTCCCGGCCAGGTACTTGCCATGCGGTCCATCCACAACTCGGGGAAGTCTTCGAAAAGGAAATCGAACTGACGGATGTTGTCGGCGACCAGAATCAGCCCCTTGTCCACAGACCGGCCCTTGATCAGCAGCAGACGCTCCACCGCTTCCTCGTCCCACGGGTCGCAACCCAGGCCCCAGACTGCTTCGGTTGGGTAGGCAATCACCGCCCCGGCGCGAATTGCTTGCGCGGCTTGTTGCACACGCCAACTGTTGACCATGAAAAACACTCCAGAATAAGGCTCTGCGCAGTTTACCGATCTTGTTTATAAAACCTAGCTCACACGCGCAAACCAGCGCCCGCTTTCGCAAACGGCGCGACCGTCCATTTCCAGCTCCGTCAACGCCGCCAATACTTTTGGCAAGGCCCAGCCGCTTGCTTCGGCCAGCGCTTCACTGGTGTGAGGCGCGGCATGCAGCAGCTTCAGCAGTGGATGAGCCGATGTCGTGGTGCAGGTTTCTGTGGATAACGACAGTCGTTGCCAGCCACGCAAGGCCTCGAGGATATGTTCGATGGTTTCCACCAGCAGCGCACCGTCACGGATCAACTGATGGCAGCCCCGGGCGCCGGGATGATGGATCGACCCGGGAATCGCAAACACCTCGCGCCCCTGTTCCGCCGCCAGCCTCGCGGTAATCAGTGAACCGCTGGCGACACTGGCTTCGACCACCAGCACCCCGAGTGACAAACCACTGATGATCCGGTTGCGCCGGGGGAAGTTGCCGGCGCTGGGGCCTGCATCCAGCGGAAACTCCGAAAGCACCGCGCTGCCCGACGCAATCATGGCGTCCGCCAGGCGTCGATTTCGCTGTGGATAAAACTTCTCAAGCCCCGTGCCGAGCACACCGACCGTTTGCCCGCCGACGTCCAGCGCGGCCTGGTGCGCGGCGGCGTCAATGCCCAGGGCCAGGCCGCTGGTAATGACAAAACCGGCACCCGCCAGACTGCGGGAAAACGCGGCAGCGGTGTCCATCCCCGGCCGGGACGCGCGACGGCTGCCGACCATCGCCAGTTGTGGTTTTTCCAGAATGCCCGGATCGCCCGCGACAAATAACAGCGGTGGAGCATCGCTTATTTGTGCCAGCAGTGCCGGGTAGTCCGGCTGGTCCCACATCAGTAAATGCTGGCCCGGACGCTCCAGCCAGGCCAATGCATGGCTCGCGCCATCGCGAATGTCAGCGCGGCGGCGTGCCTCCGAACACGCCGGCGGCAGGCCCAGTGCACGCCAGGCACTGGCCGGAGCGCTGATGGCTTTGGACGCCGAACCGAAGGCCTCGAGCAACTTCTTGAAACGCACCGGGCCGAGTTCCGGCAAACGGTGCAGACGTAAACGAGCTTCCAGTTCCGCAGGGGAAACCGGTGTAACAGCCAATAGCGACATGCATCATCCTTGATCGTTATGAGCAACCGAACAAACGGGAATAAGCTGTGGATAACTCTGTTGGTAACTTGTGAAGCACGCTTAGGGATTTCGCACCTTGTCCCACACCGCCAGCGAGCGCGATGCGTTGAGCACCAGCCCGTAGCTGAGTTTGTCGTAGGTACGGAAAACCATCAGCAGACCGGCGCGCTCATCGGGAATTTTCAATGGCTGGCCGGTGATCCGGTCGCGCACGGTTTCGCCGGTTTTCATCACCGCCAGCACATTGCCTTCGGCCAGACCGTCACGCCGCCCCTTGTTCAGCGTGACCACGTCCAGTGCGCCGATCTGCGTCACCCCACGCGGCACATCGATGATCAAGCCGTTGATCTCGGTGCCCGGCGCGCTGGGCGTGAAGGTCGAATTGATCGAGCGCTCTTCGCCGCTGAACAGACGATCGCCGAGGCGGACTTCCTGGGTCGTGCGTTGCAACGTCAGGGTGGCGACGTCGCCTTCGGTGGCAACGACCTCGCCGCCACCGATGTCGTCGGCATTGATCCCCAGAATTTCCTTGCTCTGCGGATCGGTGTAGACCTTGCCCTGGCGGAAGATGCCGTAAACCGATTGCGCCGGATCGAAATGGCCGCGGGCAAAGATCCGGTCACCCGCGCCGCTGAGTACGCGTTCGGCATCGCCGGCGACGATGTAGGGCGCCTTGTCGAAATCCTCGGCCTTGTCGACGATGCGGTTGCTCAGCAGAAAGCTGTTGATCGTTTTCAGTGCGATGCCTGGGATGGGCTCGGTCATTGGGCTGCTGCGCACCTGAGGCGACAGCTTTACGGTGGGAATATCTTCCTTGAGCGGCACTTGCCCGTGCACCAGACCGGCCGAAGCCAGAAGCAGCAAGGCGAGTAGTGATTTCCTCATGCGGTGAATCCCTTTATTATGTACGTTCGCGTGAAACGCCAGAGCCGTCAGTGGCTCACTCCCGGTTTGCTTATGAAGAGAAGGGAGCTACGTTTTACAACGGTGGCCTGCATCTTCGGACTCGCCAGGCCATCGACCCGACCTTACTTCACACGTGCACTGATCAAGCTTATGGCCATTTTAAACATCCTCGAATTCCCTGATCCGCGTCTGCGCACTATCGCCAAGCCAGTGGCCGTAGTGGACGACGAAGTGCGTCAGTTGGTCGACGACATGTTTGAAACAATGTATGAAGCGCCTGGCATCGGCCTCGCCGCTACTCAGGTCAACGTGCACAAACGTATCGTCGTGATGGACCTCTCCGAAGACCGCACCGAGCCTCGAGTGTTCATCAACCCCGAACTCGAACCGCTGACCGACGACATGGGCCAGTACCAGGAAGGCTGCCTTTCGGTACCGGGCTTCTACGAAAACGTCGATCGCCCGCAAAGGGTCAAGGTCAAGGCGCTGGACCGCGACGGCCAGCCCTACGAACTGATCGCCGAAGATTTGCTCGCGGTGTGCATCCAGCACGAATGCGACCACCTCAACGGCAAATTGTTCGTCGATTACCTGTCCACGCTCAAACGCGACCGCATCAAGAAGAAACTGGAAAAGCTTCATCGCCAGAACGCCTGATGCCCATCTTCAAAGGCTTGCTGCGGCAAGCCTTTTTCTTTTCAAGAGACGTCACCCATGACTGAGCCACTGCGCATTGTCTTTGCCGGCACCCCGGAATTCGCCGCCGAACACCTCAAGGCCCTGCTGAGCAGCCCTTATGAGATCGTCGCGGTCTACACCCAACCGGACCGCCCGGCAGGTCGTGGGCAGAAGTTGATGCCGAGCCCGGTCAAGCAGCTTGCTCTGGAGAACAACATCCCGGTGTTGCAGCCGCCAACCCTGCGCAACGAAGACGCGCAAGCCGAACTGGCCGCGCTGAAACCGGACTTGATGGTGGTGGTCGCCTACGGCTTGATCCTGCCGCAAGTGGTACTGGATATTCCACGCCTGGGTTGCATCAACAGCCACGCCTCGCTGCTGCCTCGCTGGCGCGGTGCGGCGCCGATCCAGCGCGCCGTGGAAGCGGGCGACGCCGAAAGCGGTGTGACCGTGATGCGCATGGAAGCCGGCCTCGACACCGGGCCGATGCTGCTCAAGGTCACCACGCCGATCAGCGCCGAAGACACTGGCGGCAGCCTTCACGACCGTCTGGCCGAAATGGGTCCACCGGCCGTGGTTCAGGCGATTGCCGGCCTCGCCGCGGGTACGCTGGAAGGCGAAGTGCAGGACGACAGCCTGGCCACCTACGCGCACAAATTGAACAAGGACGAAGCACGCATCGACTGGAGTCGCCCGGCGATTGAGCTGGAGCGTCTGGTCCGTGCCTTCAACCCGTGGCCGATCACCCACAGCACCTTGAACGGCGAAGCACTGAAGGTGCTGGCCGCCAACCTCGCCGAAGGCAAAGGCGCCCCGGGTGAAATCCTCAGTGCCAGCAAGGACGGTCTGATCGTCGCTTGCAGTGAGCAGGCCCTGTGCCTGACCCGTCTGCAATTGCCCGGCGGCAAGGCGTTGAACTTCAGCGATCTGTTCAACAGCCGTCGCGAGAAATTCGCCACCGGCACTGTCCTCGGTCAAGCGGCGGACGCTCAATGAATCCGCGTCTGGCCGCCGCCAAGGCACTCGCTGCTGTCCTGAACGGAAAAGCCTCGCTGAACAGTTCGCTGCCCACGCAGATGGACAAGGTCGAGGACCGTGATCGCGGCTTCACCCAGGACCTGGCGTTCGGCACCGCACGCTGGCAGCCACGTTTGTCGGCGCTGGCGGCCAAGTTGCTGCAAAAGCCGTTCAAGGCCGCCGACGCCGATGTCGAGGCGCTGCTGCTGGTCGGCCTCTATCAGTTGCTCTACACCCGTGTCCCGGCCCATGCCGCGATTGGCGAGACGGTCGGTTGCGCCGACAAGTTGAAAAAACCATGGGCCAAGGCCTTGCTCAACGCTGTTCTGCGTAACGCTCAGCGCGAAAGCGAAACGATTTTCGCCGAACTGGAACGCGATCCGGTGGTGCGCACCGCCCACCCGCGCTGGCTGCAGAAATCCCTGAAGGCGTTCTGGCCAGAGCAGTGGGAAGCCATTTGCGCCGCCAACAACGCGCATCCGCCAATGATCCTGCGGGTCAATCGTCGCCACCACACCCGGGATGCCTACCTCGGTCTGCTGACTGACGCGGGTATCGCCGCCACGCCGTGTGTCTACAGCCGCGACGGCATCGTGCTCGACGCCGCCGCCGATGTGCGCAGCCTGCCGGGTTTCGCCGAGGGCTGGATCAGCGTGCAGGACGAAGCCGCGCAACTGGCCGCTGATCTGCTCGACCTGGCCCCCGGTCAACGGGTGCTCGACGCCTGCTGCGCGCCGGGCGGCAAGACCTGCCATATTCTCGAAGCCGAGCCAAAACTGGCCGGCGTCGTGGCGGTAGACCTCGAAGCCAAGCGGCTGGTGCGGGTGCGGGAAAACCTCGAACGCCTGAAGCTGAGCGCCGAACTGATTGCCGCCGACGGCCGCGACACTCAGGCGTGGTGGGATGGCAAGCCGTTCCAGCGCATCCTGCTGGACGCGCCATGCTCGGCCACCGGCGTGATTCGTCGTCACCCGGACATCAAGCTGACCCGCCAACCCGACGACATCGCCGCATTGGCAGTGCTGCAAGGCGAGTTGCTCGACGCCATGTGGAACACGCTGGAAGTGGGCGGCATCCTGCTGTACGCCACCTGTTCCACGCTGCCGACCGAGAACACCGAAGTCATCGAAGCCTTCCTCGCCCGCACGCCGGGTGCCCGAGAGCTGGACCTCGCCACGACGGCCGGCATCAAGCAGCCCCATGGTCGCCAGCTGCTGGCCCAGGAAGGCGGCCACGACGGGTTCTACTACGCCAAGCTGATCAAGATCGCCGCCGCTCGCGGTTAAATGGATTCAATGGAGTGAATGGATGAAAATCATCATCCTCGGTGCAGGGCAGGTCGGCGGTTCGCTGGCGGAACACCTGGCCAGCGAAGCCAACGACATCACCGTGGTCGACACCGATGGCGAACGCCTGCGCGACCTTGGCGACCGCCTGGACATCCGCACGGTGCAGGGCCGCGCTTCATTCCCGACCGTGTTGCGTCAGGCCGGGGCCGACGACGCCGACATGCTGGTCGCCGTGACCAACAGCGATGAAACCAACATGGTTGCCTGCCAGGTCGCCCACACTCTGTTCCACACACCGACAAAAATCGCGCGGGTGCGCGAAGCCGCCTACCTGACTCGCGAAGAACAGTTGTTCCAGAACGAAGCGATTCCGGTGGACGTGCTGATCAGCCCCGAGCAGGTGGTCACCAACTACATCAAGCGCCTGATCCAGCATCCCGGCGCCTTGCAGGTGATCGACTTCGCCGAAGGCAAGGCGCAACTGGTGGCCGTGCGGGCTTATTACGGCGGGCCGCTGGTGGGCCAGCAACTGCGGCAGTTGCGTGAACACATGCCGAACGTGGAAACCCGCGTCGCGGCGATTTTCCGTCGTGACCGGCCGATCCTGCCCCAGGGCGACACGGTGATCGAGGCCGACGACGAGGTATTTTTCATCGCCGCCAAAGCGAATATTCGCGCGGTGATGAGCGAAATGCGCCGTCTCGACGAGACTTACAAGCGCATCGTCATTGCCGGTGGCGGGCAGATCGGCGAGCGTCTGGCCGAGGCCATCGAAAGCCGTTATCAGGTAAAGATCATCGAGATGAATCCGGCACGCTGCCGTCATCTCTCGGACCACCTCGACAGCACCGTGGTGTTGCAAGGCAGCGCCTCGGACCGTGACCTGCTGCTGGAAGAGAACATCGCCGATGCGGATCTGTTCCTCGCCCTGACCAACGACGACGAAGCCAACATCATGTCGTCGCTGCTGGCCAAGCGCCTGGGCGCGAAGAAGGTGATGACCATCATCAACAACCCGGCCTATGTCGACCTGATCCAGGGCGGCGACATCGACATCGCCATCAGCCCGCAACTGGCGACCATCGGCACCTTGCTGGCCCACGTGCGCCGGGGCGACATCGTCAGCGTGCACTCACTGCGCCGGGGCGCGGCGGAAGCCATCGAGGCGATTGCCCATGGTGATGCGAAATCCAGCAAGGTAATCGGTAGAGCCATCGAGAACATCGGCCTGCCGCCGGGTACCACCATCGGCGCGATCATCCGCGATGAAGAAGTGATCATCGCCCATGACGACACCGTGATCGAAACCGGCGACCATGTGATTCTGTTCCTTGTGGATAAAAAGCATATTCGCGATGTGGAGAAGTTGTTCCATGTGGGATTGAGCTTCTTCTGATCCATTAGACCGCCTTCGCTGGCAAGCCAGCTCCTACAGAGACTCGCGCATAACCTGTAGGAGCTGGCTTGCCAGCGAAGGCGATTTCGAAAAAGACAACCATTCGGAAACTCCCCCCATGATCGAATCCCTGGAAAAAATGCTCGCCAAGGGTGTGGATAACGCTTTGCTGCGCTTCGGCCTGGGCAAGGGCTATCTGGATCTGGGGGAAAACGCCAAGGCTGTGGAGCATTTTCAGCGCTGCGTCGAATTCGATCCGAAGTATTCGGCGGCGTGGAAACTGCTGGGTAAGGCCCATCTCGCGCTGGCGGACTTTGCGGCTGCGCGGCAGGCTTGGGAACAAGGCCTGGAAGCTGCTCGCGGCCATGGCGACAAGCAGGCAGAGAAGGAAATGACGGTGTTCCTGAAGAAGCTTGAGCGTCAGGCGCACTGATCAGAGATAACGCAAACCGATGCCCTCGGCATCCACCAACACCACTTCCATGCGTACCCGCGGCGCGCCTGTGGGTAAGTCCTGCACCTGCCCATAGACCACCGCCCCCCGGGGCAGCGCCGACAGTTGCGGGTGCTTGACGTAAACGCCGGTGGTCGACAGGTTGCGCGTCTGGCCCAGACAATCGCCGATGCTTTCGTGACTGATCTTGATGCGCAATGACTTGCGGTGTTCGGACATCTTCTGCGCCCTTGAGAACGGGTTGTGGATACGCGTAGGAGCGAGCTTGCTCGCGATGGATGCAAGGGCGCCGCGTTCAACCTGACAGCCCACATCTTCGTTAACGTCCATCGCGAGCAAGCTCGCTCCTACAAGGTTATCCACAGAGTGTGCCAACTGCTTCAGTACCAACGCTCTTCGCCCGGTGGACGCTTCTTGAAGCGCTTCATGCTCCACATGTACTGGCTCGGATACGCCCGCACGTAGCGCTCGACCACCTGGCTCATGGCCGCGCAGGACTCTGCGGTATCGGTGCTGTACATGGCCTCGGGCGCAGCTTCCAGGATGACCTTGTAGCCGGAACCGTCAGGCAAGCGCAGCGCATGCAGGAACACGCCGACCGCTTTGCCGCCGGCGAGCATGTTCGGCACGAATTTGCTGGTCAGCGCCTGGGTGGCGAAGAACGGCACGAAGATCCCGGCGGATTCGGCCGGTTCCGGGTCAGCGGGAATGCCCACTGCACCACCTTTGCGCACTTCCTTGATGACGCTGAGGATGCCTTCCTTGGTGGAAGCAGCGACCTTGTTGCCCAACTGCACCCGCTGCTTTTGCAGCAACTCATCCACTGCCTTCAACTTCGGAGGACGATAGAAAATGATCGGTTTGCACTGGCTGCAATAGAAGTGGTTGAGCACTTCCCAGTTACCCAGGTGGCTGGTGATGCCGACCACGCCTTTGCCGGAGGCGAGGGCGTCTTTCAACACGTCAAGGCCTTCGACCTCGCGCACCAGGTCGATGGAACGCTGGGCCGGCCAGATCCACGCGCAGGCGCTTTCGGTCAGGGACTTGCCGATGTCTTTCAGGCTCTGGCCCACCAGACGCTCACGCTCGACGGGGTCCATGTCCGGAAAGCACTTGGACAGATTGATCCGTACCACGTCGCGGGAACGGTTCGGGGTTTTCCACATGACCCAGCCAATCGCCGAGCCCACGGCCTGCACGGCCCACCACGGAAGCAGGGCAAACAGCCGCAGAGCGCCTACCAGCAAGGCGCCTTTAAACTTATCCACAGGTCACTCCTGATCTTGTGCTGTGCGCGAGGCGGCCATTCTAACCGGCGTTCGCCAGCTGCGCGTAGCGGTCGCAGTCCCGGGTGTGATCCATGACCATGCCCGAGGCCTGCATCAACGCGTAGCAAATGGTCGGCCCGACGAACGTGAAACCGGCTTTTTTCAGGCCTTTGCTCATTTCCACGGCGGCCGGCGTGACGGCCGGCACTTCGCTGCGATCCTTGAAATGATTGATCACAGGCGTGCCACCGACAAACGACCAGAGAAACGCCACCGGGTCCTCCAGCGCCAGCCAGGCCTGGGCATTGCGCCGGGCCGCGTTGAGCTTGAGACGATTGCGGATGATGCCCGGATCGAGCATCAATTCGTCGATTTCGGCATCGCTCATCTGCGCCACGCGCTGGACATCAAAACCGAACATCACCTGACGATAATGCTCGCGTTTGCGCAACACGGTGATCCAGGAAAGCCCGGCCTGGAACCCTTCGAGCAAAAGCAACTCGAACAATCCCTGCGCATCGCGTAGCGGCGTGCCCCACTCCTGATCGTGATAAGCCATGTACAGCGGATCTTCGGAACACCAAAAGCAGCGTGGCATAAGGCTCCAGGGGGCGTGCGCAGCAATGAATCGGGTATACTCCCGCTCTTTAAATCGCAGCCCAAGAAACAGGTGAATTTCGTGAGCCAGCCTACGCCAGCCGTGCGTACCTTCCAAGACTTGATCCTCGCCCTCCAGCAATACTGGGCCGAGCAAGGTTGTGTGGTACTTCAGCCCTACGATATGGAAGTAGGCGCCGGCACTTTCCACACCGCAACATTCCTGCGCGCCATCGGCCCGGAAACCTGGAACGCCGCCTACGTGCAGCCAAGCCGCCGTCCAACTGACGGCCGCTACGGCGAAAACCCGAACCGTCTGCAGCATTACTACCAGTTCCAGGTCGTCCTGAAGCCGAACCCGGACAACTTCCAGGAACTGTACCTGGGCTCGCTCAAGCACGTGGGCCTGGACCCATTGGTGCACGACATCCGTTTCGTTGAAGACAACTGGGAATCGCCGACCCTCGGCGCCTGGGGTCTGGGCTGGGAAGTCTGGCTCAACGGCATGGAAGTGACCCAGTTCACCTACTTCCAGCAAGCGGGCGGCATCGAGTGCTACCCGGTAACCGGCGAGATCACTTACGGTCTCGAGCGTCTGGCCATGTACCTGCAAGGCGTGGACTCGGTCTACGACCTGGTCTGGGCTGATGGTCCGTTCGGCAAGGTGACCTACGGCGACGTGTTCCACCAGAACGAAGTGGAGCAGTCGACCTACAACTTCGAACACGCCAACGTCGAGAAGCTGTTCGAATTGTTCGATTTCTACGAAAGCGAAGCCAAACGCCTGATCGAACTCGACCAGCCGCTGCCGTTGCCGAGCTATGAAATGGTGTTGAAGGCCTCCCATACCTTCAACCTGCTGGATGCGCGCCGGGCAATCTCGGTGACTGCGCGTCAGCAATACATCCTGCGCGTACGCACCCTGGCGCGTTCCGTTGCGCAAGCCTACCTGTTGGCTCGCGCCAAACTGGGCTTCCCGATGGCGACCCCGGACCTGCGTGATGAAGTACTGGCCAAGCTGGAGGCTGCACAATGAGTGCTCTGGATTTTCTGGTTGAACTGGGCACCGAAGAACTGCCACCCAAAGCCCTGAACACCCTGGCCGAGGCGTTCCTCGCCGGTATCGACAAGGGCCTGCAAGCCGCCGGCCTGAACTACGAGACTAAAACCGTTTATGCCGCGCCGCGCCGCCTGGCCGTGCTGATCACCGCACTGGCCACCCAGCAGCCGGATCGCAGCATCAACCTCGACGGCCCGCCACGTCAGGCCGCATTCGATGCTGAAGGCAACCCGACCCAGGCGGCCCTGGGCTTCGCCAAGAAGTGCGGCGTCGAGCTGAGCGAAATCGATCAGAGCGGCCCGAAACTGCGCTACAGCCAAAGCATCGCCGGCAAGCCGACCGCGAGCCTGCTGCCGACCATCGTCGAAGATTCCCTGAACGACCTGCCGATTCCAAAACGCATGCGCTGGGGCGCGCGCAAGGAAGAGTTCGTGCGTCCGACCCAATGGCTGGTGATGCTGCTCGGTGACCAGGTCATCGATTGCACCATCCTCGCCCAGAAGGCTGGCCGCGATTCCCGTGGTCACCGCTTCCATCACCCGGAAAGCGTGCGCATCGGCTCGCCGTCCAGCTACCTGGCCGACCTGCGTGCCGCCTACGTGCTGGCCGACGCCAACGAGCGTCGCGACATCATCAGCAAGCGCACCGAAGAACTGGCCACCCGTCAGGAAGGCACAGCAATCGTTCCGCCAGCGCTGCTCGACGAAGTGACCGCGCTGGTCGAATGGCCGGTGCCGCTGGTGTGCTCGTTCGAGGAACGCTTCCTCGACGTGCCGCAAGAAGCACTGATCACCACCATGCAGGACAACCAGAAGTACTTCTGCCTGCTGGACGCCGACGGCAAGTTGCTGCCACGTTTCATTACCGTGGCCAACATCGAAAGCAAAGACCCGCAGCAGATCATCGCCGGCAACGAGAAAGTGGTTCGCCCACGCCTGACCGACGCCGAGTTCTTCTTCAAGCAAGACAAGAAGCAGAAACTCGAAGACTTCAACCAGCGCCTGCAAAACGTGGTGTTCCAGGAAAAACTCGGCAGCGTCTACGACAAGGCCGAGCGCGTATCCAGACTGGCCGCGTTCATCGCTCAACGCATCGGCGGCAACGCTGCGTGGGCAGCCCGTGCAGGCCTGCTGTCGAAGTGCGACCTGGCGACCGAAATGGTCGGCGAGTTCCCGGAGATGCAAGGTGTCGCCGGTTACTACTACGCCCTCAACGACGGCGAGCCGGAAGACGTCGCCCTGGCCCTGAACGAGCAGTACATGCCGCGCGGTGCCGGCGCTGAATTGCCGTCCACCCTGACCGGTGCGGCCGTGGCCATTGCCGACAAACTGGACACCCTCGTGGGTATCTTCGGTATCGGCATGCTGCCAACCGGCAGCAAAGACCCGTATGCCCTGCGTCGTGCCGCACTGGGCGTGTTGCGCATCCTGATCGAGAAGCAACTGGACCTGGACCTGACCGACGCCGTGGCCTTCGCCGTGGACGCGTTCGGTGCCAAGGTCAAGGCTGCCGGCCTCAACGACTCGGTGCTGGAATTCATCTTCGACCGTCTGCGTGCCCGTTACGAAGACGAAGGCGTGGATGTCGCGACCTACCTCTCGGTCCGTGCCCTCAAGCCAGGCTCGGCCCTGGACTTCGACCAACGCGTGCAAGCGGTAGAAGCTTTCCGCAAATTGCCGGAAGCCGCTGCCCTGGCCGCGGTGAACAAGCGTGTGTCGAACCTGCTGAGCAAGGTTGAAGGCTCGGTGCCTACCGTCGTGGAAGCCAAGTACTTCGACAATGCCAACGAGTTCTCCCTGTACTCGGCGATCCAGCAGGCTGACCAGGCTGTACAGCCAATGGCCGCCTCGCGTCAGTACAGCGAATCCCTGGCACGCCTGGCTGCCTTGCGCGAGCCGGTGGATGCGTTCTTCGAAGCCGTGATGGTCAACGCGGAGGACGCAAAAGTCCGCGCCAACCGTTATGCGTTGCTGGCGCGTCTGCGTGGGTTGTTCCTCGGCGTCGCCGACATTTCGCTGCTGGGTTGAGGGATTGCTGTTGAAACTGCTGATTCTCGATCGGGACGGGGTGATCAACTACGACTCCGACGCTTACATCAAGTCGGTGGAGGAGTGGATTCCACTCCCCGGTTCGATCGAAGCCATCGCGCAGTTGAGCAAGGCCGGCTGGACGGTAGCGGTCGCTACCAACCAGTCGGGCATCGCTCGCGGCTATTACGACCTCGCCACCCTGGATGCCATGCACGAGCGCTTGCGCGCGCTGGTGGCCGAGCAGGGTGGGGAAGTCGGGCTGATCGTCTACTGCCCGCACGGGCCGGACGAAGGCTGCGATTGCCGCAAGCCGAAACCCGGGATGTTGAAAAACATCGCCGCACATTACAACGTATCGCTGACTAATCTATGGTTCGTCGGCGATAGCCTTGGTGACCTGGAAGCCGCTAAAGCCGTCGATTCACAGCCAGTTTTGGTCAAGACCGGGAAAGGCGAAAAAACCTTGGGCAAGACCTTACCGGCAGGCACCTTGATTTTTGACGATCTGGCGGCGATTGCCGCAGAACTTATCCACAATTAGAGCGTTTTTGAGGCTCCTGACCAGGGAGTGATCGCAAGTGCGCTTTATATAGACGGGCAAAGCCCGCACGGTAACCGTCACCATGTCGATACTGCAGGCCATCAGAACCTTCCTCTTTTACCTGCTGCTGGGCACCAGCTCCTTGCTGTGGTGCAGCCTGAGTTTTTTTATCGCGCCGTTTCTGCCGTTCAAGGCGCGCTATCGCTTCATCAACGTTTACTGGTGCCGCTGCGCCTTGTGGCTGAGCAAAGTGTTTCTGGGTATCCGCTACGAAGTTAAGGGTGCCGAGAACGTACCTGAACGGCCTTGCGTCATTCAGTCGAACCACCAGAGCACGTGGGAGACGTTCTTTCTCTCTGCCTACTTCTCACCGCTGAGCCAGGTGCTCAAACGTGAGTTGCTCTATGTGCCGTTCTTCGGTTGGGCCATGGCCATGCTGCGACCGATCGCCATCGATCGCGACAACCCGAAAGCCGCACTCAAGCATGTAGCGAAGAAGGGCGATGAACTGCTCAAGGACAATGTCTGGGTGCTGATCTTCCCCGAAGGCACGCGTGTTCCTTTCGGCACCATCGGAAAGTTCTCGCGCGGCGGTAGCGCATTGGCAGTCAACGCCGAATTGCCCGTGCTGCCGATTGCGCACAACGCAGGCAAGTTCTGGCCGAAAACCGGTTGGGCGAAGAAGCAGGGTGTCATCACTGTGATCATCGGCGCACCAATGTATGCCGAAGGCACCGGACCACGAGCCATTGCTGATTTGAACGACCGGGTCCAGGCATGGAATGAGCAAATGCAACGGGAAATGGGCTCGCTGCCACCGGCTCCGCAAGCGCCGGTTTCAAACGATCAGGTGGCTGTCTGAGATTCTGTGGATAACCTGTGTACCGTTTCATTGAAAATCGTCGTTTTTTGTACGTAACTTTATGATTTTTTTACATATTTCATAGAATGATAAAAACCATAAAAACGTGCATAAGTTTTTTTCGGACGTAAAAAAACCGGCTGATATAGCCGGTTTTTTTATGCCCGGAGCAATCGCTGACTATCGACATGACCGGGTGACCCGGATCGTTCGCCTTCATTCTATAAGCAGCGGAAATTGCAGCCTGAATGTCGTGCCAAAACCCACCTCGCTCTGACACTCGATTCGCCCGCCATGTCGATCCACGACAGCTTTGACCATCGACAATCCCAACCCCACCCCGTCGATACCCTGGGCGGAAGAAAAGCGCCGGTACTGGCTGAACAAATCGGGTAACTCCTCAGGAGCGATGCCTTTTCCCTGATCGATGAGCTCGCAGATTAACCAGCTGCCACTTTGACTGACGAGCAAACGGATGCGAGTGCCTGAAACACTGTACTTGATGGCATTTTCCAACAGATTGAACAACGCCCGGGTCAACAGTGACTGATCCACCATGACCAGGCTTTCCTGTGCCTCTTCTTCCACTTGATGAACCAGTTCGATCTGTTTCAACTGCGCGATGGGCAGCGCCTGATCGAACACATCCAGCACCAGCATCGCAAACAGGCTCGGCTGAAACTGATATGCCTCGGACTCGGCCCTCGCCAGTTGAGCGAAGCCATCGGTCAGCTCCAGTGCCCGGCGCACCTGCCGTTCGATTTGATCGAAGAGTTGCAGGTCACCGCCCACCTGATGGCGATGCACATCGAGTAGCGCGAGGATGGCCGAGTGGGGTGCCCGCAGGTCATGGGACAGAAAACGCAACAGGACGGCACGCTGCTCTTCCGCGTCACGTTCGACACTCAAGTCAGTCAGGCTCCACAACCAGCCGACCGGGGTTTCCCCGTCTACCGGTAACAACTCGGCGCGCTCCAGCCGCAGGCTGCGTTCCTTGAGGTCGCGAAACTCCATCAGTGGCAGCGTCGACAAAGGCGCCCCCCGCTCGCGGGTCAAATCCGGGTAGCCAAGCTGTACCAGGCGCTGAAGCACATCATTGCCGACCAGTTCTCCGCCAAACAGGTCCCGGGCCTTACGGTTGCCCAGCAAAATCTCTCCGTGAGGATCGCTGATCATCGTGGCCACCGGCAGGTACTCCAGGCCGTCGGAGATGAACCGATGTGTATCGCGAGCCCGGCTCATGGCTTGTTCGAGGGCCATGATCTGCCTTTGCAGGCGATCGCCACCGGGAAACAGAACCCGACGACGCTCCGGAAAAACCTTCGGCTCACTGTCCAGTCGCGCGAGCTCCCAACCGAAATAGGTCAGCACCACACTAAGGCGACGCCAGTTCCAGATCAGATAACCGAACAGCATGCCCAACGCCGCCGGTGTCGGCGACCACCATCTCTGCAGCCCCGCGAGGCCGGCGCTGATCAGCAACGTGCAAGCGATGCCAATCAACGTCAGCCAGAGCGCCAATCGCGGGCGCCACAGCAGCAGCCCGAGAACGCATGTCAGCAAGCCAATCGACAGCAACGCGCTCAAGCCTGGCGAGGCGTCATGCAGATTGACCTGAGCACGATAGGACAACAGCGCGGTCAGTGGCAGCAGCACCAGGCTTATCCACAACCATTCGCGCACCAATTGCCGAAACAACCGCTCAACCTGGCTCGGCTCGCGATTTTCAGGGCGGCGTAGGTTATCCATGGGGAACAGGGCAGGCCGGGATAAAGGGGTTCATAGATTGCCGGTTTGAGGACTAGACCCCAAAAAGCATAGCGGAGGTCGACCAACGGCGAGCCGCTTACTTTCACAGTATCGATTGAGCCGCTATCGTCGATAAAGAGCTGCCCAAGCGACAAGGAATCACCGTGTATGCGCGTTGCGATTCTGGACGATGAGCCCGCCGAATTACGCCGGGTCGAACAAACCCTGCAACAGATGGCCGAAGCCGGGGAACAGCCGTGGTCGCTGCACAGCTTCGAACGGGCCGAAGACCTGTTGCACCAACTGCGTCGTGAAACCTTCGACCTGCTGATCCTCGACTGGCAATTGCCCGAGCTCACGGGTTTGTCATTGCTGCTATGGACCCGCGAACACATGGAAGCGCCGCCTGCGGCAATCATGCTCACCAGTCGCGACGGCGAAAGCGATATCGTTCAGGCCCTGAATGCCGGCGCCGACGACTACGTCAGCAAACCGTTCCGCCCCAATGAACTGAAGGCCCGTGTTGGCGCTGTACTGCGCCGACATGGCCAGCAGCGCACCGCTACCGAAGGGTTGAGCTTCAATGATCTGGTGTTCGACGACGCCGAACTGACCGTCACTCGCAACGGCAAACCGATCGTCATGACCGAACGCGAGTACCGCCTGGCGCATTGCCTGTTCAGCAACCTCGGTCGACCGCTGTCGCGGGATTACCTGTACGAACGACTCTGGCCCCATGAAGAAATGTCATCGTCGCGACCGCTGGACACTCACATCTATCGCCTGCGCAACAAGCTTGGGCTGACGGCGGATCGCGGTTGGCAGTTGCTGACGATTTATGGGTATGGGTATCGGTTGGAGAGTGTGGCGCCGGCGAGCGAGAATCGCAGGCAATAAAAAAGGTTCATCACGCAATCCCGGGGAATTGTAGGAGCCAGCTTGCTGGCGATGGACTCAAGTGCGCCGCGTTTATCCAGTTCATACGCGTTATCGTTAACCACCATCGCCAGCAAGCTGGCTCCTACAAGGGGGCGGGGAAGCCCCCGAAAAAGGTTCATCACGCATTCCCGGGAAACTGTAGGAGCCAGCTTGCTGGCGATGGACTCAAGTGCGCCGCGTTTATCCAGTTCATACGCGTCATCGTTAACCACCATCGCCAGCAAGCTGGCTCCTACAAGGGGGCGTGCCACGCTCAAACCAGTGAAAGCCCCAAAAAAAAGGCCAATGCAAATGCATTGGCCTTTTCGTTGGCGCTGACCGGGATCAGAAGTCCAGGTTGGATACCGCCAGGGCGTTGCTTTCGATGAAGTCACGGCGAGGTTCGACCGCATCACCCATCAGGGTGTTGAAGATCTGGTCCGCGCCAATGGCGTCTTCGATGGTTACTTTGAGCATGCGGCGCGAGCCCGGGTCCATCGTGGTTTCCCACAGCTGATCCGGGTTCATCTCGCCCAGACCTTTGTATCGCTGGATGGTGTGGCGCTTGGTGCTTTCGGCCATCAACCACTCAAGGGCTTCCTTGAACTCGGTGACCGATTTACGGCGTTCGCCACGCTGGATGTACGCGCCGTCGTCCAGCAAGGTGCTCAGTTGAGCGCCCAGGGAAACCACGGTCTTGTAATCGTTGCTGCCGAAGAAGTCGCGGTTGAAGGTGACGTAGTTCGACAGGCCGTGGGAGATCAGTTCGACCTCTGGCAGCCAGACATTACGCTCACGGTCTTCACGCAGGCTGGCCTTGTAGACCAGACCCGACTTCTCGACGGTGCGCAGACGCACTTCGTACTGGGCCAGCCAATCCTGCATCGCTGCGTGATCGGACAGTTGATCCATGCTGACCGCCGGCAGGTAGATGAAGTGCTCGGTCAGTTCCTGTGGGTACAGGCGCGACAGACGCTTGAGGGTCTTCATTACCAGACGGAAGTCATTCACCAGACGCTCAAGGGCTTCACCGGAGATACCCGGTGCTTCCTCGTTCAGGTGCAGGCTCGCATCTTCCAGGGCCGACTGCGTCATGTACTCTTCCATGGCGTCGTCGTCTTTGATGTATTGCTCTTGCTTGCCTTTCTTCACTTTGTACAGCGGCGGCTGAGCGATGTAGATGTAGCCACGCTCGATCAGCTCCGGCAACTGACGGAAGAAGAAGGTCAGCAGCAGGGTACGGATGTGCGAACCGTCGACGTCAGCATCGGTCATGATGATGATGTTGTGATAGCGCAGCTTGTCGATGTTGTACTCTTCGCGACCAATGCCGCAGCCCAGCGCGGTGATCAAGGTGCCCACTTCCTGGGAAGAGATCATCTTGTCGAAACGTGCCTTCTCGACGTTCAGGATCTTACCCTTGAGGGGCAGAATCGCCTGGGTCTTGCGGTTACGTCCCTGCTTGGCAGAGCCGCCCGCGGAGTCACCTTCCACGAGGTACAGTTCGGAAAGGGCAGGATCCTTTTCCTGGCAATCGGCCAGTTTGCCTGGCAGGCCGGCGATATCCAGCGCGCCTTTGCGACGGGTCATCTCGCGGGCTTTACGCGCCGCTTCACGGGCACGGGCTGCGTCGATCATCTTGCCGACGACCAGTTTGGCTTCGTTCGGGTTTTCCAGCAGGAAGTCGGAGAAGTACTTGCCCATTTCCTGTTCGACCGCAGTCTTCACTTCGGAAGACACCAGCTTGTCTTTGGTCTGGGAGCTGAACTTCGGATCCGGCACCTTCACCGAAATGATCGCGGTCAGGCCTTCACGGGCATCGTCGCCGGTGGTGGCGACTTTGTGCTTCTTCGCCAGGCCTTCTGCTTCGATGTAGGTGTTGAGGTTACGCGTCAGTGCGGAACGGAAACCCACAAGGTGAGTACCGCCGTCGCGCTGTGGAATGTTGTTGGTGAAGCACAACAGGTTCTCGTTGAAGCTGTCGTTCCACTGCAGGGCGATTTCCACGCCGATGCCGTCTTCACGCTGGATGTTGAAGTGGAACACCTGGTTGACCGGAGTCTTGTTGGTGTTCAGGTATTCAACGAACGCACGCAGGCCGCCTTCGTACTTGAACAGCTCTTCCTTGCCGCTGCGCTCGTCCTTGAGGACGATGCCGACACCGGAGTTGAGGAAGGACAGTTCGCGAATCCGCTTGGCCAGGATGTCCCAGCTGAAGTGGATGTTCTTGAAGGTTTCACTGGAAGCCTTGAAGTGGATCTGCGTACCGGTGGTTTCGCTGTCGCCAACGATTTTCATCGGCTCTTGCGGAACACCGTGGACGTAAGTCTGTTCCCAGATCTTGCCGCTACGGCGCACAGTGAGAACAAGCTGTTCCGACAGGGCGTTAACTACCGACACACCCACTCCGTGCAGACCGCCGGAAACCTTGTAGGAGTTGTCGTCGAATTTACCGCCGGCGTGCAGCACGGTCATGATGACCTCGGCTGCCGAAACGCCTTCTTCTTTGTGCACGTCTACCGGGATGCCACGGCCGTTGTCGCGAACGGTGATGGACTCATCCGGGTGGATGATAATGCTGATGTCGTCGCAGTAGCCGGCGAGCGCTTCGTCGATCGAGTTATCGACCACCTCGAAAACCATGTGGTGCAGACCGCTGCCATCGTCGGTGTCACCAATATACATACCGGGACGTTTGCGTACGGCATCCAGGCCTTTCAGCACTTTAATGCTCGTTGAGTCGTACGTATTTTCTTCGCTCAATGCCTTCACTCCCGATGGTCGTGGGTCTGGGTGATACGGCCCTGTTCCACGTGGAACAGAGCGACTGGCGTTTCCGTCTGCCAGACTTCCCTCAATAATTCGTGATCTACACAGGTGATAAATACCTGGCAGCGTAAGTCTTCCAACAAGCGGCAAAGCGCGCGACGGTGGTGCTCGTCCAGCTCGGACGGCAAGTCATCCACCAGATAAATACACTGACCGCGTCGAGCCTGACTGACCAAGTGCCCTTGGGCAATCCGCAATGCGCAAACCACCAACTTCTGCTGGCCACGGGACAAGATGTCCGCGGCGTTGTGCGCGCCCAGTCTGAGACGCAAATCAGCACGTTGTGGTCCGGCCTGGGTATGCCCCATTTGCTGGTCCCGCTGCAAAGACCCGGCGAGCACAGCACTCAGTTCCCGGTCCTTGTCCCAGCCGCGGTAATAGCTGAGCGTCAAGCCTTCAAGCTCAACCAGATCGCTCAAGGTTTGTTCAAAGACTGGTTTCAAGGCTTTGATATAAGCGCGGCGGTACTCATCAATTTCAGCGCTGGCCTGGCACAGTTCCCTGTCCCAAACCGCTTGCGAAACGGCGTCAAGTGTACCATGCCGCAGCCAAGAGTTTCTCTGGCGCAGGGCCTTCTGCAAGCGCTGCCAGGTTGACATGAAGCGCGGTTCCACGTGGAACACACCCCAGTCGAGAAACTGACGGCGAATCTTCGGCGCACCTTCCAGCAATCGAAAGCTGTCCGGATTGATCAGTTGCAGCGGCAAGATCTCGGCCAGTTGCGCGGCGCTGCGGGCATTCTGGCCATCGATACGGATCTGAAATTCGCCTTGGCGATCCCGCGAAATGCCCAAGGCGCTATGCCCGCCCTCCGCCAGTTCAACCTGGCCAAAGACCGTGCACGCCAGTTGTTCATATTGAATGACCGGCAACAGACGGGTGCTTCGAAACGAACGGGCAAGCCCCAGCAGATGGATGGCTTCCAGAACACTGGTTTTGCCGCTGCCGTTGGCGCCGTAAAGAATATTGATGCGGGGGGAAGGGGAGAAGGTCACCGGGTGCAAATTGCGCACCGCGGTGACCGAGACGCGACTTAAGGACATCTAGCTTCTGCTGAACATGATTACAGACGCATCGGCATGACAACGTAGGCCGAGTCATCGTTGTCCGATTCCTGCACCAGCGCACTGCTGTTGGAGTCGGACAGGATCAGGCGAACCTGCTCGGTAGTCATCACGCCCAGCACGTCGAGCAGGTAGCTCACGTTGAAACCGATTTCCAGAGAGCCACCGTTGTATTCAACGCCCACTTCTTCTTCCGCTTCTTCCTGCTCCGGGTTGTTCGCCTGGATCTTCAACTGACCGCTAGCCAGTTGCAGACGGATACCACGGTATTTCTCGTTGGACAGAATCGCGGTTCGGCTGAACGCTTCGCGCAGCGCCTGGCGATCACCCAGAACCAGCTTGTCGCCACCCTTGGGCAGAACACGCTCGTAGTCCGGGAATTTGCCGTCGACCAGTTTCGAGGTGAAGGTGAACTCACCGGTGGTGGCGCGGATGTGATGCTGACCCAGCACAATGCTGACATTGCCGTCCGGCTCGGTGAGCAGGCGTGCCAACTCAAGGATACCTTTACGCGGCACGATGACCTGGTGACGATCCGGCTGACCGATATCGGCCTGCATCGAGCACATGGCCAGACGGTGACCGTCGGTGGCGACGGCGCGGATCACCCCAGCGGATACTTCCAGCAGCATGCCGTTGAGGTAGTAACGCACGTCCTGCTGGGCCATGGCGAAGCTGGTGCGTTCGATCAGACGACGCAGCTTGCTTTGCTCCAGGCTGCAGGTCAGCGAGCCCGGGCCTTCTTCCACGGTAGGGAAGTCGTTGGCCGGCAGTGTTGACAGGGTAAAGCGGCTACGGCCGGCTTTGACCACAAGCTTCTGCTCATCGACCTTGATGTCGATCAGCGCATCGTTCGGCAGGCTTTTGCAGATGTCCATCAACTTGCGTGCCGGCACGGTGATGGAACCCGGATCTGCCGGCTCTTCGAGTTGAACACGACCAACCAGCTCGACTTCCAGGTCGGTACCGGTCAGCGACAATTGCTGGCCTTCGACAACCAGCAGCACGTTGGAGAGCACCGGCAAGGTCTGGCGGCGTTCGACGACGCCTGCGACCAGTTGCAGGGGTTTCAACAGGGCTTCGCGTTGAATGGTGAAATGCATGGTCTAGTCCCTTGCCTTAATAAGCTGCGCTGGTGTTCATCAAGTGGTCAGTGTACGCAGCAGGTTCTTGTAGTCCTCGCGGATGTCCGCGTCGGATTCCTTAAGTTCGTTGATCTTGCGGCACGCGTGCAAAACCGTCGTATGGTCGCGGCCGCCAAACACATCGCCGATTTCCGGCAGGCTGTGGTTGGTCAGCTCCTTGGACAACGCCATGGCGACCTGCCGTGGACGAGCGACCGAACGCGAACGGCGTTTGGACAACAAGTCGGAGATCTTGATCTTGTAGTACTCGGCGACAGTGCGCTGAATGTTATCCACAGAGACCAGTTTATCCTGTAACGCCAACAAGTCCTTCAGGGATTCGCGAATCAGCTCAATGGTGATATCGCGGCCCATGAAGTGCGAGTGGGCTATCACGCGTTTGAGCGCGCCTTCCAGCTCACGGACGTTGGAGCGAATGCGCTGGGCAATGAAGAACGCGGCGTCGTGAGGCAGCTCGACTTTGGCCTGATCGGCCTTCTTCATCAGGATCGCCACGCGGGTTTCCAGCTCCGGCGGCTCGACCGCTACGGTCAGGCCCCAGCCAAAGCGGGATTTGAGGCGTTCTTCAAGGCCTTCGATTTCTTTCGGGTAGCGGTCACTGGTGAGAATGACCTGCTGGCCACCTTCGAGCAGGGCGTTGAAGGTGTGGAAAAACTCTTCCTGGGAACGCTCTTTGCGGGCGAAGAACTGAATGTCGTCGATCAGCAACGCATCCACCGAACGGTAGAAGCGTTTGAACTCGTTGATCGCGTTCAACTGCAGGGCCTTGACCATATCCGCCACGAAACGCTCGGAATGCAGGTACACCACCTTGGCATTCGGGTTCTTCTTTAATAAATGGTTACCCACAGCGTGCATCAAGTGGGTTTTACCCAGGCCGACGCCACCATAAAGGAAGAGCGGGTTGTAACCGTGCTTGGGGTTGTCCGCCACCTGCCAGGCGGCGGCGCGCGCCAACTGGTTGGATTTACCTTCAACGAAGTTCTCGAAGGTAAAGGTACGGTTCAGGTAGCTGGTGTGCTTGAGCGCACCTTCGACCTGCACGGTACGCTGCTCGGCGCGAACCGGGGCCTGTTGCGAACTGGCGCCGGCCATTGGGTCGAAGCTGTCACGGGAAGGTTCTTCCTCGTTGACCTCTGCCATTTTTTGCGTGGCACGTTTGGTCGAAGTGGCGGCTGGTGCTGACGGCGGCGGGCTGGCGGGCGCTTGAGCAGCCTGCGCCTGGGAAGCCGCGGCAGCCAGGGGAGCATTTGGCGCGGCACGCGGTGCCGAACTGCGTTTGCTGCCTATTAATAAGGAAAGCGCAGGCGCCATGCCATTGCCATGCTCATCGAGCAATTCGAGAACACGCCCCAGGTATTTTTCGTTGACCCAGTCCAGAACAAAACGATTGGGCGCATAGACACGCAACTCGTCGCCTTCGGCTTCGACCTGTAGTGGACGGATCCAAGTGTTGAATTGTTGGGCAGGCAGCTCATCGCGCAAAAGCTCCACGCACTGCTGCCAAAGTTCCACTGACACGGATATCCCCTAAGTTGAAAGCCGGTGAGGCAAAAACAAGCGGCCATTGTAACGACCAGACGCCGACTTATCCACACGAAGGTGGTTCATCGACCAAGAAGAATCAGGGTTTTATACGCAAAAAAGACGACCAGTGGTCTGTGCATAAGCTCTGTGGATAACCTGGCTTAAGGTCATTGCACAAGTGGGGGCGAAACTCGGTGGATAACCGGCCTGTGGATAAACCGACCTTCCACACACAGGTTATCCGACAGCGCAGCACAGGCTGAACACTGTTTTCCACTGTAGTTGTCATTCTCTGTACAGCCGATTAAACAAGGGCTGAAGCCACTTATCCACAGAAGGTGGCGAGCCTAGCTTTTATAAGCTTTACAGAAAAGCTTTAAATACTTTCCTTTCTTATTTTTATATTTACCGGCGGTTCGTCCAGCGCAAAACGTCTGGAGATCTATTTATAAGGAAACGCTGGTTGGAAATTGACCTGAAGGCTTGCTTTCTCTAGAATCCCCGGTCTCTTAAAACGGGGGCCATTCCGGCCCGTTGTGGACGAACCAGGTAACACGACAATGAAACGTACTTTCCAACCAAGCACTATCAAACGCGCTCGTACCCACGGTTTCCGTGCTCGCATGGCTACCAAGAACGGTCGCGCCGTACTGTCGCGTCGTCGCGCCAAAGGTCGTGCGCGTCTGGCAGTTTGATAAGCCGGCACTGGAGGTGAGTCAGGACTTCAGTCGGGAAAAGCGTCTGCTTACTCCCCGGCATTTCAAGGCAGTCTTTGACTCCCCTACCGGCAAGGTTCCGGGGAAAAATCTCCTGCTCCTTGCGCGCAACAACGATCTTGATCACCCCCGTCTCGGGTTGGTTATCGGGAAAAAGAGCGTAAAGCTCTCCGTCGAGCGCAATCGCCTCAAACGTCTGATGCGCGAATCGTTTCGCCTGAACCAGGATTCACTGGTCGGCTGGGACATTGTTATCGTCGCGCGCAAAGGTTTGGGGGACGTAGAAAACCCCGAATTGATTCAGCATTTCGGCAAACTCTGGAAACGACTGGCTCGCAGTTCGCCGGTACCAGCAGTCAAAACCGAACCTGTAGGGGTAGACAGTCCGGATGCGTAAACTGGCACTCGTTCCGATCCAGTTTTATCGCTATGCCATTAGTCCCCTGATGGCCGATCACTGTCGTTTCTACCCCAGTTGTTCCTGCTACGCGTTAGAAGCCATCGAAAATCATGGCCTTCTTCGCGGTGGCTGGCTGACCTTTCGTCGTTTAGGTCGCTGTCATCCGTGGAATCCCGGTGGTTATGACCCGGTTCCACCTATCCCTACCTCCCGTTCTTCTTCGATGGCCGAGTAATCATGGATATCAAACGCACGATCCTGATCGTCGCCCTGGCAATCGTGTCCTACGTTATGGTTCTTAAATGGAACCAGGACTATGGTCAGGCTGCCCTGCCGACTCAGAATGTTGCCACCAATACGACTGCATCGGGCCTGCCGGATACGGCATCTGGCTCCAACGCTTCCGCCAGTGACGACATTCCACGTGCTGCAAGCGACACCAGCGCACCTGCCGAAACACCGGTGGCTGTGAGCAAGGACCTCATCCAGATCAAAACGGATGTACTGGACCTGGCTGTCGACCCACAAGGTGGTGATGTTGCCCAGCTGACCCTGCCGCTGTATCCGCGTCGTCAGGATCACCCGGAAATTCCGTTCCAGCTGTTCGATAACGGCGGCGAACGTACTTATCTGGCGCAAAGCGGTCTGATCGGCACCAACGGTCCGGACGCAAATCCGGCCGGTCGTCCGGTTTACTCCTCGGAGAAGAAGGTTTATCAACTGGCTGACGGTCAGGACCAATTGGTCGTGGACCTGAAGTTCAGCAAGGACGGCGTCGACTACATCAAGCGTTTCACCCTGAAACGCGGCCTGTATGACGTAACCGTTTCCTATCTGATCGACAACCAGAGCGCTCAGCCCTGGACGGGTGCAATGTTCGCGCAATTGAAGCGTGACGCCAGCGCCGATCCATCTTCCACAACCGCCACCGGTACCGCGACTTACCTGGGCGCAGCCCTGTGGACAAGTTCGGAGCCGTACAAGAAAGTGTCCATGAAGGACATGGACAAGGCGCCGTTGAAAGAAACCGTCACTGGCGGTTGGGTTGCCTGGTTGCAGCACTACTTCGTGACCGCATGGATTCCGGCCAAGGGCGAAAACAACGTCGTCCAGACCCGTAAAGACAGCAAAGGCAACTACATCATCGGCTACACCGGCCCATCGATGAGTGTTGCGCCGGGTGCCAAGGCTGAAACCAGTGCTGTTCTGTACGCCGGTCCGAAAAGCCAGGCCGTGCTGAAACAGTTATCCCCAGGTCTGGAACTGACGGTCGACTACGGCATTCTGTGGTTCATCGCCCAACCGATCTTCTGGTTGCTGCAACACATCCACGCCATTGTGGGTAACTGGGGCTGGTCGATCATCTTCCTGACCATGCTGATCAAAGGGATTTTCTTCCCGCTGTCGGCTGCCAGCTACAAATCCATGGCGCGCATGCGTGCAGTGGCACCGAAACTGGCCGCGCTGAAAGAGCAACATGGCGATGACCGGCAGAAAATGTCGCAAGCCATGATGGAGCTGTACAAGAAAGAGAAGATCAATCCGCTGGGTGGTTGCTTGCCAATCCTCGTGCAGATGCCGGTTTTCCTGTCGCTGTACTGGGTTCTGCTGGAAAGCGTTGAAATGCGCCAGGCGCCGTTCATGCTGTGGATTACTGACCTGTCGATCAAGGATCCGTTCTTCATTCTGCCGATCATCATGGGTGCAACCATGTTCATCCAGCAGCAGCTGAACCCGACTCCTCCGGATCCGATGCAGGCCAAGGTGATGAAGCTGATGCCAATCATCTTCACCTTCTTCTTCCTGTGGTTCCCGGCGGGTCTGGTGCTGTACTGGGTAGTGAACAACTGCCTGTCGATCGCCCAACAGTGGTACATCACACGTAAGATCGAAGCGGCTACCAAAGCAGCTGCCTGATTTACACTGTGGATAACCACTCAAGACGCCCCCTAGTGGGGCGTTTTGCTATCTGTCACTTTTGTCTGGATACCGGTTTATGAGCGTTCCTCGTGAAACCATCGCCGCCGTCGCCACCGCTCAAGGTCGCGGTGGTGTAGGCATCGTGCGTATTTCCGGGCCGTTGGCCAGCGTTGCGGCCAAGGCCTTCAGTGGTCGCGAGCTCAAGCCGCGATTTGCCCATTACGGTCCGTTTTTCAGTGAAAACGACGAAGTGCTGGATCAGGGCATCGCGCTGTATTTTCCGGGACCAAACTCGTTCACCGGCGAAGATGTGCTGGAACTCCAGGGCCATGGCGGCCCGATCGTTCTGGACATGTTGCTCAAGCGCTGCCTGGAGTTGGGTTGTCGACTCGCCCGACCGGGGGAATTCAGTGAGCGCGCCTTCCTCAACGACAAACTTGACCTCGCCCAGGCCGAAGCCATTGCCGACCTGATTGAAGCCAGTTCCGCCCAGGCTGCGCGAAATGCGTTGCGCTCCCTGCAAGGAGCGTTCTCGTCACGTGTGCATAACCTCACCGAGCAACTGATCGGCCTGCGAATCTATGTCGAAGCGGCCATCGATTTCCCGGAAGAGGAAATCGACTTCCTCGCCGATGGCCATGTCCTGAGCATGCTCGACAAAGTGCGCGACGAGTTATCCACTGTCATGCGCGAAGCCGGGCAGGGTGCTTTGCTGCGTGACGGCATGACGGTGGTCATTGCCGGTCGTCCGAATGCCGGTAAATCCAGCCTGCTCAATGCACTGGCCGGGCGTGAAGCGGCGATCGTGACCGAAATTGCCGGCACCACCCGGGACGTGCTTCGCGAACATATCCACATCGATGGCATGCCGCTGCACGTGGTGGATACCGCCGGCCTGCGCGATACCGATGATCATGTGGAAAAAATCGGTGTGGAGCGTGCCTTGAAAGCCATCGGCGAAGCAGATCGGGTACTGCTGGTGGTCGATGCCACTGCACCGGAAGCCCTCGATCCATTCGCACTCTGGCCGGAATTTCTCGAAATCCGTCCCGATCCCGCGAAAGTCACCCTGATCCGCAACAAGGCCGACCTCACGGGCGAAGCCATTGCCCTGGAAATCAGTGAAGACAGTCACGTCACCATCAGCCTGAGCGCCAAGTCTGGAGGTTCAGGCCTTGAGTTGCTGCGTGATCACCTCAAGGCCTGCATGGGCTACGAGCAAACGTCCGAAAGCAGCTTCAGCGCTCGCCGGCGCCACCTTGAGGCGCTACGTCATGCCAGTGCTGCCCTCGAGCATGGTCGTGCCCAATTGACCCTGGCCGGTGCTGGCGAGTTGTTGGCCGAGGATTTGCGCCAGGCTCAGCAATCGCTCGGAGAAATCACCGGCGCTTTCAGTTCCGATGACCTGCTTGGGCGGATTTTTTCCAGCTTCTGTATCGGGAAGTAACCCTCCTGTTGTTCACAGACAGGCCATTCGTGCCTGTCTGCTCTCTCCTTTTCTGAATAAACCTTCGAGTGCCGAGCGGACTTTGTCTGCTTGAGCGGGATTCCTGTACCTGAATTTCGAGCAAACGGCACTTTTCTGTGGATTAAGCCCTGTGAATAACCGCCGCTAAGGTCAGTTGATAACAGGGCTCGAAAACTGAACATAACCGCCTCTGTGGATAACCACCCCTTTCATCCACAGGCTTACACCGGTTATCCAAGGGCCTCGTTGGCACATGAACACAGGGTTTTGAATCTCTGTACATATTGAAAACAAAGGCCTGTAGAGATCTATCCACAGAAAAGCAGGTGCATAGAAATAAACATAAAAACAAAGATTTAATAAATTTCTCTCTTTTTAATTTCTATAACTCCGACTTTTCCACAGCTGGTTAAATTTTGTGCAAAGGGTTCTTTAGGAAGGGCGAAGTCCCTATACTTGTCGACCAGGTCCGAAAACCTGAGCTCAAACTATTCCTGAATTACCTACTTAAGCAGGCACGAGGTGCGTGGTGGATTTCCCTTCCCGTTTTGAAGTGATCGTCATCGGCGGCGGTCATGCCGGTACCGAGGCAGCACTGGCCTCAGCACGTATGGGGGTGAAAACCCTGTTGCTGACGCATAACGTGGAAACCCTCGGTGCCATGAGTTGCAACCCGGCCATTGGCGGGATCGGCAAAAGCCACCTGGTCAAGGAAATCGACGCCCTCGGCGGCGCGATGGCCATGGCTACCGATAAAGGCGGCATCCAGTTTCGCGTGTTGAACAGCCGCAAAGGCCCGGCCGTGCGTGCAACCCGTGCACAGGCCGACCGGATTCTGTACAAGGCCGCTGTCCGCGAAATCCTGGAAAACCAGCCGAACCTGTGGATATTTCAACAGGCCGCTGATGACCTGATCGTCGAGCAGGAACAAGTGCGTGGCGTAGTGACCCAGATGGGCCTGCGTTTCCTCGCCGACTCGGTGGTTTTGACCACCGGCACTTTCCTCGGTGGACTTATCCACATTGGTTTGCAGAATTTCTCCGGCGGCCGTGCCGGTGACCCACCGTCGATTGCCCTGGCTCACCGTCTGCGTGAATTGCCTTTGCGGGTCGGTCGCCTGAAGACCGGTACACCGCCGCGTATCGACGCCCGTTCTGTGGATTTCTCGGTGATGACCGAGCAGGCTGGCGATACGCCGATCCCGGTGATGTCGTTCATGGGTTCCAAAGAGCAGCATCCACGGCAGATCAGTTGCTGGATTACCCACACCAACGCCCGTACCCACGAAATCATCGCGGCGAACCTCGACCGTTCGCCGATGTATTCCGATGCAGGCGAGATCGAGGGCATCGGTCCGCGTTACTGCCCGTCGATCGAAGACAAGATTCATCGCTTTGCCGACAAGGAAAGCCACCAGGTCTTCATCGAACCGGAAGGTTTGACCACGAACGAGCTGTACCCGAACGGGATATCCACATCCTTGCCGTTCGATGTGCAATTGCAGATCGTGCAATCGATCCGCGGCATGGAAAACGCACACATCGTGCGCCCGGGCTACGCCATCGAGTACGACTACTTCGATCCGCGCGACCTGAAGTACAGCCTGGAAACCAAAGTGATCGGCGGTCTGTTCTTCGCCGGGCAAATCAACGGCACCACCGGTTACGAAGAAGCCGGCGCCCAGGGCTTGCTGGCCGGGACCAACGCGGCACTGCGTGCGCAAGGCAAAGACGCCTGGTGCCCGCGTCGCGACGAGGCCTACATCGGTGTGTTGGTCGACGACTTGATTACCCTCGGTACCCAAGAGCCGTACCGGATGTTCACGTCCCGTGCCGAATACCGCTTGATCCTGCGTGAAGACAACGCCGACCTGCGCCTGACCGAAAAAGGTCGCGAACTGGGCCTGGTGGATGACGCGCGTTGGGCGGCTTTCTGCAAAAAGCGCGAAAGCATCGAACTGGAAGAGCAGCGCCTGAAAAGCACCTGGGTTCGCCCGGGCACCGAACAGGGCGATGCGATTGCCGAAAAATTCGGCACGCCGCTGACTCACGAATACAACCTGCTCAATCTCTTGAGCCGTCCGGAAATCGACTACGCTGGTCTGATCGCCGTGACCGGAGGCGGCGCAGAAGATCCACAAGTCGCCGAACAGGTCGAAATCAAGACCAAGTACGCCGGCTACATCGATCGGCAACAGGATGAAATCGCTCGCCTGCGCGCCAGCGAAGACACCAAACTGCCTGTGGATATCGATTACACGAACATTTCCGGTCTCTCGAAAGAGATCCAGAGCAAGCTCGGTGCGACCCGTCCAGAGACTTTGGGCCAGGCCTCGCGAATCCCGGGCGTTACGCCGGCAGCCATTTCACTGTTGATGATTCATTTGAAAAAACGCGGCGCGGGCCGTCAGTTGGAGCAAAGCGCTTGAGTTCGTTGGTCACTTCGCAACACGCAGAAGAGTTATCCACAGGTGCTCGCCAACTCGGTGTCACGCTGACAGAAACCCAGCACGCACAACTGCTGGGTTACCTGGCCCTGTTGATCAAGTGGAACAAGGCTTACAACCTCACCGCCGTGCGTGATCCGGACGAAATGGTTTCCCGTCACTTGCTCGATAGCCTGAGTGTGATGTCGTTCATCGAAAACGGTCGCTGGCTCGACGTCGGCAGTGGCGGCGGCATGCCTGGCATTCCGCTGGCCATCCTGTTTCCCGAGTCCCAGGTGACTTGCCTTGACAGCAACGGCAAGAAAACCCGCTTCCTGACCCAGGTCAAACTCGAACTCAAACTGGATAACCTGCAAGTTATCCACAGTCGCGTCGAAGCTTTCCAGCCTGCCCAGCCGTTCAACGGGATCATTTCCCGTGCGTTCAGCAGCATGGAAAATTTCAGCAACTGGACTCGCCACCTCGGCGATAGCGAAACACGCTGGCTGGCAATGAAGGGCGTTCATCCGGCCGATGAGCTGGTAGCATTGCCGGCAGACTTCCACCTCGATAGCGAACACGCCCTGGCCGTACCTGGTTGCCAAGGCCAACGCCATCTGCTGATACTGCGCCGCACGGCATGATTGGGAACACAAGCAAGAATGGCTAAGGTATTCGCGATAGCGAACCAAAAGGGTGGCGTGGGCAAAACCACCACCTGCATCAACCTCGCAGCATCCCTGGTCGCGACCAAGCGCCGGGTGCTGTTGATCGACCTTGATCCACAGGGCAACGCCACCATGGGTAGCGGTGTGGATAAACATGGCCTGGAAAACTCGGTCTACGACCTGTTGATCGGCGAATGTGATCTGGCCCAGGCCATGCACTTCTCCGAACACGGTGGTTACCAGTTATTGCCGGCCAACCGCGACCTCACCGCGGCCGAAGTGGTGCTGCTGGAAATGCAGATGAAGGAAAGCCGTCTGCGCAGCGCGCTGGCGCCGATCCGGGAAAACTACGATTACATCCTGATCGACTGCCCACCGTCGCTGTCGATGCTGACTTTGAACGCACTGGTTGCCGCCGACGGGGTCATTATCCCCATGCAGTGCGAGTACTTCGCACTCGAAGGCTTGAGCGACCTTGTGGATAACATCAAGCGTATCGCTGAACTGCTGAACCCGAACCTCAAGGTCGAAGGCCTGCTGCGTACGATGTACGACCCGCGCCTGAGCCTGATGAACGATGTCTCGGCGCAGCTCAAGGAACACTTCGGCGAGCAGCTCTACGACACCGTCATTCCGCGCAACATCCGTCTGGCCGAAGCGCCAAGTTACGGCATGCCGGCGCTGGCGTACGACAAAGCATCGCGGGGCGCCGTTGCCTATCTGGCATTGGCGGGCGAAATGGTTCGTCGTCAACGCAAAAACTCACGCATCGCCGCCGCTCAGGCAACTTAAGGAATCCCCATGGCCGTCAAGAAACGAGGTCTCGGACGTGGACTGGATGCTCTGTTGAGTGGTCCGACTGTCAGCTCGCTGGAAGAACAAGCGGCGCAAGCCGATCAGCGTGAGCTGCAGCACCTTCCCCTGGATCTGCTCCAGCGCGGTAAATACCAGCCGCGTCGTGACATGGATCCGCAGGCGCTCGAAGAGCTGGCGCAGTCGATCAGGGCCCAGGGTGTCATGCAGCCCATCGTGGTTCGCCCGATCGGCGGCGGTCGCTTTGAAATCATTGCCGGTGAACGCCGCTGGCGCGCCAGCCAGCAAGCCGGGCAGGAAACCATTCCGGCGATGGTGCGCGATGTACCCGATGAAACCGCGATCGCCATTGCGCTGATCGAGAACATCCAGCGCGAAGACCTGAACCCGATTGAAGAAGCGGTGGCCCTGCAGCGTTTGCAGCAGGAGTTCCAGCTGACCCAGCAACAGGTGGCCGAGGCTGTGGGTAAGTCCCGGGTGACCGTGGCTAACCTGCTGCGCCTGATTTCGTTGCCGGAAGTCATCAAGACCATGTTGTCCCACGGCGACCTGGAAATGGGTCATGCCCGTGCTTTGCTCGGTTTGCCGGAAAATCAACAGGTTGAAGGGGCGCGACATGTTGTCGCACGCGGGCTGACCGTGCGTCAGACTGAAGCACTGGTTCGCCAGTGGTTGAGTGGCAAACCGGAGCCTGTTGAACCGGCAAAACCGGACCCGGATATCGCCCGTCTCGAGCAGCGCCTGGCCGAGCGCCTAGGCTCTGCGGTGCAGATTCGCCACGGTAAGAAGGGTAAAGGGCAGTTGGTGATTGGTTACAACTCACTGGATGAGCTTCAAGGCGTACTCGCACATATCCGCTGAAACATTTCCTCATGTAGCGCGAAGTCGGAAATCACTACCTGACAGTTGAATAGGGGCTGAACCGCCCCTATACTCTGCGCGCATTTTGTCGGCACAAATTATGCCAAGTTATTGAATTTCGGCAGCCGACCATTGGAGAGCAAAAGTGATGGAAACCCGCACGCCAAACCGCCTGCCGTTCCATCGCCTGGCAGTTTTTCCGGTGTTAATGGCTCAATTTGTCGTTCTGCTCATTGCCGCTTTGGCGCTCTGGCAACGGTATGGAGTCGTTGCCGGGTACTCGGGACTTTGCGGAGGCCTGATAGCCTTGCTTCCCAATGTTTATTTCGCTCATAGGGCATTTCGGTTTTCCGGCGCCCGGGCAGCTCAAGCCATCGTCCGGTCATTTTATGCCGGCGAGGCGGGCAAACTGATTTTGACGGCGGTGCTTTTTGCATTGACGTTTGCAGGTGTGAAGCCATTGGCGCCGCTGGCTGTATTCGGCGTCTTCGTGCTGACCCAACTGGTCAGCTGGTTCGCTCCCCTGTTGATGAGAACAAGACTTTCGAGACCTTAGGGCGTTTGAGGCAACCATGGCAGAAACAACCGCTTCGGGCTATATCCAGCACCACTTGCAGAACCTGACCTTCGGTCAGCTCCCTACCGGCGGCTGGGGCTTTGCCCACACCGCAGCAGAAGCCAAAGAAATGGGCTTCTGGGCTTTCCACGTCGATACCCTCGGCTGGTCGGTCGCATTGGGTCTGTTTTTCGTTCTTCTTTTCCGCATGGCGGCCAAGAAAGCGACTACCGGTGTACCTGGTGCTTTGCAGAACTTCGTTGAAGTATTGGTCGAATTCGTCGATGGCAGCGTGAAAGACAGCTTCCATGGCCGTAGCCCGGTGGTTGCACCACTGGCGTTGACCATCTTCGTCTGGGTGTTCCTGATGAACGCCGTCGACCTGGTACCGGTCGACTGGATTCCTCAACTGGCCATCCTGATCTCCGGCGACCACCACATCCCGTTCCGTGCCGTGTCGACTACCGACCCGAACGCTACTCTGGCCATGGCCTTCTCGGTGTTCGCGCTGATCATTTTCTACAGCATCAAGATCAAGGGCATCGGCGGCTTCATCGGTGAGCTGACCCTGCACCCGTTCGGCAGCAAGAACATTTTCCTTCAGGCTCTGCTGATTCCGGTGAACTTCCTGCTGGAATTCGTGACCCTGATCGCCAAGCCGATCTCCCTGGCTCTGCGTCTGTTCGGCAACATGTACGCCGGCGAGCTGGTCTTCATTCTGATTGCTGTGATGTTCGGCAGCGGTCTGCTCTGGCTGAGTGGCCTGGGCGTTGTTCTGCAGTGGGCGTGGGCTGTGTTCCACATCCTGATCATCACCCTGCAGGCGTTCATCTTCATGATGCTGACCATCGTCTACCTGTCGATGGCGCACGAAGAAAACCATTAAGGCCAGTCTCGACTAGTCTGATGTCCTTCCCGGTCAAACGGGAAGGGGCTCTTCACGGGGCCTCTGAAACGATTTGTTTTACCGCTTTAATCTAAAAAACCTAAACCATACGACGTAAAAGTCGGGAGGAAAGATGGAAACTGTAGTTGGTCTAACCGCTATCGCTGTTGCACTGTTGATCGGCCTGGGCGCACTGGGTACCGCAATTGGTTTCGGCCTGCTGGGCGGCAAGTTCCTGGAAGGCGCAGCGCGTCAGCCAGAAATGGTTCCAATGCTGCAAGTTAAAATGTTCATCGTTGCCGGTCTGCTCGACGCCGTAACCATGATCGGTGTTGGTATCGCTCTGTTCTTCACCTTTGCGAACCCGTTCGTTGGTCAAATCGCTGGCTAATTACTCGGATCTTCCGGGTAATTTGGTGTGATGGACAACGTAACTGCGAGGTGTTGGCGTGAACATTAATGCGACCCTGATTGGCCAGTCCGTTGCGTTCCTGATTTTTGTACTGTTCTGCATGAAGTTCGTATGGCCTCCGGTCATCACGGCTCTGCACGAACGTCAAAAGAAGATCGCTGATGGTCTGGACGCTGCCAGCCGAGCAGCTCGCGACCTGGAGTTGGCCCAAGAAAAAGCGGGTCAGCAACTGCGCGAAGCGAAAGCTCAGGCAGCTGAAATCATCGAGCAAGCCAAGAAACGCGGTACCCAGATTGTCGACGAAGCCCGTGAACAGGCTCGCGTCGAAGCTGACCGTGTGAAGGCTCAGGCTCAGGCCGAGATCGAACAGGAACTGAACAGCGTCAAAGACGCGCTGCGCGCCCAAGTGGGTAGCCTGGCCGTTGGCGGTGCTGCGAAGATCCTGGGTGCCACAATCGATCAAAACGCGCACGCAGAGCTGGTTAACCAACTGGCTGCTGAAATCTAAGCGAGGGCGATCATGGCAGAACTGACCACGTTGGCCCGACCTTACGCTAAGGCGGCCTTCGAGCACGCTCAGGCCCACCAGCAACTGGCCAATTGGTCAGCCATGCTCGGCCTGGCAGCAGCGGTGTCGCAAGACGACACCATGCAGCGCGTGCTCAAGGCCCCGCGACTGACGAGCGCAGAAAAGGCCGCCACGTTCATTGACGTGTGCGGCGACAAGTTTGATGTAAAGGCACAGAATTTCATTCACGTCGTTGCCGAAAACGACCGTCTCCCGCTGTTGCCGGAGATCGCCGCTCTGTTCGACCTGTACAAGGCCGAGCAAGAGAAATCGGTAGACGTTGAAGTGACCAGTGCCTTCGCATTGAACCAAGAACAGCAAGACAAACTCGCCAAGGTTCTCAGTGCACGACTCAACCGGGAAGTGCGCCTGCAAGTCGAGGAAGATTCATCCCTTATTGGGGGTGTTGTCATCCGCGCCGGCGACCTGGTTATCGATGGCTCGATTCGCGGCAAAATCGCGAAACTTGCCGAAGCATTGAAATCTTGAGTTTGAAGGGGCAGCAGAGCAATGCAGCAACTCAATCCTTCCGAAATAAGTGAAATTATCAAGGGCCGCATCGACAAGCTCGATGTGACCTCCCAAGCCCGTAACGAAGGCACTGTCGTCAGCGTATCTGACGGCATCGTGCGGATTCACGGTCTGGCCGACGTAATGTACGGCGAGATGATCGAGTTTCCGGGCGGCGTCTTCGGCATGGCCCTCAACCTGGAGCAAGACTCTGTAGGTGCCGTTGTATTGGGCGCATACCAGACTCTGGCTGAAGGCATGAGCGCCAAGTGCACCGGCCGCATCCTGGAAGTTCCGGTTGGTAAGGAACTGCTGGGTCGCGTAGTCGACGCACTGGGTAACCCAGTTGACGGCAAAGGTCCGCTGAACAACACCGAGACCGACGCGGTCGAGAAAGTTGCTCCAGGCGTGATCTGGCGTAAGTCGGTAGACCAGCCTGTACAGACTGGCTACAAGGCTGTCGATGCCATGATCCCTGTCGGCCGTGGCCAGCGTGAGCTGATCATCGGTGACCGTCAGATCGGTAAAACCGCTCTGGCGATCGACGCGATCATCAACCAGAAAGACAGCGGCATTTTCTGCGTCTACGTAGCGATCGGTCAGAAGCAATCGACCATCGCCAACGTTGTTCGCAAGCTGGAAGAAAACGGTGCACTGGCTAACACCATCATCGTTGCTGCGAGCGCTTCGGAATCTGCAGCACTGCAGTTCCTGGCACCGTACTCCGGTTGCACCATGGGCGAATACTTCCGCGACCGCGGTGAAGACGCGCTGATCGTTTATGACGATCTGTCCAAGCAAGCAGTGGCTTACCGCCAGATTTCCCTGCTGCTGCGCCGTCCACCAGGCCGTGAAGCTTACCCAGGCGACGTGTTCTATCTCCACTCCCGTCTGCTGGAGCGCGCATCCCGCGTTTCGGAAGAGTACGTAGAGAAGTTCACCAACGGCGCAGTGACCGGCAAAACCGGTTCCCTGACCGCACTGCCGATCATCGAAACCCAGGCTGGCGACGTTTCCGCGTTCGTTCCGACCAACGTGATTTCCATCACCGACGGTCAGATCTTCCTGGAATCGGCCATGTTCAACTCGGGCATCCGTCCTGCAGTGAACGCCGGTGTTTCGGTATCCCGTGTGGGTGGTGCCGCTCAGACCAAGATCATCAAGAAGCTGTCCGGTGGTATCCGTACCGCTCTGGCTCAGTACCGTGAACTGGCGGCATTCGCCCAGTTCGCTTCTGACCTGGACGAAGCGACCCGTAAGCAACTTGAGCATGGTCAGCGCGTTACCGAGCTGATGAAGCAGAAGCAATACGCGCCAATGTCGATCGCCGACATGTCGCTGTCGCTGTATGCCGCTGAGCGTGGGTTCCTGACCGACGTTGAAATCGCCAAGATCGGCAGCTTCGAACAAGCGCTGATTGCTTACTTCAACCGCGATCACGCCGACTTGATGGCGAAGATCAACGTGAAGGGTGACTTCAATGACGAAATCGATGGCGGCCTGAAAGCCGGTATCGAGAAGTTCAAGGCCACCCAAACCTGGTAAGCCGCAGCGGGAGCCTAGCGGCTCCCGCTTGCTAACCTGATAGGTGTTACATGGCAGGCGCAAAAGAGATTCGCAGTAAGATTGCGAGCATCAAAAGCACGCAAAAGATTACCAGCGCCATGGAAAAAGTGGCGGTCAGCAAAATGCGCAAGGCACAAATGCGCATGGCTGCTAGCCGTCCTTATGCGGAGCGCATCCGCCAGGTTATTGGCCATCTGGCCAACGCTAACCCGGAATATCGCCACCCGTTCATGATCGACCGTGAAGTAAAGCGCGTTGGTTATGTCGTCGTGAGCAGTGACCGTGGTCTGTGTGGTGGCTTGAACACCAACCTGTTCAAGGCTTTGGTCAAGGACATGGCGGTAAACCGCGAAAACGGCGTCGAGATCGATCTGTGTGTAGTTGGTAGCAAGGGTGCGGCATTCTTCCGCAACTTCGGCGGTAACGTCGTTGCAGCTATCAGCCACCTGGGTGAAGAGCCGTCGATCAATGATCTGATCGGCAGCGTCAAGGTGATGCTGGATGCCTACCTGGACGGCCGTATTGACCGCCTGTCCGTGGTGTCCAACAAGTTCATCAACACCATGACACAACAGCCTACCGTGGAGCAGTTGATTCCACTGGTGGCAACCCCGGATCAAGAACTCAAGCACCACTGGGACTATCTCTACGAACCGGATGCCAAGGAGCTGCTCGACGGCTTGATGGTCCGTTACGTGGAGTCGCAGGTCTACCAGGCGGTGGTCGAGAACAACGCGGCTGAACAAGCTGCGCGGATGATCGCGATGAAGAACGCTACCGACAACGCCGGTGATTTGATCAGCGATTTGCAGCTGGTCTACAACAAGGCGCGTCAGGCTGCGATCACCCAAGAGATCTCGGAAATCGTCGGCGGCGCTGCCGCGGTTTAACGGTTCAAATATTCAGAGGATCCAGCTATGAGTAGCGGACGTATCGTTCAAATCATCGGCGCCGTTATCGACGTGGAATTCCCACGCGACAGCGTACCGAGCATCTACGACGCCTTGAAAGTTCAAGGCGCCGAAACCACTCTGGAAGTTCAGCAGCAGCTGGGCGACGGCGTGGTTCGTACCATTGCGATGGGCTCCACCGAAGGCTTGAAGCGCGGTCTGGACGTCAAAAACACTGGCGCAGCCATCTCCGTACCGGTCGGTAAAGCGACCCTGGGCCGGATCATGGACGTACTGGGCAACCCGATCGACGAAGCTGGCCCGATCGGCGAAGAAGAGCGCTGGGGCATTCACCGTCCTGCGCCAACCTTCGCTGAACAAGCCGGTGGCAACGAGCTGCTGGAAACAGGCATCAAGGTTATCGACCTGGTTTGCCCGTTCGCCAAGGGTGGTAAAGTCGGTCTGTTCGGTGGTGCCGGTGTAGGCAAGACCGTAAACATGATGGAACTGATCCGTAACATCGCCATCGAGCACAGCGGTTATTCCGTGTTCGCCGGTGTGGGTGAGCGTACTCGTGAGGGTAACGACTTCTACCACGAGATGAAGGACTCCAACGTTCTGGACAAAGTGGCACTGGTTTACGGTCAGATGAACGAGCCGCCGGGAAACCGTCTGCGCGTAGCCCTGACCGGCCTGACCATGGCCGAGAAGTTCCGTGACGAAGGTAACGACGTTCTGCTGTTCGTCGACAACATCTATCGTTACACCCTGGCCGGTACTGAAGTATCCGCACTGCTGGGCCGTATGCCTTCTGCAGTAGGTTACCAGCCGACCCTGGCTGAAGAGATGGGCGTGCTGCAAGAGCGCATCACTTCGACCAAGCAAGGTTCGATTACTTCGATCCAGGCGGTATACGTACCTGCGGACGACTTGACCGACCCGTCGCCAGCGACCACCTTCGCCCACTTGGACGCCACCGTCGTTCTGTCCCGTGACATCGCTTCCCTGGGTATCTACCCAGCGGTAGACCCACTGGACTCGACTTCGCGTCAGCTGGACCCGAACGTGATCGGCAACGACCACTACGAAACCGCTCGCGGTGTTCAGTACGTGCTGCAGCGTTACAAAGAACTGAAGGACATCATTGCGATCCTGGGTATGGACGAGCTGTCGGAAGCCGACAAGCAGTTGGTAAACCGTGCTCGTAAGATCCAGCGCTTCTTGTCGCAGCCGTTCTTCGTGGCTGAAGTCTTCACCGGTGCTTCGGGTAAATACGTTTCCCTGAAAGACACCATTGCTGGCTTCAAAGGCATCCTCAACGGTGACTACGACCACCTGCCAGAACAAGCGTTCTACATGGTTGGCGGCATCGAAGAAGCGATCGAGAAAGCCAAGAAACTGTAATCCCGGCGCCCGGCAACGGGCGCTAATTTAGGTTGAGGCAATCAGATGGCTATGACAGTCCATTGCGATATCGTCAGCGCGGAAGGGGAAATCTTTTCCGGTCTGGTCGAGATGGTGATTGCGCACGGTGCACTGGGTGATCTTGGTATCGCCCTGGGTCACGCGCCGCTGATCACTAATCTGAAGCCAGGTCCGATCCGCCTGGTCAAGCAGGGCGGGGAAGAGGAGGTGTATTACATCTCCGGTGGTTTCCTCGAGGTTCAGCCGAACATGGTCAAGGTTCTTGCCGACACCGTGCAACGTGCTGCCGACCTGGACGAAGCCGCAGCTTTGGAAGCCGTTAAGGCTGCCGAGAAAGCCTTGCATGAGCGAGGCGCGGAATTCGATTACGGTTCTGCTGCCGCACGTCTGGCCGAGGCTGCAGCTCAGCTGCGCACCGTCCAGCAGATCCGCAAGAAGTTCGGCCACTAAGGCCGCATTTGTTGTGTGATTGATTAAAAAGGGTAGCCTCGGCTACCCTTTTTTCTTTTCCGATTTTTACAACCCGGTCGCAGCCGCTGACCACCCAGGATTGGTAGCCAGTTATGTCTCTTGAAATCGTTATTCTCGCTGCTGGCCAAGGCACGCGTATGCGTTCCGCTTTGCCGAAAGTTTTGCACCCGATTGCCGGCAACTCCATGCTCGGCCATGTTATCCACAGCGCCAGGCAACTTGATCCACAGCGCATCCACGTCGTGATCGGTCATGGCGCCGATGCCGTGCGCGACCGCCTGGCAGCGGATGATCTGAATTTCGTCCTGCAGGATAAACAGTTGGGTACCGGTCACGCCGTTGCTCAAGCCGTGCCGTTCATTCAGTCCGACACGGTGCTGGTGCTCTACGGTGACGTGCCGTTGATCGAGGTCGAAACCCTGCAGCGCCTGCTCAAGCAAGTGGGGCCGCAGCAATTGGGCTTGCTCACCGTCGAACTGGATGACCCGACCGGTTACGGCCGTATTGTTCGTGATGCCGCTGGCAAGGTTGCAGCCATTGTCGAACAGAAAGATGCCAATGAAGCCGAACGCAAAATCACGGAAGGCAATACCGGCATTCTGGCGCTGCCGTTTGCCCGTCTTGGCGACTGGATGAGTCGACTCTCCAATAACAACGCCCAGGGCGAGTATTACCTGACCGACATCATTGCCATGGCGGTGAGCGATGGTCTGGTGGTGGCCACCGAGCAACCGCACGACGCCATGGAAGTGCAGGGCGCCAATGACCGCAAGCAGCTGTCCGAACTGGAACGGCATTATCAATTGCGCGCCGGTCGTCGTTTGATGGCTCAAGGTGTGACGCTGCGCGACCCGGCACGATTCGACGTGCGCGGAGACGTGACAGTAGGCCGCGACGTGCTGATCGACATTAACGTGATCCTCGAAGGCAAGGTCGTCATTGAAGATGACGTGGTGATTGGTCCGAACTGCGTGATCAAGGACAGTACCCTGCGCAAGGGCGTGGTCATCAAGGCCAACAGCCATATCGAAGGCGCCATTCTGGGTGAAGGCAGCGATGCCGGCCCGTTCGCGCGTCTGCGTCCAGGCACCGTACTGGAAGCCCGCGCGCATGTGGGTAACTTCGTCGAGTTGAAAAACGCTCACATGGGCGAAGGCGCCAAGGCCGGTCACCTGACTTATCTGGGTGATGCCGAAGTCGGCGCACGTACCAACATCGGTGCCGGTACCATCACCTGTAACTATGATGGCGCGAACAAGTGGAAAACCGTGTTGGGCGAAGATGTGTTCATTGGTTCCAACAACTCGTTGGTGGCGCCTGTGGATATCCTGGCCGGTGCGACCACTGCAGCCGGTTCGACGATTACCTCGACTGTGGATAAATCCCAGTTGGCCATCGGGCGTGCTCGTCAGAAGAATATCGACGGCTGGAAGCGGCCGGAGAAGATCAAGAAGGGCTGAGTTATCCACAACTCCCTTGTGTAGGAGCGAGCTCGCTCGCGATGGACGTCAACGATGACGAGGTCAGTCTGAATAAAAGCAGCGCCCTTAAGTCCATCGCGAGCAAGCTCGCTCCTACAGGTTATCCACAGATCTTTTTGTCGCAACACGCTTGACGAAGTTTCGCCGATAGGTTTTGATTGCTTCCGATATCTTTCGAATCGAAACTTACCAAATCATGTCGAAGCGCAATACACCTCAACGTCGTCACAACATCCTCGCCTTGCTCAATGAGCAGGGCGAAGTCAGTGTGGATGAGTTGGCCAAGCGCTTCGAAACATCGGAAGTGACGATTCGCAAGGATCTGGCGGCGCTTGAAAGCAATGGTCTGTTGCTGCGTCGTTACGGCGGGGCGATCACCATGCCTCAGGAGCTGGTGGCCGACCTTGGCCAGCCGGTTTCCAAGTACAAACAAGCCATCGCTCGCGCCGCGGTCACGCGGATTCGCGAGCATGCGCGCATCATTATCGACAGTGGCAGTACCACCGCCTCGATGATCCCGGAACTCGGCCAACAACCCGGTCTGGTGGTGATGACCAACTCGCTGCATGTCGCCAATGCCCTGAGCGAACTTGAGCACGAACCGGTGCTGTTGATGACCGGGGGTACCTGGGACCCGCACTCCGAGTCCTTTCAGGGGCAGGTTGCCGAGCAGGTTCTACGCTCTTACGACTTCGACCAGCTGTTTATCGGGGCCGATGGCATCGATCTGGTTCGCGGTACAACCACCTTCAACGAACTGCTCGGACTGAGCCGGGTCATGGCCGAAGTCGCCCGCGAAGTGGTCGTGATGGTGGAGGCCGACAAGATCGGCCGCAAGATTCCCAACCTGGAGCTGCCCTGGAGCAGTGTCCATACCCTTATTACGGATGAACGCCTGCCACTTGAGGCTCGCGATCAGATTCAGGCCCGCGGCATCAATTTGATATGCGCGGCTGTCAGTCAGGAGAAATAGCATGTGTGGAATTGTCGGCGCAGTCGCAGAACGTAATATCACCGCCATCCTCGTCGAAGGCCTGAAACGCCTCGAGTACCGTGGGTATGACAGCGCTGGCGTGGCGGTCTACACCAACGATGAAAAACTCGAACGCCTGCGTCGTCCGGGCAAGGTCAGTGAGCTGGAGCAGGCATTGGCCACCGAGTCGTTGGCGGGTCGACTGGGTATTGCCCACACGCGCTGGGCCACCCACGGTGCGCCATGCGAGCGTAATGCTCACCCGCATTTCTCCGGTGACCTGGCGGTGGTGCACAACGGCATCATCGAAAACCACGAAGCCCTGCGTGAACAACTCAAGGCCCTGGGCTATGTGTTCACCTCGGACACCGACACTGAAGTCATCGCCCACCTGCTGAACCACAAGCTCAAGGATCTGCGCGATCTGACCGTGGCCCTCAAGGCGACCGTCAAAGAGTTGCACGGTGCTTACGGCCTGGCGGTGATCAGCGCGCAGCAACCGGATCGCCTGGTTGCGGCCCGCAGTGGCAGCCCGCTGGTGATCGGCTTGGGCCTGGGGGAAAACTTCCTGGCGTCCGACCAATTGGCCCTGCGTCAGGTCACCGACCGCTTCATGTACCTGGAAGAAGGCGATATCGCCGAAATCCGCCGCGACAGCGTGCAGATCTGGGATGTTGACGGCAAGGCTGTCGAGCGCGAAGCCGTGCAGTATCGCGACGGTGCCGAAGCCGCTGAAAAGGGCGAGTTCCGCCACTTCATGCTCAAGGAAATCCACGAGCAACCGTCCGTTGTGCAGCGCACGCTGGAAGGTCGCCTGAGCCAGAACCAGGTACTGGTACAGGCATTCGGTCCACAGGCAGCCGAGCTGTTCGCCAAAGTGCGCAACGTACAAATCGTCGCGTGTGGCACCAGCTACCACGCCGGCATGGTCGCGCGTTACTGGCTCGAAGAGCTGGCCGGCATTCCTTGCCAGGTCGAAGTCGCCAGCGAATTCCGCTACCGCAAGGTGGTGGTGCAGGCGGACACCTTGTTCGTGACCATTTCCCAGTCCGGCGAGACCGCCGACACCCTGGCTGCACTGCGCAACGCCAAGGAACTGGGTTACCTCGCCAGCCTGGCGATCTGCAACGTCGGCATCAGCTCGCTGGTGCGTGAATCCGATCTGACCCTGTTGACCCAGGCCGGTCGTGAAATCGGTGTGGCTTCGACCAAAGCCTTCACCACGCAATTGGTTGGCCTGTTGTTGCTGACGCTGTCCCTGGGCCAGGTTCGTGGCACCTTGGCCAAAGGCGTCGAAGCGACGCTGGTCGAAGAACTGCGTCGATTGCCAACCCGTCTGGGCGAAGCGCTGGCCATGGACAGTACCGTGGAAAAAATCTCCGAGCTGTTCGCCGAGAAACACCACACGCTGTTCCTTGGCCGTGGCGCGCAGTTCCCGGTAGCGATGGAAGGGGCTCTCAAGCTCAAGGAAATCTCCTACATCCACGCCGAGGCCTATCCAGCCGGCGAGCTGAAACACGGCCCGTTGGCGCTTGTGGATAACGACATGCCGGTGGTGACCGTGGCGCCGAACAACGAGCTGCTGGAGAAGTTGAAGTCCAATCTTCAGGAAGTTCGCGCCCGCGGTGGCCAGTTGATCGTCTTCGCTGACGAGAAGGCCGGCATGACCAACGGTGAAGGCACCCACGTGGTGCACATGCCGCACATCCACGACATCTTGTCGCCGATTCTCTACACCATCCCGCTGCAGCTGCTGTCGTACTACGTCGCCGTACTCAAAGGCACCGACGTTGACCAGCCGCGCAACCTGGCGAAGTCGGTCACCGTGGAATAAGTTATCCACAATGAAAAACCCCCTTCACAGGGTAAGGCCAGTCAGTTAAGCAATTTCAGCTGCGACACCCTTTGTAGCAGCTGCCGAGCCCGCGAGGCTGCGTTCGGCTGCGAAGCAGTCGTAAATTCAGTAATTGCGGTATGTCAGGCAGACCGCGTCAGCTGGACTCACGACTGCTACGCAGCCGAACGCAGCCTCGCGGGCTCGGCAGCTGCTACAGATCGCATTACCGCTTAACTGACTGGCATTGCCTTCTCAGGGGGGGTTGTTTCTAGGTGGACGTCATTCGACGTTGCCGCCGCGTGTCGAGCAGATAGACCATGGCGCAGGCGTACAAGGTGACGAGGATGAACAGGCCCATGCGGATGGCGAAGGCGGTGTAGACATCCTTGCCCGCTGCACTGTCCTGTACCGATTGGCCGAGCAGAATGATCAGGGTTGCCAGGCTATTGAGCCAGAACCCAGGGTTCTGCCGGGTCCGGGCCAGGCCGTAGAGTTTTCTGGCCACCAGCAAACCGAACAGCAACATCCACAGAAAGAACATCCACAGGTTGACGAACAAGCTCAACGCGCACCAGAAGAGAATCGCCATCAGACCGCCGAGCAGGGTCGAGCCGAGCAATTCCTGGCCGGCGGTGCGGGCGCTGGTTGCGCAGCTCTGTTGGCCGAGGCTGACGGCTTTCATGATGATCGGCAGGTAGCTGGCCGGGTCGATCATGGCCAGCAGGAACGTTGGCAGCACCACCAGCGTGGCCCGTAGCGCCAGCCAGCTGCTTTCGCTGGGCGTAAGGCTCGGGCCGGGTTTGGCCGGTGGGGCGCTGGCGGGGTCGGGAAACAGCCAATGGCTGATGGTCAGCGTCGTGACGGCCAGGAACAGTCCCTTGACCAGGGCCACGATCACTTCGAGCGCCAGGGCGAATTCAGCGGTTCCGGCGGAACTGATCAAGGTCAGGCCCACCACCAGGAAAGTCGCCACCAGCGGGTTGCCGCCGCGCAGGCCATAACCAAACGCCATGAACAGACACAGCCCGACCAGCAACACGCCACTAAGCGGGTAGTAACGCAGCAGAGGAATGAGCAGCAGGCCGGTCCCGGTGGTCAACATCAGGATCAGGATCAGACCCAGGCTGGCCTTGAACGGCAACGGTCGGTTCATCGCCGCCAGCATCATCAGCGCCAGCATCGGCGCGAGGAACGGGATGGGCAGGGCCAGACCAAAGCTCGCCGCCAGGCACAGCGCGGTGCCGAAGCCCAGGCGCAGGGCACGCTGAACGCGGGCCGGGCGCTCAATACGCATAGGACATCCAGCTCATCAGGCGCAGGAACAGGCGACCGAGAACATTCAGCGGATTACCTTCACCCGGGAAGGCCATGACTTCGGCCTGCCCGCCGGCCCGGATGCCTTGCGGGCTGGTCAACTCTCCGGGCTCGAACTCGATGATGACTGGAAATCGCTGAGCAGGGCGCAGCCAATCGCGGCTGTTCTCCACTTTCGGCAGGCTGCCCGGCTGGGTGGTCTGGCCGACATCAACGCCGTAGCCGACGCTGCGCACATGGCCTTTGAAAATTTTCCCCGGCAGGGCGTCAAGGACGATGGAAACCGGCGTCCCGGGCTGGACGCTTCCCAGGTTGTTTTCGGTCATGTCGGCGCTGATCCAGACATCGTGGATGGCGATCAGGGTCATCACCGGAGCACCGGCGGCGGCGAACTGGCCGACATCGGTGCGCAAATCGGTGATCAGGCCGGCTGAACGCGCGTGGACCTTCGTATTGCTCAAATCCAGCTCGGCTTTTTCAAGGTTGCTGGCGGCGCTGAGCAACTGGGCGTTTTCTGATTCGTTACCACCCTGTTGTTCCCGTGCCCGTTGCACTTCGGCCTTGGCTGCAGCGACCTGGCTGATGGACTCTTCCAGAGTGGCGCGGGATATCTCCAGGCGTCGCAGCGAGATGGTGCCCGGGTCTTCGCGGTACAGGCGTTCGAGCCGCTGGATGTCCTGGCGTGCCTTGAGTTCATTAGCCTGGGACGCGCGCAGGGACGCTTGTTTGGAGTCGACGCCGGCGGTGTTGGCACCCACCTGGCGACGGGTTGACTCAAGGTCGGCACGGGCGCGATCGACGGCAATCTGGTACTGCTCTGGATTGACTTCAAACAGCAATTCGCCGGCTTTGACGTCCTGGTTATTGCGTACGTGCACCTGGGTCACCCGGCCGGATACTTCAGCCGCCACCGGCACCACGAAGGCCTGCACCCGCGCCTGTTGCGTGTAGGGTGTGTAGCGGTCGGCCAGCAGGTACCAGACCAGGCTCAGGATGATCAACAGCACCACCCAGTTGATCGCTTTTTTGGCCGGGTCGGCGGCGGGTGCCGAGGTGTTCTCGGTGGCCGGTTGTGGGCTGTCAGTCATGGGCACTTTCCTTCGGTTCGTCGAGCAAATCGCCCCAATCGGTCCGTTGTTGCATCTGTTGGCGGGTGGCCGGGTCGATCATCGGCCGGTCGCTGTACCAGCCACCGCCCAGGGCCTTGTACAGGGCGATCAAGCTGTTGACGGCGGTGCCACGGTTGACCAGGTAGATATCTTGCTGGGCGAACAGGGCGCGCTGGGCATCCAACACACGCTGGAAATCCGAATAACCTTCGCGGTATTGGGCATTGGCCAGGGTCACAGAACGTTCGGCGGCCACCGATGCATCGCTGAGGATTTGGTCGCGCTCCAGCGCCTTGATCAAACCGGTCGCGGCATCGTCGGCTTCGCGTGCAGCCTGGCGCACGCTGTCCTGGTAGATAACGATCAATTGCTGCAAGCGGGCATCCTGCACGCGGACGTTGTTGGTGATCCGGCCATGGTCGAAGATGTCCCAGCGCATACTGGGGCCGGCCACCAGGTCGAGGGTATTGGACGCACCGTTGAGCGAGCTGGCGGACCAGACGATGCTGCCCAGCAGACTGATGGAGGGGTACAGGTCGGTCTCGGCCACGCCGATCAACGCCGACTGCGCCGCCACTTGCAGCTCGGCAGCGCGAACATCGGGGCGCCGCACCAACAGGTTGGCAGGCACATCCTGCAAGACTGCGGTATCGAGCAGTGGCACCACCCCGGTGTAGCGATCAAGATCAGGGATCGTGCCGGGTGGCTGGCCGATCAGGGTGGACAGCGCATTACGCAAGCTCGCCACCTGGCTTTCGAAATCCGGGATGGTACTGAGGGTGCCCAAGTACTGGGTCTTGGCTTGTTGCAGATCGAGTTCGGCTTCGGCCCCGCTTTTGAACAGACGCTCGGTGATCTCGTAGCTGCGTTTTTGCAATGCGGCGTTACTGCGGGCGATTTGCAGACGCGCCTCGGCGGTGCGCAGGGCGTAGTAGGTTTGCGCCAGTTGCGCGTGCAACAACACCAGAGCATTTTCATAGTTGGCCTGGGCGGCAAACCAGGACGCGTCGGCTGACTCGATGGCACGGCTGAAACGCCCCCAGAAATCCAGCTCCCAACCAATATCGAAACCGGCGCTGTATTGCCAGAAATGCGTGTCCTGAGGGTTGGCGCCGCCCGATTGACGACGATTCAGGTAGAGGCTGTCGGCGCTGGCCTGCTGCAATTGCGGGTAGCGTCCACTCAGGGCGATGCCCAGTTGCGCGCGGGACTCCATGACCCGCAGGCCAGCAACCAGCAGGTCAGCGTTGTGGGCATCGGCTTCGGCGATCAAGTGGTCCAGCACCGGGTCGTCGAACACGCGCCACCATTGACGGCTGTCCGGTTGCGCGCGTTTTTGCCCGGCGATTTCCAGGGCCGGGCTGTTCCAGTGTTCGACCCAGGGCTGGGCCGGTGACTGGAAATCCGGGCCCAGTTGCACGCAGCCACCCAGAACGACGGTGCCGCAGAGCAGCAGCCGGCTGATGCGAGCAGGGCATGGCATCAAGCGCAAACTCCTCAGAGGGGACGCTGATCGTTCATTGCCTCGATTTTCGGAGTCTCGTTCACCGCGTCGATCTGGGGCGTCTCGTTCAGTACCTCGGCCGACGGTTGGTCCTGGACCCATTGCCAGAACAGTTGGTAGCCCACCGCCAGCGCTACCGGCCCGATGAACAAACCGATGAAGCCGCCGCTCACCATGCCGCCCAGGGCGCCAATCAGAATCACCGGCATCGGGACGTCGACGCCACGACCCAGCATCAATGGCTTGAGGACGTTGTCGGCCATCCCGGCAATCAGGCTGTAGATGCCAAACACGATGGTGCCCAAGGTGGTGCCATCGGTGGCGAAGACATAAGCGATCACCGGAAGGGTCACCAGCAGCACCGGTAATTGCATGATCCCCATCAACAGCGCAACCATCGCCAGCAGACCGGCACCGGGGACGCCCATGAGCACGAAGCCCACGCCTACCAGCAACATCTGAATGAACGCGATACCCACCACACCCTGGGCGACCGCGCGGATGGTTGCCGTGCAGAGCTCGGTAATGCGTGGGCCACGCTCTGGTCCGGAAAGGCGCGAGGTGATGGCCAGGGCGCTTCTTTCGCCGTTTTCGCCATAGGCCATAAACACGCCGGCAATGATCAGGGCGCCGATGAACAACAGAAAACCCACACCAACATCGGCCATTTTGCCCAAAAGGGTCAGGCCGATGGACTTGATATAGGGCATCAGCTTCATGAACACGCTGCTCATGTTGGTGGCGGCCTGCATCCAGTAGTCGTAGAGCGGCTGGCCAATAAGCGGCAGGGACGCGATTTTTTCGCTGGGTAGCGGAATCTGCAGCGAATCGGACTTGAGGATCGCCAGGGTGCCCTGGATCGACTCACTGATCGAGGTGCCCAGCAGGTAGATCGGCACCATCAGCAAGGCCAGGGCGACCACCACGATCAGGGTGGCGGCATGACCGTCCTTGTTGACCAGCTTGCGCTTGATGAGCGCATGCAGTGGATACAGGGTGATGGCCAGAATCAGTGCCCAGAGCATGAGGTTGAGGAAGGGGTGAAAGATCTGGAAGCAGAACAGTACCAGCACCGTAATGAGCCCGGCGCGAATCAGTACATCGAGCAAACCACCGGACAGTGCTCTAGCGGAAATGTTTGTGCGCAACATTTTCGAACTCCTTGCTGTGTCACTCAGGTTAGCCAGCCATATGAAGTTCAACTTTTCCCTACTAAGTGAGCCCTTGAAGCAAGATCGACGGACAGTCGTCCAAGCGTCAACAACCCATAATGCCTTACTTCAAGTAGGGAAAATTTCAACGAGGTGCCTACCAAAAACTCAGTAGGTGACAGGGTGGCTTGTAGTATAGGAGCAGTCGTGTATTCCGCCTGTTCAGGCAGACCGGAATCGTGCTGCAGTTGATGGTGCCTGCTGATGAGCCTTTACCTGGAGACGGGTTTGACGCAGTGCCAATGGCTGGTTTTTTCCTGTCAGGTATTAACCGTTGCAGCAGGCTGGTCCGGATAATTGCGAACAGTTGCGCCCGTCGCAAGATAATAATCCTCAATAATTATCAATAATTCCCGGTGCGTTTTTTCGAGTGTGCGTGGGTTTGAGACTCACATTGTTTTCACGGTGTAGACGCTAGAGTTCAGTAGCCCATTGATTTACCTGATGGTCGTGGACCCCATTATCTTATTGAACGCCTGCGCAAAAAATCCCTGTCTACTGTTGCGACTTTATTGATTCGAAAGGAGGACATGCCCATGGACCGCTTCCAGGAAATGCAGGTCTTCGCTGCCGTCGCCCAAGAGCAGGGGTTTTCGGCGGCGGCGCGGCGTTTGGGCCTGTCGGCGGCCAGCGTCACCCGAGCGGTGGCCGCGCTGGAGAAGCGTATTGGTACGCAACTGCTCACACGTACGACACGCAGTGTGCATTTGAGTGAGGCCGGTCAGCGATATCTGGAAGACTGTCGGAGAATTCTCGCCGAGGTGCAGGAAGCGGAGGATTCGGCAGCAGGCAGCCATATCCATCCTCGTGGGCAACTGACCATCACCGCACCGGTTTTGTTTGGAGATTTGTTTGTCACACCGTTGATGGTGAGCTACCTGACGCAGTTCCCCGAGGTCTGCATCAACGCGCTGCTGGTGGACCGGGTGGTGAGCGTGGTCGAAGAAGGTGTCGATGTGGCCATCCGCATTGGCGAACTCCCTGACAGCAATCAGCATGCGATCCGGGTCGGCGAGGTGCGGCGGGTGATCTGCGCATCGCCACAGTTTCTGGCCAGCCATGGTCGGCCCAGGCATCCACAAGAACTGGCCCAGGCGCCGATTATTGCGACATCGGCCATTGGTCAACTCAGGAGTTGGCCATTCATTGAAAACGGCGAAACCCTGAATGTGCGGGCTGAACCGCGGCTGGTGGTGACGGCGAATCAGGCGGCCATCACGGCAGCCAGTTTGGGGTTGGGATTCACGCGGGTACTGTCTTATCAAGTCGCGAGCAAGGTGGCTGCCGGAGAGCTGGAAATCATTCTGGCCGACTTCGAACTGCCGCCATTGCCCATCCATGTGTTTTATCAGGGCGGACGTAAAGCGCCGGCCCGGGTGCGCAGTTTTGTTGATTTCGCGGTAAAGACGCTACGCGAGCATCCGGCGCTCAACCATTGAGTTATTTCATCCACTGAAATAATGGATTGCGTTTGCTGGTGATTCTGTTGTTTTGGTTGTGAGTGGAAGATACGCCTCATCGGCGCTGCTCTCCCCCTGAACAGCACCACTGACCCGAGGTGTCGACCATGCAAGCGATCAAACTCTACAACTTCCCACGTTCCGGCCACGCTCATCGAGTCGAGTTGATGCTGTCCCTGCTGAAATTGCCGACCGAATTGATCTTCGTTGATCTCGCCAAGGGCGAACACAAGCAACCGGCGTTCCTGGCGCTCAATGCATTCGGTCAGGTGCCGGTGATTGATGACCAAGGCGTGGTGTTGGCCGATTCCAACGCGATTCTGGTTTATCTGGCGCAAAAGTACGGCAATGGTCGCTGGCTGCCGACGGATCCGGTGGGGGCCGCCAAGGTCCAGCGCTGGTTGTCGGTGGCTGCCGGTCCGATTGCATTCGGCCCTGCCCGGGCAAGATTGATCACCGTGTTTGGCGCGCCTTACAACGCTGAAGAAGTGATTGCCTACGCCCACACCGTGCTCAAAGTGATCGATCACGAACTGGCCAATACGCCGTATCTGGTCGGTACTGAACCAACGGTTGCCGACGTCGCCGCCTACAGCTACATCGCCCACGCGCCCGAGGGCAATGTGTCGCTGGACGAGTACGCCAATATTCGCGCCTGGCTGGCCCGCATCGAAGCCTTGCCGGGTTTTGTCGGCATGCCGCGCACCGTCGCCGGTCTGCAAAAAACTGCCTGATGCTGGCGGCCCGGAGTTGCCGGGCCGCCCCGTTCTGCGCCACTGGCGCAGGGGAGAAGCCGTATGGACCGTTCACCTTGGCATGCCGGCGAGAAACAACTGCAGGCGCATGTGGGCGTTGCCGAACGAATGGAGGTCTTCGGTCGTAAGGTGATTCGCAGCGAGATGCCGGACCAGCACCGCACGTTCTATCAGCAATTGCCGTTCATGCTGTACGGAGCGGTGGATGCCGACGGTCATCCCTGGGCCAGTATCCTTGAAGGCCAGCCCGGTTTCGCCCACTCGCCAGACCCTGGCCTGCTGCAATTTCGCAGCCTGCCGGCCTTTGATGATCCCGCGCAGTTGAGCGACGGCTCGGCCATCGGCCTGTTGGGCATCGAATTGCACACCCGCCGCCGCAACCGCATCAATGGGCATGTCCGCGCCATGACCACGGACGGGTTCGCGGTGACGGTGGATCAGTCCTTCGGCAATTGCCCGCAGTACATTCAGTTGCGCCAGTTTCACTCGGTGCCGCTGGCCGACCCCTCGACGCGTGTCGCCCAGCATTTCAATGAACTGGATGATGCAGCCAAAGCCATGATTGCCGAGGCGGACACGTTCTTCGTTGCCAGTTATGTGGATGTCGATGGCGAGCGCTCGGTGGATGTTTCTCACCGTGGCGGTCAGAGCGGTTTCGTACACATGGAAGGGAATCGCCTGACCATTCCGGATTTCGCCGGCAACCTGCATTTCAATACTTTGGGCAACCTGCTGCTCAATCCCCGGGCCGGATTGTTGTTCATCGATTTCAATACTGGTGATTTGCTGCAGCTCAGCGGGCGCACTGAAATCATTCTGGAAGGTCCCCAGGTCGAGGCGTTCCAGGGGGCCGAGCGCCTGTGGACAATCGATGTCGAGCAAGTCGTACGCCGCCCTGCCGCACTGGCGTTGCGCTGGCGTTTCGACGGCGTTTCACCCACCAGTTTGCTCACCGGCACATGGGCGCAGGCCAAGGCGCGTCTGCAGGCCAAAGCGCTGGGCGATCAATGGCGGCCGTTGCGAGTGGCGCGGATTGAAGCGCAAAGCCACAACATTCGCTCGATTTACCTGGAGCCCGCCGACGGAGCCGGGTTGCCACTGTTCCAGGCCGGGCAGCATTTGCCCCTGCGTTTCAATATTGACGGCGACGTACACATCCGCACGTACAGTTTATCGAGTGCTCCGTCCGATGATTTTTTCCGCATCAGCGTGAAGCGTGACGGGCGGGTGTCTACGCATTTGCATGAGCAGATTCGTGTCGGCGACCTGTTGGAAGCGCGTGCGCCGCAAGGGCACTTCACCGTCGCACCCCATGAGCGTCGGCCACTGGTGTTGCTGGCGGCCGGAGTGGGCATCACGCCGCTGTTGTCGATGCTGCGCGAGGTGGTTTACCAGGGATTGCGCACCCGCCGTATCCGCCCGACGTGGTTTATCCAGAGTTCGCGCACGCTGGCCGACCAGCCGTTTCGCCGCGAACTGGATCGCTTGCTTGAAGACGCCGGTGACGCGGTGCGGGTGGTGCGTTTGCTCAGCCAACCGGAAGCCGAGGCGGTGCAAGGTGAGGACTTCGACCTGAGCGGACGGATCGACGTCGCGCTGCTCAAGGATCTGCTGACGGTCGAGGATTACGATCAGCTGGATTTTGTCGTCTGTGGCCCCGGGAGTTTTACCCAGGCGCTGTACGACGGCTTGCGCGAGCTGGACATTCGCGATTCGCGGATTCACGCCGAAACCTTCGGCCCGTCCACCTTGCGTCGGCGTCCGGACCCCGATGCGGTGGTCATCGAGCAACCGCCAGCCGCCACCATGTCCGTGCCCGTGGTGTTCCAGCGCTCGGCCAAGGAGGCGCGCTGGCAGCCGGATGGTGGCAGCTTGCTGGAGTTGGCGGAGAGCCGGGGCCTGCGTCCGGAATTCAGTTGTCGCGGCGGCTCCTGCGGCACCTGCAAGACGCGTTTGATCAGCGGTCAGGTGCATTATCCACTGCCGCCAGCGGAGGTACCGGATGACGGACACGTGCTGATTTGCTGTGCGATTCCGGCGCAGGGGGCGCAGCCGTTGGTGCTCGATATCTGACAGATGATTGCAGGTGAACATTGTCCGTCGTTCGATGACTGAGTAGGGTAGGGGCAAAACGAACAAGGGCCGCAGAGGCTAAGACCATTCGGTCAAGCCCCTGACATTGTGGGAGCGGGCTTGCTCGCGAAGGCAGTGTGTCAGCAACGTTGATGTTGACTGACACGACGCC
>NZ_JBWKXF010000036.1:0-58688 GCF_059422645.1 Pseudomonas sp. GW821-FHT01C01 | reverse complement strand
AGTCCAGCTGACGCGGCCTGCCTGACGTACCGCAATGACTGATTTTACGACTGCTTCGCAGCCGAACGCAGCCTCGCGGGCTCGGCAGCTGCTACAGATACCCTCTACCGGGACCCTTTTTCATTTGTCACGACTAGTTCAGTTGCAACGTCGAGTTGAACTGGCTGATCGCATCCACCACATGCCGCGAACCCTGCTGGATTTCCAGGATCACCTCCCCCGCCTCGTTCGCCAACTCAACCCCGAGCCCGGTACGACTCAGACTCGATTGCATGCTCGACACCGCGCTGAGCGACAAATCGTGGTTCTTGCGCACCACATCGACAATCTCCAAGGTCGCCTGACTGGTGCGCGCCGCGAGGCTGCGCACTTCATCGGCCACCACCGCAAACCCGCGCCCGTGCTCGCCGGCGCGGGCCGCTTCGATCGCGGCATTGAGCGCCAGCAGGTTGGTCTGATCGGCAATGCCGCGGATGGTCTGCACGATGGTGCCGATGATGTCGGACTGCTTGCTCACGGCATCGATGCTCAGTGCCGCTTCGTTCAGGTCACGGGAAATGTCCTGGATGATCTGCACCGTCTGCTGCACCACCTCGGACCCTTTGCGCGCACAGACGTCGTTTTGCACCGAGGTGCTGTGGGCCGATTCAGCGGCGGTTTGCAGGGTGGTCATCTGGTGAGTGATGTCGCTGGCGAACTTGACCACTTTGTACAACCGGCCCTTGGCGTCGAACAACGGGTTGTAGGACGCTTCCAGAAATACGGTCTGACCTTGCTTGTTCCTGCGCTCGAAACGGTGAGAGTGGTATTCGCCACGATTGAGCGAGGCCCAGAAATTCCTGTAGCCCTGGGACTCGGCTTCGGCCCGGTGGCAGAACAGGCTGTGATGCTGGCCGAGCACCTCGCTGAGCGAGTAATGCATGGTCTTCAGGAAGTTTTCGTTGGCGCTGATGACCTTGCCATCGGGAGTGAACTCGATCACCGCCATGGAGCGGCCTATCGCGGCGAGTCGGCTTTCGTTTTCATGTTCCTTGTTGACCCGGGCGGTGATGTCGGTAGCGACCTTGATCACGCTCTTGACTTGCCGGTCGGGGCCCAGCACCGGCATGTAGCTGGCCTCGAGCCAGATTTCACGGCCGCTTTTGTGCAAGCGCAAAAAGGTCCCGCTCAGCGGCTCGCCCCGCGCCAGGTCGCGCCACAGTTTGGTGTAGTCGTCGCTGCGGTAAAACTGCTCTTCACAAAAGATCCGGTGATGCTTGCCGCGCACTTCTTCGGCGCTGTAACCCATGGCACTGCAAAAGTTTTCGTTGGCATCGATGACGATGCCGTCCGGGGTGAATTCAATCATCGCCATCGAACGACTGATCGCCGCCAGCTTGGAGTTGGCCTCGGTCAGCGCACAGCTGAATCGTTCGATTTCCAGCAGGTCAGCCTTGTGATGTAGGTTGAACATTGTTGCATCACCTTCTGTGCGGTTTTTGATTGATGAAAGTTGCAGGTCTTTCACATCCACCACTACGTTCCATGGAACAGGCACACGCATCCCTCCAAGAAGAAGGACTAGTCAGGTGATAAATGATGATCAATCGGAGGGTCCTTAAAACGGCACTCTCATCAAGACATCCTTCTCTTGATAGCCCGCAAGCAGGCCAGCCCTAACAGATTCACAACAAATTCCATTTAGCGCACGGCTCCTTGCCATTAAGTGTCGGTGCCTTCGATTGCGCACTCTTTCGCCAAGAGATCGACTGCCTCATCACGGTCGACATAGTTAGTTACACCTGATCATAGACAGCAAACCTGGAGCTGCAAGGCCACTAGTCAGCCATCATTGAGGACAAAAACGATTCAGCGACCGACAGTGAAAGCGGCGTTGGCTGCCGAATTGGCGTAAGACTGTAGACCATTCGCGAGCAAGCCCGCTCCCACAGGGGATCAGCGGTGACCACAGGGTTTGTGGACATCAAAGATCCAACGTGGGAGCGGGCTTGTTCGCGAAGACAGCCGCACAAACACCGCAGAAATTTCAGAACGAACTACAAGCTGGCACTCACCCTGGTAGCCACCTCCCCCGGCACCCAGCCCTTCCACACCTGCGGCTGATCACGCAAAAACGCTTCGGCGACTTCGCGGGGTTTCTGCCGTTTTTCGCTCATCTGGCCCAAAGTCTGGTTCAACAGATCAATCGGCAAATCGACTTTTTCGAAGAATCTCACCAAGTCCGGATATTGCACCTTGAACGGTGCCGACACGCCGATGGCCAGGCTGGCCGGCATCGACCGGGTGCCCTTGGGATTCGGGTTGTTGGCATCGGCCAGGGTTTTCCAGGCTTCGGCGTCGAACGGCGGTTCGTCGAGTTTCACCAGTTTGAACCGCCCCAACAGCGGGGTCGGCGACCAGTAGTAGAACAGCACCGGTTTGCCACGGCGGATCGACGACGCCACCTCGGCATCCAGTGCGGCGCCGGAGCCGGTGCGGAAGTTGACGTAGCTGGCGGTCAGGTCATAGGCCTTGAGTTTCTGGCTGTTGACGATTTCCGAGGTCCAGCCGGTCGGGCTGTTGAGGAAGCGTCCGCGGCTCGGGTCTTCGGGGTCGCGGAACACATCCTTGTACTTCGCCAGGTCGGCAACGGACTTCAGCTCAGGCGCCAAGGGCTTGATGCCGCGCTCGGGATCGCCCTTGATCACGTACTCCGGCACCCACCAACCCTCGGTGGCGCCTTTGACCGTATCGCCGAGGCCGAATACCTTGCCCTCCGCCGCAGCCTTGACCCACGCAGGACTGCGCCCGGCCCACTCTTCACCGATGACCTGGATATCGTTTTTGGCCAGCGCCGCTTCCAGGCTGACGGTGCTGCCCGGCAGCGTGTCGGTCGGGTAGCCGTAACCTTTTTCAACGATCAGGCGCAGGATTTCGGTGATGAGGCTACCGCTTTCCCACGTGATGTCGCCAAAGTGGATAGGCGCCGTTTTTTCCGTGGCCGATGCCGGGTGGGACAACAGACTCAGGGCCAGCAGCGAACTGCCGAGCAGGGTTTTGATCGATCTCATGCGGACCTCTTGTTCTGGAGTGGACGGTTCAGGGATTGATTGGCGCTGTGCCGGTCGCACAGCGCCTGGGAACGGGTCATGTAGTCGCTGACTGAACGGAGCGAGATGCCCAGCGCAGCGGCAATTTGCGGATAGGTCAGGCCGTCGATCCGCGACAGCAGGAAGGTCGAGCGGACTTTGCCTGGCAGCCGCTGGAGACTGCGATCCACACGGGTCAGGGTCTGGGACAACTGAGCCAGAACCTCCGGTGACTCGGCGTGGATCGGCTCGGCCTGTTGCAGCTGCTGAAGATGCCGGCGCTCCAGATCACCTCGACGCCAACGCTGATAGAGCAGGCGCCGGGCGATGGTGGTGAGCAAGGCACGGGGTTCACGGATTGCCGTCAGGCCAGGGGCTTCGAGCAGTTGCACGAAGGTTTCGCAGGCAATGTCCTCGACACCGGCGGCATCGTTCAGAGATTGACGCAGGCGTGTGCAGAGCCAGTGGTAGTGAGCGCGGAACAGTCCGTCCACGTGTTTGCGATGAAGAATATCGGCGCCGGACATAGGGGCTCCTGAGTTAGGGGTCGCTGAATGTCCGGTGGTCCGGTGAGGCGAATCCTAGCAAGGAGCCTTATTCATTAATAATATTTAAAACTTATTTTTATATTCCTATAAAGAATTAAAGATCACTTGCGCCTGACAGTCCGTCATCGCGGGCAAGCCCACTCCTACAGGGTTTCGGTGTACCTGTGGGAGCGTGGCTTGCCCGCGAAAAATGGACCTGTCGACCCAACATTTGCGCCCTATCGCAAATCTCCATACCCCAGCATCTCGGCCTCATGCTGATAATCGAGCACAACCCGATAGTCGCTTTCGCTAGCCGGCAGCACCTCTGGCAACCCGAGGATTTCGGCGACGTCCGGCAATTCGCGCAACGCCTGATTCATCGCCTGCAATAGCGCTTCAGCCTGCTGATCGCTGACGGTGGCTGCCGTGATGTAGGGCAACGTCGGACTCAATGCACTGCGAGCAATCACGCGCAAACCGGCCACTTCCTCCTCGGCATGGCGCGCCAGACAGGCAAAGGTCACGCTGTCGATGGCCGCCAGATCAGCAAGGCCTTCGCGCAACCAGCGCAGGCTTTCGCGATGACTACCACTGATTCCAACCTGAGCAAAAAACTGCCCGTCACGTTGCAACGGCGCCAACCGGTGGCGCAGCAGGTTCATGCCGCTGTTGGAGTCCTGGCCATTGATCACGCCTCGGCTGTGGTGAAAATCCGCCAAGGTCTGTCGTCGATCATCGACGCGGCCCAACAGCAGGCTGCAATGATTGCCGCCGCTGCTGTCCGGCAGTTCATAACGAGGGCGCCCCAGCACCCGGACCTTGCCGCGCAATGCTGTCATCAGCGGATAACCGCAGGTTTGGGTGAGCAGCAAGTGCGGCGACAGCCACAGCTCCATCAGTGACAGGCCTTCGGCAGCGCTGCGGGTTTCGCCCAGGTGCTCGAGGATTCGCGCCAGCCAGCGTTCATTGGCCTGATGAATGGGTTCGGGGGCGGTGTACATCAGCAGTTCGGCAATGTGTTGGGTCATCGAAATAGTCCCGTGTAACGAAAATCCCCTGTGGGAGCGGGCTTGCTCGCGAATGCGGTGTGTCATTCAACATTGATGTTGGCAGAGACGACGCCTTCGCGAGCAAGCCCGCTCCCACAGAGGGAAGGCGTCTGGCAGAAAAATCAGTGAAACGGATGCCTCGGGCTATCGATGGCTTTCACACTGTGTCGACGCCACAACTGCCCATAACCCTGCACCAGAAATCCACCACTGCGCGCCAGCCATTGCTCGCGGCGGGCCCGATAGACGCGGGGCAAGTCGTACCAGGACAACCCCGGCAATTCGTGATGCACCAGATGAAAGTTGAGGTTCAGGAACAACCAGCGCCACGGCCACGCCGCTTCATTGAGCACGGTGCGTTGCTCCGGCGCCGCGTGAGGCCGATGTTCATAGTAGGAGCGAATCATGGCAATCGACAGCGCCGGCACACTGATCAAAAACAGGTAATGCCAAACCGGCAACACACTGAAGCGCGCGATGAACAGCAGCATCAACCCAGTCATCAAGCCGTGGCTCAGCCACATCAGCCAGGCCTGATGCTCGCCTGTTCTCAGGCGCTGCAGTTCTTCCCGGGCCAACGCCACCAAGGCCAGCGGTGCACCCAGGACAAAGCGCCCGAGCACGGTTTTGTTCAGCCAGTGCAAGCTGCGCACCAGCAGTGAACTGCCCTGCCACTGCCCGGCGCTCAGGTAACGGCTTTCCGGATCACGACCGGGAATTGTCAGATCCTCGTCGCGGTGATGCAGCAAATGGCTATCGCGATACAAGGTGTACGGATACCAAACGGCAAACGGCGCGTAGCCCAGTATTTTGTTCAGGGTTGGCCAGCGTGTGGGATGACCGTGCAGCAGTTCGTGTTGCACAGACAACCACAGCACCAGCAACGGAATCAGCAACAACGTGCTCCACCACAAACCCAACCGATGGCTGGTCAACACGATGCCAAACCAGCCGCCGTATACACCGATCAGCAGCAACCAGGTCGGCCATTCGGTGCGCGCGGTGAAGCGTCGGCGCAGGGTTTCGATTTCTTCTTGGTGGGCGCTATCAAAGTAATGGGGCATGGCGTTGCTCAGATCGGGGACCAGTCCCCTTCTGTGCAATGGCCTTGGGAAATCTTGCAGATTATTTTCAGGAGGATCGCTCCCATGTTGCATGGGAGCGATCAATCAACGCGGGTTCAGTGACCGAACACGCCGACCTTTTTGGCCTTCTTGTCCGCGCGCTTTTCAATAGCGGTTTTCACCGGTTTCTTTTTCGCCGCTTTCTTTGAATCCATACCTTTGGACATGATGCGTACTCCACTCACAGGGATGTGAGATCAGGTATACACCTATCCCGGCGCGCGCGTTCTTTTATAATCGCTCGCTTTGCATACCGACAGTCCGAGACCATGCCCGACACCCAATACACCCTGCTCGACGAGCCATTATGGCCTTTGATGAACAAGTTCTATCGCGCTCACCAATCGTCAATGAAGGCCGTGCGCGACGCGCAGCTGTGGGTGGCCCGGCGTGACCAGATTGTTGCCGCGCTGTGTTTGCGTCCGGTGTCCGGTGGACATTGGCTGACCGGGTTGTTTGTCGATCCGGGGTGTCGCGAACAAGGGATTGCCGCCGGGTTGATTGCGGCCGCGGTGAAGGATTGCGACCTGCCGGTGTGGTTGTTCTGTCATCCGGACTTGCGCGGGTTTTATGAACGGCGCGGGTTTACTTTCGATCCGTCGATGCCTTACGCGATGGTTGAACGGTTGAGCCGTTATGCCCGCAGCAAGCCGATGATTGCGATGGGGCTGGAACCTGCTCAAGCCTGATGAAGATCCAATGTGGGAGCGGGCTTGCTCGCGAAGGCGGTGTGTCAGTCACCATCAGTTTTGACTGTTAAACCGCTTTCGCGAGCAAGCCCGCTCCCACAGGGTTTTTCGGCGATTTAATCGTCCGCGTTGGGATCCAGATCCGGGAACATCACCTCGGTGAAGCCAAACTTGCTGAAGTCGGTAATGCGCGACGGGTACAAGCGGCCGATCAGGTGATCACACTCATGCTGCACCACCCGTGCGTGAAACCCCGATGCAATACGCACGATGGGTTCACCCTTGGGGTCGACGCCTTCGTAGCGAATCTGCTGGTAACGCTGCACCGCGCCGCGCAGGCCAGGCACGGACAAACACCCTTCGAAACCCTCTTCCAGGGTCGGGCTCAACGGAGTGATCAACGGGTTGATCAGAATCGTCTGCGGCACGGCCTCGGCATCCGGATAACGCTCGCTGTGCTCGAAACCGAAGATCACCAGTTGCAGGTCGACGCCGATCTGCGGAGCAGCCAGGCCAACGCCCCCCACACTTTCCATGGTCTGGAACATGTCATCGATCAGTTGCCACAGCTCGGGGCTGTCGAACATCTCGGCCGGCACCGGCGGGGCAATGCGCAGCAGGCGCTCATCGCCCATTTTCAGAATTTCACGAATCATGATCAGGTTTCATCAATGGTCGGTTTGATTGAGTGATCGCGGCCCAGCCCCGACACGTGGTGTTTTTCCTCATGGACGGGACCATGCTCGCCAGCCACTTTTTCGCCAGGGTCCTTGCCCTCTCGCGACATGTGCTCGATCACCGCATTCATCTCCGCGCCAAGCAGCAGCACGGCCGCGGAAATGTAGAAGTACAGCAACAGCACGATGATCGCACCGATACTGCCATACATGGCGTTGTAGTTGGCGAACTCCTTGACGTACAAACCGAAGCCCAGGGACGCGATGATCCACACCACCACCGCCAGCACAGAGCCAGGGGTGATGAAGCGAAACTCCTGTTTGACGTCAGGCATGACGTAATAGATCAACGCCACCGCGACCATCAGCAGAATCACGATCACCGGCCAGCGCGCGATGGTCCAGAGCGTGACGATGAAGTACTCAAGGCCGACTTGCGCAGCGATCCAGCTCATCACCTGCGGCCCGAGCACCATCAGCGCGGCGGCGATCAGCAGCATGCCGGCAATGCCGACGGTATAGATGATCGACAACGGAAAGCGTTTCCACAGCGGGCGCCCTTCCACCACGTCGTAGGCCGCATTCATCGCGCTCATCATCAGCCGCACACCGGCGGAGGCGGTATACAGCGCAATCACGATACCCACCGACAGCAAGCCGCCCTTGGATTGCTGCAACTGGTCGATCACCGGGTTGACCTGCTCCAGTGCCTGGGGCGGCAATACGAGTTCCGATTGCAGGCGCAGCCAGGAGAAGAAGTCGGGCAGATGCAGGAAGCCGATCAGGGCGATCAGAAACAGAATGAACGGAAACAGCGAAAACAGCATTTGATAGGCGAGCGCCGAGGCATAGGTCGACATCTCGTCGGCAATGAACTCGGTGACCGTGCGCATCATCACACGGTGCAGGGGCAAGCCTCTCATGTCCGGAAAAATCATTAGCGTCTCCATTCGCCGCATACGCATTTGGGTTGAAGTCGTGGCGACTCAGGGGCCGTTTTCTTCATCAAGGTAGCCCACTTGGCGACTTTGAAACAATTTCAGTGTGCAAGTTCAGGCTGACACAAAAACAGGCAACTGAAGATGGCCACTTCTTCTTTTCATTAAAGACATTTCAATGGAGGAAAGTCGTTACACAAGGTTGACCGGGGGCTTTTGCAGGGCGTTTCATTTATTTTCACCACGACATTTCATCGTTCAGTGCAGGTTGCGCTTTATGTTTGCCCGGCAACCCCTGAGAATGCGCAACACATTCAGGCCATGGCGCTGAAGATCCAATCCCGTAGGAACGTTATGAAACTCGATAAAAAGCAGGCCATTGCCCGCAGAAACCAGGAACTCGGCGGTGCTGTGCTTGGCGTCAACAACTGCCACTTCACCGAATTGAACCGCAACCGCAATATCTGGTGGTTCGACATCCCGGTAGCGCGCCTGGCCGTGGGTCAGTACGAGTGGATTCACCTGCTGATGCACACGCCAGACACCGACGAACTGCTGCACCTGAAAGTGCCGACCGTGTTCCTGCGCGAGAAGCTTGAAGGCCTGGTGGTACGCAACCAGGGCAAACGCAAGGCGGCCCTGAGCCTGGAATTGAGCGCCGACAAGGACTCGTACCTGCAAGACATGCGCCCGGCGGGTACCAACGTCAACTTCGCGCCATTTCGCTTGTAGGAGCGAGCTTGCTCGCGATGGATTCAAGAGCGCTGCGTTTAACCAGTAAACACGCGTTATCGTTAACGACCATCGCGAGCAAGCTCGCTCCTACAGATGCAAAAAGCCCCGCATCTGCGGGGCTTTTTTGTTGATTACGCGGTGGCTTTCTTCGCGTTGATCTTCTTCAGCTCTTCATCGCGCAATTCACGACGCAGGATCTTGCCGACGTTGGTGGTCGGCAGTGCATCGCGGAACTCCACGGAGCGCGGGACCTTGTAGCCGGTGACGTTGGCGCGCATGTGCTCCATCACCTGTTCCTTGGTCAGGGTCACGCCCGGTTTGGCAACGATGAAAATCTTGATCGCCTCGCCCGACTTCTCGTCCGGTACACCGATGGCCGCGCATTGCAGCACGCCCGGCAGGGTGGCCAGCACGTCTTCGAGTTCGTTCGGGTAGACGTTGAAACCGGATACCAGAATCATGTCTTTCTTGCGATCGACGATGCGCATGTAGCCGTCCGGCTGGATCAGCGCGATATCACCGGTCTTCAACCAGCCTTCGCTGTCGAGGATGTCATCGGTGGCTTCCTGGCGCTGCCAGTAACCCTTCATGACTTGCGGGCCCTTCACACACAGTTCGCCGATTTCGCCCAGCGGCTGCTCGACACCGGCATCGTCGATGACTTTGCACAGGGTCGACGGCACCGGAATGCCGATGGTGCCGACCTGGATGTGCTGGATCGGGTTCACCGTCGCCACCGGGCTGGTTTCGGTCATGCCGTAGCCTTCGCAGATGGCGCAACCGGTCACCGCTTTCCAGCGTTCGGCCGCCGCCAGTTGCAGGGCCATGCCGCCCGACAAGGTGACTTTCAGCGCGGAGAAGTCCAGCTTGCGGAAGCCTTCGTTGTTGCACAGGGCCACGAACAGCGTGTTCAGGCCGACGAAACCACTGAACTTCCACTTCGACAGTTCCTTGACCATCGCCGGCAGGTCGCGCGGGTTGCTGATCAGGATGTTGTGGTTGCCCGCCAGCATCATCGCCATGCAATGAAAGGTGAAGGCATAGATGTGGTACAGCGGCAGCGGTGTGATCAGAATCTCGCAACCTGCATTGAGGTTGGAACCCATCAGCGCCTTGCACTGCAACATGTTCGCCACCAGGTTGCGGTGGGTCAGCATCGCGCCCTTGGCCACGCCAGTGGTGCCGCCGGTGTATTGCAGCACCGCGACATCGCCGCTGGCCGGGTTGGCTTCCGCCACGGGTTGACCCAGGCCTTTGCTCAGCACGTCGTTGAACTTGATGGCTTTTGGCAAGTGATAGGCCGGCACCATCTTCTTCACGTACTTGATGACGCTGTTGATCAGCAGACGCTTGAGCGGTGGCAGCAGGTCGGCGACTTCGGTGACGATCACGTGCTTGACGCCGGTTTTCGGCACCACGGTTTCCGCCAGGTGCGCCATGTTGGCCAGGCAGACCAAGGCTTTGGCACCGGAGTCGTTGAACTGGTGTTCCATTTCCCGTGCGGTGTACAGCGGGTTGGTGTTGACCACGATCAACCCGGCGCGGATGGCGCCGAAGACGGCAACCGGGTACTGCAACACGTTGGGCAGTTGCACGGCGATTCGATCGCCTGGCTGCAAATCGGTATGCTGTTGCAGGTAAGCGGCAAAGGCACCGGACAATTCGTACAGTTCACCGTAGGTGATTGTCTTGCCCAGGTTGCTGAATGCCGGCTTGTTGGCGAAGCGTTGGCAGGATTGCTTCAACACTGCCTGAATATTCGGATACTCGTCTGGATTGATGTCGGCAGCAATCCCAGCTGGGTACTTATCCTTCCAAAAGTCTTCGATCATGGAAGCCCACTCCTCAGCAACGCGAATTCAGCACCGCATTTGATGCGATTATTATTGGTGTTTGGCCATTGGTGAATCTGGCTGATAGAAGGCCGAGAAGTCACAAAGCGCGCCGAGAGTAGCAGCTTTGCCAAGGGTCGACTAGAGCCAAAAGCGGCCTCTACGGTCACTTTTGTGACTCAAGACTTGCAAGCAGTCATTTTAGAGCAAAAATTCTATATATCCCCTGAAAGCCCCGAAAATCGGGGCTTTCGCGCTAAAACTGTAGGAGCGAGCTTGCTCGCGAAAAACGTCCGGACGACGCGATCATTCAAACAGGGCGCGTTATCGTTGACGTCCATCGTGAGCAGGCTCGCTCCTACAGGGATCGGCCATTCAGCGATCAGGCGATATCACGCAACTCCCGCCGCAGGATCTTGCCCACCGGCGTCATTGGCAACGACTCACGCAGCACGATGTGCTTCGGTACTTTGTACGCCGTGAAGTTCTCCTTGCAGTAGGCCTTCAACTCTTCAAGGCTGACGCCCGCTTCACGGGCCACCACGAACAGCTTCACCGCTTCCCCCGACCGCTCGTCGGGCACACCGATGACCGCACAGTTGGCGACCTTCGGGTGGGCCATCACCACGTCTTCGATCTCGTTCGGGTACACGTTGAAGCCCGAGACAATGATCATGTCCTTCTTGCGGTCAACGATGCGCACGAAACCGTCCGGGTCGATCACCGCAATGTCACCGGACTTGAACCAGCCCTCGGCATCCAGCACCTCGGCCGTGGCATCGGGCTTCTGCCAGTAGCCCTTCATGATCTGCGGGCCTTTGATGCACAACTCGCCGCGCTCACCCAGCGGTTGTTCGACGCCGTCATCGCTGATGACTTTCAGCGTGGTGCCTGGCACCGGCAGGCCGACCGTGCCGATCCGCGACTGGTCGCCATACGGGTTGGTACAAGCCACCGGCGAGGTTTCGGTCAGGCCGTAACCTTCGGTGATGCGGCAACCGGTCAGTTGTTCCCAACGCTCGGCGGTGGCCTTGACCAGCGCAGTGCCGCCGGAGTTGGTGAGCTTGAGGCTGGAGAAATCCAGGGTCTTGAAGTCCGGGTGATCCATCAGCGCGACGAACAGCGTGTTGAGCCCCAGCAGCGCCGAGAAGCGCCAGTTCTTCAGTTCCTTGATGAAGCCGCCGATGTCCCGCGGGTTGGTGATCAGCACGTTGTGGTTGCCCGTCACCATCATGCACATGCAGTTCGCGGTGAAGGCATAGATGTGGTACAGCGGCAGCGGCGCGATCATGACCTCCTGGCCTTCGCGCAACAACGGCTGGCCGTCACTTCCATGCTGACTGAGGCAAGCCCGCGCTTGCTGCATGTTCGCCACCAGGTTGCCGTGGGTCAGCATCGCGCCCTTGGCCAGGCCGGTGGTGCCGCCGGTGTATTGCAGCACGGCGATGTCGTCGAGGCCGACGTTCAGCGGCTTGATACCCAGGCCTCGGCCCAGGCGCAGCGCGCTCTTGAAGGAAACTGCCTGGGGCAAGGAATAGTCCGGGACCATTTTCTTCACCTTGCTGACCACGGTATTGACCAGCCAGCCCTTGGCGGCAGGCATCAGGTCGCCCATCTTCGCTTCGATCAGGTACTGGATATCGGTGTCGGGCAGGACTTCCTGGACTTTCTGCCCGAACACGTTCAGGTACACCAGCGCCCGGGCACCGGAGTCCTTGAACTGATGACGCATTTCCCGCGCGGTGTACAGCGGGTTGGTGTTGACCACGATCAGCCCGGCGCGCAAGGCGCCGAACACGGCAATCGGGTAATGCAGGACGTTGGGCATCTGCACCGCAATGCGGTCCCCTGGCACCAGGTCGGTGTGGGCTTGCAGGTAACCGGCGAAGGCGGCGCTGTGGCGTTCCAATTCGGCGTAGGTCAGGGTGATGCCCATGTTGCTGAACGCGGGGCGGTCAGCAAACTTCTTGCAGGAACGCTCGAACACCTCGATCACCGACTTGTAGGCCCCCAGGTCGATATTCAGGGGGACGCCGGCCGGGCGTTTGTCATTCCAGAAATCAGGTTGCATTGTTCTTGTCCTCTTTACCTGAATCTATCCGGGGCCACTTTTCTGTCATTTCTCTCTGATCCCTCAAAGGAGAAAGCGAAAAGCGGAGCTTCACGGACACTAGCAGCTATGGCGATTCAGGCAAATATGCCGAAAGCCGTCATTGATCGTGTGAATCTTCCTGCCTTGCTGCGGGCTGATCAGACGCGTGCAACGGGATGCGCTATACAATGCAACGACTCAGTGCAAAGGAACCGCCATGATCCATGACACTTTCTGGCTGACCACGAGCGACCACAGCCGTCTCTTCGTCAACCAGTGGCTTCCCGACGGCAGCCTCAAGGCAATGATTCTGCTGGCCCACGGCATGGCCGAACACAGCGGGCGCTATGGACCTCTTGCGGAAAAACTCTGTGATCAGGGCTATGGTGTGTGTGCACCGGACCTGCGTGGACATGGCAAAACTGCCGAAAACGGGACCCTCGGGCATTTCGCCGATGACGACGGCTGGTGCAAGGTCGTCAGCGACCTGGCGTGCCTCAACCAGCACATCGGCCAGCAGCACCCTGGCGTACCGATCGTGCTGCTCGGCCACAGCATGGGCAGTTACATCGCCCAGGCCTATCTGCTGCACCACAGTGCCAGCCTGCACGGTGCAATCCTCAGCGGCTCGAACTTCCAGCCAGTGGCGCTTTATCGCGCGGCACGGCAAATCGCCCGTTTCGAACGCCTGCGCCAGGGTGGGAAAGGACGCAGCGCATTGATCGAATGGCTGTCATTCGGCTCGTTCAACAACAAATTCAAACCGGCCCGCACGCCGTTCGACTGGCTCAGCCGCGACCCGGCGCAGGTCGATCTGTATGTCAACGATCCGCTCTGCGGCTTTCGCTGCACCAATCAACTGTGGATCGATTTGCTCGGCGGGTTGCAGCAAATCAGCAAAGCGTCCAATCTCGCGCAGATCGATCCAGGCCTGCCGCTGCTGGTGATTGGCGGTGAATGTGATCCAGTGAGCGAAGGCAAACGTCTGAAGGGGCTGGCCGACGCGCTGCGAGCGGCCGGCAGCCAGCACCTGCAACTGACCGTTTACCCGCAGGCGCGGCACGAACTGTTCAACGAGAGCAACCGCGATGAAATCATCGCCGATGTGCTGAACTGGATCGCACAAGCCTTGAGCACGCCTCGGCCGCACCGATCCGAATAGTTTTTTTGTGAATTTTTTAATTCGTCACAGGAATTGAGACAGATGACCCAGGTTACCAACACCCCTTACGAAGCCCTCGAAGTCGGCCAGACCGCCAGTTTCAGCAAGACCGTCGAAGAGCGCGACATCCAATTGTTCGCCGCGATGTCCGGCGATCACAATCCGGTGCACCTGGATGCCGAATACGCCGCCAGCACCATGTTCAAGGAGCGCATTGCCCACGGCATGTTCAGCGGCGCGTTGATCAGCGCGGCAGTCGCCTGCGAATTGCCTGGACCGGGCACCATCTACATCGGCCAGCAAATGAGCTTTCAGAAACCGGTGAAGATCGGCGACACCCTGACCGTGCGCCTGGAAATCCTGGAAAAACTGCCGAAGTTTCGCGTGCGCATTGCCACTCGCGTGTTCAACCAGCGCGATGAGCTGGTGGTGGACGGCGAAGCGGAAATCCTCGCGCCACGCAAGCAACAGAGCGTGACGCTGACAACATTGCCGGCCATCAGCATCGGTTGATCGGCTGGTATAAAACCATGTGGGAGCGGGCTTGCTCGCGAAGGCGGCGTGTCAGTCAACATTATTGTTGAATGTTAAACCTCATTCGCGAGCAAGCCCGCTCCCACAGTTGTTTCAGCGTGCACGCGCCTGGTTACGCAGGGCTTTGACCTGATCGTGATTACGCTGCAGGCCGTGGTACTGACGCTCAACCAGGTCACGAATGCCCACCAGGTTGTGCTTGTTGATTTTCTCCATGGCGTTCCGATAAGCCTTCAATGCATGGTCCTCGCCGCGCTCGGCTTCATTGAGTACGGACTCCTCGCCCTTGCCGCTGAACATCGACTTCACGTCGACCCAACGACGGTGCAGGTCGCCGCTGACACTGGTAGAGGTTTGCGGATCGCCCCCCATCGAACGCACGGCAGACTGCAATTGCGCAGCGGCCGTACCACAATCGGCCGAATGCTTGATAAACAGGGTTTTGAGTTCAGGGTGCTTGATGTCTTCAGCGCAAGTCTTGAACCCGGCCTGACCGTCCTTACTGGTTTCAATCAGGTCGTTGAGTACAGAAATCGCTTCTTTGTTCATGTCGGTCATTTTTCAATTCCTTGCGGTGGATGAAAGGTGCAATGACCATTGCACCCTGCATGCCAGCTTGGAATTGTCTATTTATTCGTTATTTTTCAAACAGTTACCAGATATCAATAAATCTGTATCCGTTTTATTTGCATGATCTGTCATTTGGCCTGCATGCAGAATGCCTGTATTTTCCAGACTGACTGAATCAAGACGACCGATCGATGAATCCTGAAAAGCTCGAACTGCTGATCACCCGCGAAATGCCCTTCGGCAAGTACAAGGGTCGAATCATTGCCGACCTGCCCGGCCCTTACCTGAACTGGTTCGCCCGGGAGGGTTTCCCCCATGGCGAGTTGGGCGGACTGCTGGCCCTGATGCAGGAAATCGATCACAACGGTTTGTCGGACTTGCTCGAACCGCTGCGCGCCAAACACGGCAAACCTGCCCCGCGCCACTGAATCACCTACCGAGTAGCCCATGCCCGACAACACCCGCCGCGCCCGTGATGAAGCCTTCTGGCAAACCTTTGCCGACCGCTACGATGTCGAACCCGGCCCGCTCAACCTGGAGAACGGTTACTTCGGACGCATGTCGCGCACGGTGGTCGAGGAATACCAGCGCAACATCGAGCTCATCAACCGCAGTAACTCGGTCTACGTGCGCCAGCGCTTCGAGCAGGGCGACAGCCTGAAGATCCGCGCGCAGATGGCAAAGCTCATAGGCGTCCCCGGCGAAAGCATCGCCCTCACCCGCAACGCATCGGAAGGTTTGCAGTCGCTGATCCGCAACTACAACCGTCTCCAGCCCGGCGACCAAGTGCTGTTCTGCGACCTGGAATACGACACGGTCAAAGGCGCCATGCGCTGGCTGGCGCGTAATCGCGGCGTTGAAGTGATCGAAATCGAACACGCGCACCCGGCAACCTTCGACAGCCTGCTCAATACCTATCGTGAAGCCTTCGCACGGCATCCGCGGCTGAAGCTGATGGCGCTGACCCACGTCACCCACCGCACGGGCCTGGTGATGCCGGTGCAGGCAATTGCAGCCGCCGCGAAAGAACATGGCATCGATGTCATCCTCGACGGTGCCCATGCCCTCGGCCAGCTCGAGTTCAACCTGACTGAGCTCGGTGTCGCCTTCGCCGGCTACAACCTGCACAAGTGGATTGGCGCGCCGCTGACACTCGGCTTCATCTACATCGCCCCCGAACGCCTGGCCGATATCGATCCGGACATGGGCGAGATGCATTTTCCGTCCACTGACATTCGCGCCCGTACCTCATACAGCACCCCCAACATCCCCGCGCTGCTGACCCTGCCGCTGGTGCTCGAAGAACATTGGGCGATGGGCGGTGCCGCGGCCAAAGGAGCGCGGCTCAACTATCTGCGCAACCGCTGGGTCGGTGCGGCGCGGCGGTTGCCGGGTGTCGAAGTCCTGACCCCGGATGACCCGCGCCTGTATTGCGGCATCACTTCGATGCGTTTTACCCGACATGCCGACCAGCAAGTCATGGTCGAGCGCCTGCTCAATGAGTACAACCTGTTCACGGTGACGCGCAGTGGCGCGGCGTGCGGACCGTGCATCCGCATCACACCGGGGCTTACCACCACCGCGCACGACATGGATACGCTGACCAGGGCACTGACCGAACTGGGCTGACGTCAGACGGTGTACTTGTCAAAGTCCTCGGGCTTGATCTGTGACGACACGGCGAACGTGTCGATGCCGATGGTCATCTGCCCGAAGTATCCGTCTTCAGGCGAAGACCGCCCCAGGGTGTGGACGTTCAAGGTCGATTCTTCACCGCCCATGGTTGTATAAAAAAAGTCCTGATCGTTGATCAGTGCCGGCACGGCTCGACCGCTGTACGGTCGGGTGCAAAGTACCGAGCGCGAGGCCACCTCAGGCAGGTAAAGCTGCCCGACCCAGGCGACATGCCGCTCTTGCAGATAGTTGTTGCCGGCTGTGATGCGCACGGCGACGTGAATGTGCAAAGCGCGGCCGGCGTAAAAACCCGGATAGATCGTGGTGAAGCGCACGATGCCCGACTTGTCGGTGAACTGCCCGCCGCGCAGGTAGGTATCGTCATCGGTTCGCGGGACTGCGCCTATGTCACCGGTATCGACCTCGACATCCGGGTTGATCTTGCTCCAGCCGGAATAGGCGCCCCGTGCGTTGCAGTGCCAGATGTCCACCAGCGCATCCGGGACCGGCTCACCGGTCATGGCATCGACGATGGCAAGCCGCAGTACCAACGGAATGCCATCGGCGCCTTCGCTGATGTTTCTACGGATCAGTTTCGGATTGCGGAAATACGGGCCGGCAATCTGTTCGGGGGACAGCAGGTAAACCGGTGCTGAGGGGACTGCGAAGGTGTTGTCTTCCATGACGTTCTCTCTTCCATAAGATGAACGCAGGCTAGCACCGGTCGGTTTTCGGTATGCGGTAACTATGTATCGCATGATGTCTTTTTTTGTGTGGGAGCGGGCTTGCTCGCGAATGCGGGGTGTCAGGTAACGTTGATGTCGACTGACACTCCCTCTTCGCGAGCAAGCCCGCTCCCACAGGGGGGGGATGAGTCGATCCAGGCAACTTTCTTCAGGCAAAAAAAAACGGTGCGCCGACCAAGCGCACCGTAAAGCCGTAGAACACACAACGAGGTGTCGGGTGAAGCGATCAGTCCAGCAGCGCCAGGGCCTCGGCGGTGCATTCCTGAATGCGGGCCCAGTCGCCGTTCTTGATCCACTCCGGATCAAGCATCCAGCTACCGCCCACGCACATGACGTTTTTCAATGCCATGTAGCTCTTGATATTGGCCGGGCCAACGCCGCCGGTCGGGCAGAATTTCACTTCGCCGAACGGGCCGCCCAGGGCCTTGATGGCCGCGACGCCGCCGCTGACTTCCGCCGGGAACAGCTTGAAACGGCGGTAACCCAGACCGTAGCCTTCCATGATGCCCGAGGCATTGCTGATACCCGGCAACAGTGGAATCGGGCTGGCGACGCTGGCTTCCAGCAGGTCACGGGTGATGCCCGGCGTCACGATGAATTGCGAGCCCGCCGCTTCCGCCGCCGCCAGCATGTGGCGATCAAGCACGGTACCGGCACCGGTCACCAGCTCCGGGCGCTGCTCGCGCAGAATCTGGATCGCCTTGAGGCCGAATTGCGAACGCAGGGTCACTTCCAGGGCCGTCAGGCCACCGGCCGCGAGGGCGTCAGCCAGCGGCAGAACGTCTTGCTCGCGGGCGATGGTGATCACCGGCAGAATCCGCGCTTTCGCGCAGAGGCTGTCGATCAGGGCAACTTTGTCCGCCATGGAAACGGTCGGGGATGGGTTTGTCATAGCGGCTGTTCCTTGGCTCATGGGCACCAGTAAATCTCTAACGTGGGTTGCAGAAATGCGCGAACCGGCATTGCGGCGACATCGTCACCCGCCAGTGCGGTACTCAGGGTGGTCAACTTGGACTGACCGGAAATCGACAGGACCTTGTGCTTGGCCGAGGCCAGCAGCGCGCGGCTCATGGTCAGGCGCTGATGCGGTACGGTCGGCGCCAGCATCGGCCAGCAACGACGGACACCATCGGCCTGCAATGCCTCGGCAAGGTTCGGGCTGTTGGGGAACAGCGACGCGGTGTGACCGTCATCGCCCATGCCGAGCACCAGCGCGTCGATCACCGGCAGCTCGGACAGCAAGCGGTCAGCCTGCTCGGCCGCCTGTTCAAGGTTGGCACTGGCGCTGTACAGGCTCAGGAACTGCGCCTTGGCCGCAGGCCCCTGCAACAGATAACGCTTGATCAGACCGGCGTTGCTGTCGGCGTGTTCGACCGGCACCCAGCGCTCGTCGGCCAGGCTGATCACCACGTTCGACCAGTCCAGCGTCTGCCTGGCCAGGTGCTGGAAAAACGCCACCGGGCTGCGGCCACCGGAAACCACCAGGGTCGCAGTGCCCTGGGTCTCGATCGCCTCGCTCAGTTTATTCGCCACGTTCAGTGCCAGGCTTTCAGCCAGCAACACCGGGCTCTTGAACGCATGGGCGCTGACGCCCTGCGGCAACTTCAAATCAGATATCGCCATACCACGACCTCCCGTCCCGCGTGATCAGTGCAATGGAGCTCATCGGCCCCCAGGACCCGGCCGCGTACGGCTTGGGCGCATCACCGGATTTTTTCCACCCGGCGATCAACTGGTCACACCACTTCCACGCGGCTTCGATTTCATCTTTACGGACAAACAGGTTCTGATTGCCGCGCATCACTTCCAGCAACAACCGCTCGTAGGCATCGGGAATCCGTGCGCTACTCCAGGTATCGGAAAAATTCAGCTGCAACGGACCGCTGCGCAGCTGCATGCCTTTGTCCAGGCCTTGATCTTTGGTCATTACACGCAAGGAAATGCCTTCGTCCGGCTGCAGGCGGATAATCAGCTTGTTGCTGATTTGCAGGCGCTGCTCGGGAGCGAAGATGTAGTGCGACGGTTCCTTGAAGTGGATGACGATCTGCGACAGCTTCTGCGGCATGCGCTTGCCGGTACGCAGGTAAAACGGCACGCCGGCCCAGCGCCAGTTGCGGATGTCGGCACGCAGGGCGACGAAGGTTTCGGTGTCGCTCTGGGTATTGGAGTTGGGCTCTTCGAGGTACCCCGGTACCGATTTGCCTTCGCTGTAGCCGGCGATGTACTGGCCGCGCACCACTTGCGTGGTCAGGCCTTCCGGGCTGATCGGCGCCAGGGCCTTGAGCACTTTGACCTTCTCGTCGCGGATGCTGTCGGCGGACAGGTCGGCCGGCGGGTCCATGGCGATCAGGCAGAGCAATTGCAGCAGGTGATTCTGGATCATGTCCCGCAGCTGGCCGGCCTTGTCGAAGTAACCCCAGCGGCCTTCGATACCGACCTTTTCGGCCACGGTGATTTCCACATGGGAAATGTAATTCTGGTTCCACTGGGTTTCGAACAGGCTGTTGGCGAAACGCAGGGCGATCAGGTTCTGGACGGTCTCTTTGCCCAGGTAGTGGTCGATGCGGTAGGTGCGGTTCTCCGGGAAGAACTGCGCCACGGCGTCGTTGACCTTGCGCGAGGACTCCAGGTCCGAACCGATGGGCTTCTCAAGCACCACACGGGTGTTTTGCGCCAGACCGACCTTGGCCAGGTTCTCGCAGATCGCGCCGTAGACGGCTGCCGGCGTGGCAAAGTAGGCAATGACACGTTGCGTGGTGCCGGCAACTTCGGCCAGGGCCACATAATCTTCGGTTTTGAGGAAGTCGACGTGCAGGTAGCTCAGGCGCGCCAGGAAACGCTCGACCACGGCTTCATCCAGCTCTTTGGCACCGACGTAGCGGCGCAGCTCGGAGGCGATGAACGTCAGGTGTTCCTGCTCGCTGCCAGGCTCACGGGCCAGCGCGATGATGCGCGTGTCCTCGTGCAGCAGGCCGGCACCGTCGAGTTGATAAAGGGCAGGAAACAGCTTGCGCAAGGCCAGATCGCCAAGGGCGCCGAACAAGGCAAAGGTGCACGGTTCAACCGTAATCGAGAGCATGATGTTTGTTCTTTTATCAAGTTAAGCTACAAATACCTTTTTTCAAGGCATCACTCAAGGGAAAATGTAGTAATAACCACAACATTTTCGCAAAATACAGATTCCGAGTGGTGGTCAGTCGGAGCCATCAGTAGGATAGGCCACCGTTACGGGCCTCACCAAAGGCCCTTTTTGCATTAGCCGCGCGCTTATCGGCGCCGGTGAATCAAGGAATCCCATATGGACCGCGTGCGAAATTTACTGGAACAAATCCAGAATCGCCTTGAAGAGCTGAACAAGGCCGAACGCAAAGTCGCCGAGGTGATCCTGCTCAACCCGCAGCAGGCTACCCGGTTCAGTATCGCCGCCCTCGCCCAGGCTGCTTCGGTCAGTGAACCAACGGTCAACCGTTTCTGCCGTTCGTTCGGTGTCAGCGGTTACCCCGAGCTCAAACTGCAATTGGCGCAAAGCCTGGCCAGTGGCGCCGCGTATGTCAGCCGCGCGGTGGAAGCCGACGACAACCCTGAAGCCTATACCCAGAAGATCTTCGGCAGCGCCATCGCCTCGCTGGACAGCGCCTGCCAGGCGCTGGACCCGAACCTGATCAGCCGCGCTGTCGACCTGTTGATCCAGGCGCGGCAGATCCACTTCTTCGGCCTCGGCGCCTCGGCCCCGGTGGCACTGGATGCGCAACACAAGTTCTTCCGTTTCAACCTCGCCGTCACGGCCCACGCGGATGTGCTGATGCAGCGCATGATTGCTTCGGTGGCGCATACCGGCGAGTTGTTCGTGATCATTTCCTACACCGGCCGCACCCGCGAACTGGTGGAAGTGGCGCGTATCGCCCGGGAAAACGGCGCCTCGGTCCTTGGCCTGACCGCCGAGAACTCGCCACTGGCCAAGGCCAGCACCCTGAGCCTGAACATCCCGCTGCCGGAGGACACCGACATCTACATGCCGATGACTTCGCGGATCATTCAACTGACCGTGCTGGACGTGCTCGCCACCGGCATGACGTTGCGCCGAGGCGTGGATTTCCAGCCACATTTGCGCAAGATCAAGGAGAGCTTGAATGCGAGCCGGTATCCGGTGGGTGACGAGTTCAACTGACCGGTCCTGAATCTTTATTGCTTTCAAGGACGCCTTCGCGAGCAAGCCCGCTCCCACAGGGGAATGCATTCCAAATGTGGGAGCGGGCTTGCTCGCGAAGGGGCCAGTCGAGACACCGCAGATCCTGAATTACCCCCCCACCCGAGCCTGCAAACTCAAATGCGCCCGTTCCCCAGGCGCAAGGCACAGGCTGTCGGTGCCGCCGCTTGCTGCCTCTACGCAAACGAATTCGGATATCTCGTTCCAGGTCACGCCGAGCAACGGACGTGAACCGGGATGCCAGACCACCGTGTCGGCCGTTTCGCCAGTGTCGATGCACAACGCCCGCTGCCAGGCGTGGTCATTGAGCTGCAATTCGCCATCATGCTGGAACACCCGCTGGCAACCGCCGTCCACACGCAACTCGCCTTCCTGCTGACAAACCTGCCGGCTCAACTGGTCGTAACCCTGCGCACCTTCGAGCCCAGACAGCGCTACCTCACTGACATCGCCAATACGCCAGTAAGCATGCAAAGCCTGGCTCAACTGGCACGGCATGTCATCCTGATGCTCGGTGCTCAGGCGCAACTCCATGCGCTCCCCCAGGTGCGCGTGCAGGTCTACCTGCCAGTCGCACAACTTCAATTGCCAGTGCAAACGCACGCCATCGTCGTCACAGCGGCTGTCGAGCAGCTTCCAGTCGAGCAACCGGGCCCAGCCATGGGACGGCCAGGCGTTTTCGCTCGGATGCCGGCCATACCACGGCCAACACACCGGCACGCCACCACGAATGGCCCCGACCTGCGGCCACTTCGCCGCGCACCACAACCAGGGCTTTTGCCCCTTGGGCTGGAAGTGCAACAACTGCGCACCCTGACGACTGAACACCGCTTGGCACAGAGGATGATCGATCACCAGCACGTCGCGCATCTGATAGCGCTCCCACGCGAACACCGGACGTTCGCGCAAGGATTTGAAGAAGCGTTGTAGCGGATGCTCAAGCATGTGCCACGATCCTGAAAATCATCGGTGTACTCATCTCTCCAAACAGCCTGTGCTTATTTTTGTGGCGAGGGAGCTTGCTCTCGTTGGACTGCGCAGCAGTCCCTTTTTTGGGGGTGCTTCGCACCCCAGCGGGAGCAAGCTCCCTCGCCACAAAGCATCCCCTCAAGCCCACCTTGTCGCTACAAAAAAAAGCGGACAGCCATGGCTGTCCGCAAATATGCGCACATGGAGAGAAGCTTATCGCAGACGCGTCAGAACACCGACTGAATTTTCAGGCCGGCCACCAGCGCGTTGTCGACTTGATCCACACCACCCGGGTGCGTGATGTATTGCAGGTTGGGACGCACGGTCAGCCAGTTGGTCACGTGGAAACCATAGTTGAGCTCGTAGTTGTATTCGGTTTCACGAATGGGCGAGAACACCGGATCGTTGTAGTCCGAAACACCGTTGGCCGCGTTGGTCAGCTCGGCGTTTTTCTTCACGTCATCGTTGACATGGATGCGGGCGAAACCGATGCCCACGTCATCCTTCGGACGCGCATCGAAAGGCCCCTTGTACACAAACATCAGCGACTGGTAGTTGTCGATGAAGTTGGTGTCCTTGTCGTGGAAGGTGGCGTTGGCGGCAATGTTCAGACCTCGAGAGGTGTCGCCATTGTGGCTGGTGAGTTGCTGCTGCGCGACGAACCAGTAACCGTGCTTGCTATCGTGGACGCGGAAAGGGTTGCCGGTGGTCGCTGCGTCCTGACCGTTGTCGTCCTTGAGAACGTCATCAGCAGGGGCTGTGCTTTTGTAGTAACCGACACGGTATTCGCCCGGCAGGCTGTTGACCTTCGGCGACCAGACCAGTTCGACTGGCAGGACGGTGCCATTGGTACCACTGCCGCTGAGCTTGAAGCCGTTACCGTGTTCCAGTTGCGACGTGTTCTGGTTGTACGCGCCGATCTGGGCGTAGAGCTCGTCATTGATGTTGTATTTCACGCGGATTGCGGCCTGCATCACCGGCCAGTTGTACCAGATGTTGGTGGCCCAGTTACCCACCTGGGATCCGCAGAACGCCAGGTTCTGGAATTCGCAAGGGAAGGTGTTGAAGTCTTCACCTTCGCCGAAGTAACCGGCCTTGACGTCCAGTTTGTTATCGAAGAACTGATGCTGAATCCACAACTGGGTCAGACGCACCATATGACCACGACCAAAGACTTCCTGGGAGGAACTCAGGGTGCCGGCACGCGGGTCGCCGATACGGTCGTTGGAAATGTTCTCACCGTTACGGTTGGTGAGCTGAATCTTGGCCTGGGTGTTGTCCCAGCCCAGCAGTTTTTCCAGGTCCAGCGCCGCGCCCAGGCCGAACTGATCGCTGTAGCGCGCGGTCTTGTCGTCGTTAAAGCCGCCATGGAGGTTGGCCCCCACTTCACCGACGTAGTCCATCTTGATGTCGATGCCTTGCTCGATCAGCTTGGTACGCTCGCCACCCCAGTCGCCCGTCATCCACTTTGAGTCGGAGCTGAACGCTTCATCGGCCATCGCATTGCCGGCCAGAACCAGTGCTGCCGCTGCTGACACTTGGCAGATCAACCGGGCCTTGTTCTTCATCTTCATCCCTACATCCTCGTTTTATTGTTATTAACTTTTCTTTTCCAACGCGGTTACCTGTAGGAGCGAGCTTGCTCGCGATGGCCTCAAATGCACCGCGTCCACCCAGACGGTGCACGTCATCGTTAACGTCCATCGCGAGCAAGCTCGCTCCTACAGTCCTGTTCTTTAGCGGCCTTTGAATTGGGCCACGTTATCAGCGTGCACCTCGGTTTTCGGCACGCCGGCAACACCCAACCGCTCACCGCTCTTGGCATCGAACAGCAGCACTTTCGCCGGATCGAATTGCAGGGTCAGGGTCTCGCCCACCGCCGGCGCCACGTCCGGTGCCAGGCGGCAGCAGACCTTGGTGTCGTTGAGGTTGACGAACACCAGGGTGTCGGGACCGGTCGGTTCGGTGACCTGGACTTCGGCACGAATGGTCGGCAAACCATTCGCTTCGCCATTGGCCAGAATGATCTGTTCAGGGCGCATGCCGAGGATCACTTCGCGATCTTCAAGACCGGCGTCCTGCATACCCAACGGCAACTCGCAACGGGCCTGGCCGCTGTCGAGCAGCGCCAGCAGACGACCATCCTTGCGCTGCAGGCGCAGCGGGATGAAGTTCATTGGCGGCGAACCGATGAAGCTCGCCACGAACAGGTTGGCCGGGTTGTTGTAGATGTCTTTTGGCGTACCGAACTGCTGGATGATCCCGTCCTTCATCACCGCCACCTTGTCGCCCAGGGTCATGGCTTCGATCTGGTCGTGGGTCACGTAGACCGTGGTGGTTTTCAGGCGCTGGTGCATCAGTTTCATTTCGGTGCGCATCTCGACCCGCAGCTTGGCGTCGAGGTTGGACAGTGGTTCGTCGAACAGATAAATCTTCGGCCGCCGCGCCAGTGCACGGCCCATCGCCACACGTTGCTGCTGACCACCGGAGAGCTGGCCAGGCTTGCGATTGAGCAGGTGTTCGATCTGCAACAGCTTGGAAACCCGAGCGACTTCTTCGTCGATTTCGGCAGTCGGCATTTTGCGAATCTTCAGGCCGAAGGCGATGTTGTCGCGCACGCTCATGGTCGGGTACAGCGCGTAGGACTGGAACACCATGGCGATGTCGCGATCCTTGGGGCTCATGCCGCTGATGTCGGCGTCGTCCACCAGGATCGCGCCGCCGCTGATGGTTTCCAGGCCGGCGATGCAGTTCATCAAGGTCGACTTGCCGCAGCCCGACGGGCCGACCAGGATCAGGAACTCACCGTCATCGATTTTCAGTTCGATGTTTTTCAGGGTGTCCGGCAGGCCGGGGCCGTAGGTCTTGTTGACGTTGCGTAATTCGAGAGTTGCCATGTTTCTACCCCTTGACCGCGCCGGACGTCAGCCCACGCAGGAAATACTTGCCAGCGAAAATGTAGACCAGCAGTGTCGGCAGCCCGGCGATCATCGCGGCGGCCATATCAACGTTGTATTCCTTGGCCCCGGTGCTGGTGTTGACCAGGTTGTTCAGGGCCACGGTAATTGGCTGGGCATCGCCACTGGCGAAGACCACGCCGAACAGGAAGTCGTTCCAGATCTGGGTGAACTGCCAGATCAGGCAGACCATCACGATCGGGATCGACATCGGCAGCAGGATCTTCAGGAAGATCGTGAAGAAGCCCGCGCCGTCGAGCCGTGCCGCCTTGACCAGCGCATCCGGAATGCTCACGTAGTAGTTGCGGAAGAACAGCGTGGTGAATGCCAGGCCGTAGACCACGTGCACCAGCACCAGGCCGGTGGTGGTGTTGGCCAGGCCGAACTTGCCGAGGGTGAACGAGGCTGGCAGCAACACGGTCTGGAACGGCAGAAAGCAGCCGAACAGCAACAGACCGAAGAACAACTGCGAGCCACGGAAGCGCCACATCGACAACACGTAGCCGTTCATCGCGCCGATGAAGGTCGAGATCAGCACCGCCGGCACGGTGATTTTCACCGAGTTCCAGAAGTAGCCGCCGACCACGTCCCAGGCCTTGATCCAGCCAATGCCGTCGATCACGGTCGGCCAGCTCAGCAGGTTGCCGGTACGGATGTCTTCCGGGGATTTGAAGCTGGTCAGCAGCATCACCACCAACGGGATCAAGTACACCGCAGCCGCCAGCAACAGGGTTGCGTAGATCGCGATGCGGCTGAAACTCAGGGTCGGTTTACCGAGTTGATTAGTCATGGCGTTTGCCTCGCAGCTCGGAGTACAGGTACGGCACGAGGATGGTCAGCACGGCGCCGAGCATCAGCATGGCGCTGGCCGAACCGATGCCCATCTGGCCACGGCTGAAGGTGAAGGAATACATGAACATCGCCGGCAGGTCGGATGAATAACCCGGGCCGCCCGCGGTCATCGCCGCGACCAGGTCGAAGCTCTTGATCGCGATGTGCGCCAGGATCATGAAGGCACTGAAGAACACCGGACGCAGGCTCGGCAGGACGATCTTCAGGTAGATGGTCGGCAGGCTCGCACCATCGACTTGCGCGGCGCGGATGATCGACTGATCGACTCCGCGCAGGCCGGCCAGGAACATCGCCATGACAAACCCGGAGGCTTGCCACACGGCGGCGATCACCAGGCAATAGACGACGCGATCCTGATCCACCAGCCAGTCGAGACGGAAGCCTTCCCACCCCCAGTCACGCAGCATCTTGTCCAGGCCCAGGCCCGGGTTGAGCAGCCATTTCCATGCGGTACCGGTGACGATCATCGACAGCGCCATCGGGTACAGGTAGATGGTGCGGATGAAGCCTTCCTTGCGAATGCGCTGGTCCAGCAGCACGGCGAGGAACACGCCCAGCACCAGGCTGATGCCGATGAACATGCCCCCGAACACCGCGAGGTTCTTGCTCGCGACCCACCAGCGGTCGTTGTCCATCAGGCGCATGTATTGCTGCAGGCCGACCCACTTGTAGCTCGGCATGAAGCTGGAATTGGTGAAGGACAGAATGAACGTCCAGATGATGTAACCGTAGAAACCTACCAGCACGATCAGCATGCTCGGCGCGAGTACCAACTTGGGTAGCCAGCGTTGCAGCGCATCGAACGGTGAGGCTTTGCTGAAAACCGCCACAGAGCTCATCGGGATAATCCAGGTTTAGAGAAATGAATCGACACGGTGATCCCTCGTGGGAGCGGGCTTGCTCGCGAATGCGGTGTGTCAGTCGACATTAATGTTGAATGTCAGTCCGCATTCGCGAGCAAGCCCGCTCCCACATTGGGTCAGGCTGTGTCAGGGATTACTGGGCCGCTTTGACAGCCGAGGCCAGTTGCGCGCTGGCCTTGGCCGGGTCTGCGTCCTTGTCGTTCATGAAGTTGGTGACCACGTCGAAGATCGCGCCCTGCACGGCCAGGGACGTGGCCATGTTGTGCGCCATGCTCGGTTGCAGGCCGCCGGTCTTGTCGTCCGCGATGAAGTCCTTCGCTGACTTCTGCGCGCACTCGTCGAAGCCGAGCTTGTCCATTTCGTTCAGCATGTCGTTACGCACCGGGATCGAACCCTTGTTCATACTGAAGACTTTCTGGAAGTCGGTACCCAGCGCCACTTTGGCCAGGTCCTGCTGGGCAGCGATGTCACCCTTGCGATCAGCCTTGAGCTTGAACACCGCCAGGGAGTCGATGTTGTAGGTGAAGGCTTTTTCAGTGCCCGGGAACGGTACGCACTGGTAGTCCTTGCCCGCGACTTTCTTCGCTGCAGTCCACTCGCTTTTCGCCCAGTCGCCCATCATCTGCATGCCGGCCTTGCCGTTGATGACGTCGGCAGCGGCGATGTTCCAGTCACGACCGGCGCGGTTCGGGTCCATGTAGCCGGTGATCTTTTTCAGCTCGGCGAACGACTGGGTCATCTGCGGGCCGGACAGGGTTTTCTGATCCAGGTCGACCAGGGCTTTCTTGTAACCGTCAGCGCCCATCACCGAGAGCACCACGTCTTCAAACACGGTGCTGTCCTGCCAAGGCTGACCACCGTGGGCGAGCGCGATGAAGCCTGCGACTTTGAGCTTGTCGCCGGCGGCATAGAATTCTTCGAGGGTCGTCGGGGCTTTTTCGATCCCGGCTTTCTTGAACACTTGCGGGTTGATCCACAGCCAGTTGACGCGGTGGATGTTCACCGGTACGGCGACGTAGTCACCTTCGTACTTCACCGTGTCGGAAACTTTCTTCGACAGCAGGCCATCCCAGTTTTCCGCTTTGGAAACGTCTTTCAACGCGTCGGTGCTGAGCAGGCCAGTGCTGCCCCACTCCTGGATGTCCGGACCTTTGATCTGTGCAACGCCCGGCGGGTTACCGGCAACGGCGCGACTCTTGAGTACGGTCATGGCCGTGGAACCGCCACCACCGGCGACTGCGCCGTCCTTCCAGGTGAAGCCGTCTTTTTCGACTTGAGCCTTCAGGACATCGACCGCTGCTTTTTCACCACCGGAAGTCCACCAGTGAACGACTTCAACGGAACCTTTGGATTCGGCGGCAAGGACACTGAGGGGGAGCGCAGACAGGGAAGCGAGAGAAATGACAGTAGCGAGGCGAGAAATTGCATTCATCTAGGAGCACCTTTCTTGTTGTTATGCATGCAAGTCTGTTGCTTGCGCTGCATAGGATTTTAAACAGGCGCCATCCCCCGGCAGGTAACGAAGGGACGCGCGTATGTCACCGCATGGTTACATAGAACCGCTCTGGGACAGCTGCGCCAGCGCACTGACCATGCTCGGTGCCAAGGGCAGGCGCGGAATCAGCACGGCTTGCCAGGCGTGGTAAAGATCAGGCTTGCCGGGCCAGATATCGGCACTCGGGCGGTTCAGCGGGTCGAGTTCGTGATGCCAGCTGCCGCCCTCGCGGTCGATGAAATGACGGTCACAGAACTCCCAGAATAGTCGGTACCACTGTTCGTACTGCGCGTCCCCGGTGCGCTTGAGCAAGGCACTCGCGGCGGCGCTGGCCTCGCAATGAGTCCAGTGCAGGCGATGGCGGACCACCGCTTTGTTGTCCCAGTCCAGGGTGTAGACAATGCCCGGCGCGCCATCGATGTCCCAGCCGTGGAGGCAATTGTGCTCGAAGAGTTTTTGCGCGTCGGTGACCAGCCAGCCCGGCGTGAGCATCCCGGCTTTCACCCGCGAAGCTTCGAGGTGCAGCAACAGCCGCGCCCACTCGAAACCGTGGCCCGGGGTGGTGCCGTAAGGGCGGAAGCCGTCAGCCGGATTGTCGCGGTTGTAGTCCCGCAGTGGCTGCCAGTCGCGGTCGAAATGCTCGATCACCAGGTAGTCATTGGCGGCGGCGTGGCCATGGATCACGCGTTCGACGATGCGCTGGGCGCGGCACAACCAGCGGTTGTCATCGGTGACATCGGCCAGGGCGAGGAAGGCTTCGGTGGCGTGCATGTTGCTGTTGGCACCGCGATAGGCTTCTTCGCAACTGAAGTCGCGGTTGAAGGATTCGCGCATCGCGCCTTCTTCTTCGCTCCAGAAACAGGTGTCGATGATGTCGATTGCATCAACGAGCAAGGCTTGTGCACCGGGACGCTGCGCGACCACCGCAGAACTGGCGGCCAGCGCGACGAAGGCGTGCAGGTAGGCGTTCTTGCCGGTGTTGCCGTCGCGATGTTCGGCAACCGCGAACCAGCCGCCATGCAGCGCATCACGCAGTGGCCCACGCAGGGCCGCAACACCGTGATCCACCAGCTCGGCAAAACCCGGCAAGCCCTGAATGTGAGCCATGGCGAAGCTGTGGGTCATACGCGCAGTGTTCATGGTCCATGCTTGCGCATCAGCCGGGAGGCGACCCTTTTCATCGAGGTTGCCGAAGCCTTCAGGCAGCTTCGAAGCCTTGGCGAACGCCAGCAGGCGCAAGCCTTCGGCGGCAAGCCATTGCTGATGGGCAGGTGAATTCAGCCAACTGCTGAAGGCCGGTTGGAAGGTGTCCATGGCGTACCTTTTTTGTTGTTATGACTGCTGGGCAGTCTAAACAACGGACGAAGGTCGGCTTGTAACGAAGGGGGAGGGTTATGTCACCAGGCTGTGACAAAGACACCTGTAGGAGCTGGCTTGCCAGCGATGACATTCTTGAATACGCCATCGCCGGCAAGCCGGCTCCTACAGGGACGGGTGCGTCAGTCGATTGAGCGTGGCAACTGCAGGGTCACCCGCAATCCGCCCTCACGCAAATTCTGCAAGCTGACCTCACCACCATGGCTGTGAGCAATGTTGCGGGCAATCCCCAGCCCCAATCCATACCCCTGCTGTTGCCCGGCCAGGCGGAAGTGCGGTTCGAACACCTGCTCCAGCCGCTGCTCCGGCACACCCGGCCCTTCATCATCGACATGCAGGATGAACGCGCTTTCGTCGTCATCGATGTGCAGGTGCGCCTTCTGCCCGTACTTCAACGCATTGTCGATCAGGTTACCGATGCAGCGCTTGAGCGCCAGCGGTTTGCCCGGGTACGGCGCCAGCGCCCGTCCCTGCTGGGTCACGCGACCATTGCCGATGGGGGCCAGGTACGGTTCCACCAGACAGTCGAGTACATGATTGAGATCCACCGGCTCGATGTTCTCGTGGATGTCGGTGTCTTTCACGCATTGCAGCGCGCCCTTGACCAGCAACTCGAGCTCGTCCAGATCGCGCCCGAACTTGGCTTGCAGCTGTTCGTCTTCGAGCAACTCCACCCGCAGCCGCAGCCGGGTGATCGGCGTGCGCAAGTCGTGGGAAATGGCGCTGAACAACTGGCTGCGCTCGGTCAAGTAACGGCTGATGCGTTCGCGCATGGTGTTGAACGCGCGCCCAACCTCGACCACTTCGCTGCCCCCGCCTTCGGCCACCGGTTCCACGTCGGCTCCCAACGACAGATCCCGTGCCGCCCGCGCCAGGCGCTTGAGCGGACGACTCTGCCAGTGCACCAGCAGGCCGATGAACAACAGCAAAAAGCCGCTGGTCAGGACGATGAACCACACCTGCTGCGCCGGCAGGCCCTGCTCTTCAAGACTGGTGTAGGGCTCGGGCAACAGCGAGGCGATGTACAGCCATTCGCCCGGCGCCATCTGGATCTGCGTGACCAGCACCGGCGGGTTCACCGGCTCCAGGGTCAGCGCGTAGTGCGCCCAGGAGCGCGGCAACTCATCGAGTTTCAGGCCGCCATTGAAGATGCGCAGGTCCTCAGGGCTGACGAAGGTCACCGAGATGTCAGTGTCCTGGCCGAGGGACTGGCGCAGCACTTCGTCCACCGCTTTGAGCACCGCCTCTTTGCGCGGGGTGATGGGCAGGACTTCCATGCCCAGGGGTTTGTCGTTGAGCGTCACCACGAACCGGGTGCCGCCCATGCTGCGCAACTGATCGAGCACCAAGGGCCGAAACGCCACCGGCAACGAACGGAAATAACTGACACTGGCCGTCATCGAATGGGCCAGGCTGCGGGCGCTGGTGACCAGGCCCGCGAGCTGCGTGGCGCGCAATTGCGAAACCCAGATCACGCTCGACAGCGTCTGGGCGAACAACACCGCCAGCAAGGTCAACAGCAACATGCGCCCGAGCAGCGAGCGCGGCATCGGTATTTTGCCGGCGAGCTTGCGGAAGATCTCAGTGGCCATTGCTGGCAACCACACTGGCCGCCAGTTGGTAGCCGCTGCCACGCACGGTGCGGATCAGCCGTGGCGGTTTTTCCGTGTCGCGCAGGCGCTGGCGCAAACGGCTGACCGCCATGTCGACGATGCGATCGAGGGGCATCAGTTCCCGGCCACGGGTGGCGTTGCCGATGGTGTCGCGGTCGAGGATTTCCTGCGGGTGATCGAGGAACAGTTTCAGCAGCGCGAAGTCGGCACCCGAGAGAATCACCTCTTCGCCGTCGATGTGAAACAACCGATGGCTGACCATGTCCAGGCGCCAGTCATCGAAGGCCAGCACCTCACCGCCGTTACGCTCCTGGCCGAACTGCGCGCGGCGCAGCAACGCCTTGATCCGCGCCTGCAATTCCCGTGGACTGAACGGTTTGCCCAGATAATCGTCGGCGCCCAGCTCCAGGCCGATGACACGGTCGGCTTCGTCGGAACTGGCGGTGAGCATGATGATCGGCACCTGCGCCTGGCGTGGGTGCTGGCGAATCCAGCGGCACAGGCTGAAGCCGTCTTCATCGGGCAGCATCACATCAAGGATCACCAGATCGCTCGGCGCCTCGTTCAGCGCCTGGCGAAAACCGGCACCGTCGGGCGTGGTACGTACCTGGAAACCGGCGCGGGTCAGGTAGGTGTCCAGCAACTCGCGTATCTCTTGATCGTCATCGACCAACAAAATCGACTTGTTGACTGAGCTCACGGGCGGCGTCCTTGTTGTTTGAATTGGGCGGATTATGCCTTAAGCACCGATTTTACAAACACCATAGAAACAATGTGGGAGCGGGCTTGCTCGCGAAAGCGGTGTGTCAGTCGACATTGATGTTGAATGTCAGTCCGCATTCGCGAGCAAGCCCGCTCCCACATTTTGAGCGCATTTCAAGCGGGGATGGATTGCTCCAGCGCCACACCCGCCCCCATCAATCCCGAATACGGCGCCGTCACCAGCCACACCGGAATCCCCTTGAAGTAATCGCTCATGCAACCCTTGTCGGCGAAGCAGCGGGCGAAACCGCTTTCGAGGAAGAAATCGGCAAACCGCGGAATCACCCCGCCAACGATAAACACGCCACCGCGTCCACCGGTGGTCAACACGTTGTTGCCGGCCACGCGACCGAGCCAGCAGCAGAACTGCTCAAGCACTTCCACGGCAATCGGGTCGCCCGCCAGCCCGGCAGCGGTAATCGCTTCCGGGGTTTCGAGCACAGGCTCATGTCCGTCCACCGCGCAGATCGCCCGATAGACGCGCGGCAAGCCGCCACCGCTCAGTGCCGTTTCTGCGCTGACATGGCCGATCTCGTTGAAAATGTGCTGCCACAATTGGGTTTCACGCGGGCTGCTCAAAGGCAGGTCGACGTGACCGCCCTCCCCTGGCAACGCAGCAAACCGGCCCTCGCCCAGATCGAGCAAGGTGCCGACGCCCAGGCCCGTGCCCGGACCAATCACCACCGCCGGACGCAACGGCTCCGGCGTGCCTTCACAGACCACGCGAAATTCGCCGGGCTGCAAACGGGTCATGCCCAGGGCCATGGCCGAGAAGTCGTTGACCAGCAACAGTTGATCCACCTGCAAGGTCTGGCAGAAACCCTTGCGGCTCAGGCGCCAGTGATTGTTGGTGAACTTGAATTCGTCGCCGCTCACCGGACCGGCCACCGACAGGCACACCGAACCGATCGAACCCGGCGCCAGCCCCAGGCCATCCAGGTAGAGGCTGATCGCTGCTTCCGGGCCGGGAAAATCTGCTGTCGCCAGCACCTGGACCGATTCCAGTTGCTGGTTTTTCCACAACGCGAAACGTGCGTTGGTCCCACCGATGTCACCGACCAAAGCCAGTTTCAATTAAGCGTCTCCAGGGCAGAAGTAAAGGCGCTGGCGCCCTGCTCCGCCGAGCTGAAGGCCATGCGCATGAAACCAAACAGTTCGCGACCGGTGCCGATGTTGTTGCCCAACAGGCCCTTGGCCGGTGTGCGCGCTGCGAATTCTTCGGCGTCCACCTTAAGCTCCAGGGTGCCTTTGACGCCATCGACGCGGATGATATCGCCCTCTTGCACCCGCGCCAAAGCGCCGCCGACATAAGCTTCGGGGCTGACGTGAATGGCCGCCGGAATTTTCCCCGACGCGCCAGACATGCGTCCGTCGGTCACCAGTGCGACTTTGAAGCCGCGATCCTGCAGCACACCGAGGAACGGCGTCATCTTGTGCAGCTCCGGCATGCCGTTGGAGCGCGGGCCCTGGAAGCGCATCACCGCGACAAAATCCTTCTCCAGCAAACCGGCCTTGAACGCATCGGCCAGGTCCTGCTGATCCTGGAACACCATGGCTGGCGCTTCGACAATCTGGTTCTCCACCGCTACGGCGGAGACTTTCATCACACCGCGACCGAGGTTGCCTTCCATCACCCGCAGGCCACCTTCCGGCGAGAACGCACGAGCGACCGGACGCAAGATGCTTTCATCGAGGCTGTCGGTCACGCCTTCGCGCCAGACCAGTTCGCCATTGTCGAGGAACGGCTCCTGGGTGTAGCGGCTCAGACCGTGGCCCATCACGGTGTTGACGTTTTCGTGGAGCAACCCGGCTTCCAGCAATTCACGGATCAGGAACGACATGCCGCCCGCCGCCTGGAAGTGGTTGATGTCAGCCTTGCCGTTCGGGTAGACGTGGCTCAGGGTCGGCACCACCTCGGAGAGGTCGGCCATGTCCTGCCAGGTCAATTGAATGCCCGCCGCCATGGCGATGGCCGGCATGTGCAGGGTGTGGTTGGTCGAGCCGCCCGTGGCGTGCAGTGCGACAATCGAGTTGACCAGCGAACGCTCGTCGACGATTTCGCCGATCGGCATGAAGTCGCCGTTCTGCTTGGTCAGGCGCGTGACCTGATGCGCCGCTTCGCGGGTCAAGGCATCGCGCAATGGCGTGTTCGGGTTGACGAAGGACGCGCCCGGCAGGTGCAGGCCCATGACTTCCATCAGCAACTGGTTGGTGTTGGCGGTGCCGTAGAAGGTGCAGGTGCCAGGGCTGTGGTAGGACTTCATTTCCGACTCCAGCAGCTCTTCGCGGCTGGCCTTGCCTTCGGCGTACTTCTGCCGCACGTCGGCTTTCTGCTTGTTGGAAATGCCCGACACCATCGGCCCGCCCGGCACGAAGATCATCGGCAGATGGCCGAAGCGCAGTGCGCCCATCATCAGGCCTGGCACGATCTTGTCGCAGATGCCGAGCAGCAGCGCGCCATCGAACATGTTGTGGGACAGCGCCACGGCGGTGGACAGCGCGATCACTTCGCGGCTCGGCAGGCTCAGCTCCATGCCTGGTTCGCCCTGGGTCACGCCATCGCACATGGCTGGGGTGCCACCGGCGAACTGGCCGACGGAGCCGATTTCGCGCAGGGCTTTCTTGATCAGTTCAGGAAAGACTTCGTACGGCTGGTGCGCCGAGAGCATGTCGTTATATGACGAAACTATCGCGATGTTGGCGGAGTTCATCATCCGCAGGCTGTGCTTGTCGTCGCTGCCACAACCGGCCACGCCATGGGCGAAGTTGGCGCATTGCAGCTTGCCGCGCATCGGACCGTCGCTGGCCGCACCGCGGATCAATGCAAGGTAAGCCTCACGCGTGGCGCGGCTGCGGGCGATAAGCCGTTCGGTGACCTCAAGGACGCGGGGATGCATGTGTAGAACTCCAGGCTAACGGATGTGGCGACCTGATTGTCTATGCTGATCAAAGGCCAGTGTCGATGGGATGACAGACGGTTTTCTTGATCATTCGGACCAGTTGATTCAGGCCACTCGTTGTAGATTGAACAAAATATTGCCACTAAAAAGGCTTGTTTTCTATTTTTTTGCGAATAATCTTGTAATTCCAACAACAAAACGACGGCGGCGCTGAAATATGACTCTTCGAATCGCAATCAATGGTTTTGGCCGTATTGGCCGTAATGTCCTGCGGGCACTCTATACCCAAGGCTATCGCCAGGATTTGCAGATCGTCGCCATCAACGACCTGGGCGACAGCGCGATCAATGCGCACTTGCTCAAGTACGACACTGTTCACGGCACGTTCGATGCCGATGTTCAACATGATCAGGAAAGCCTGACCGTCAACGGCGACCGCATTTCGGTCAGCGCCATCCGCAACCCGGCCGACCTGCCATGGGCCGCGGAAAAGATTGATGTGGTATTCGAATGCACCGGTCTGTTCACCGACCGGGCCAAGGCCGCCGCGCATATTACGGCCGGTGCGCGCAAAGTGATTATCTCGGCCCCGGCCAAAGGCGCCGACGCCACCGTGGTTTACGGGGTCAACCACGACATTCTGCGCCAGTCGCACCAGATTATTTCCAACGCCTCGTGCACCACCAACTGCCTGGCCCCGGTGGCTCAGGTGCTGCACCGCGAACTGGGCATCGAAAGCGGTTTGATGACCACCATCCACGCCTATACCAACGACCAGCACCTGACCGACGTCTATCACGTCGATCCGTACCGCGCCCGTTCGGCCACCCAGAACATGATCCCGAGCAAGACCGGTGCCGCTGAAGCGGTGGGCCTGGTGCTGCCGGAACTGGCGGGCAAATTGACCGGCATGTCGGTCCGCGTCCCGGTCATCAATGTGTCGCTGGTAGACCTGACCGTGCAGCTCAAGCGCGAAGCGTCGGCCGATGAGGTCAATGCGCTGATGAAAGAAGCCAGCCAGCACTCGAAGATCCTTGGGTACAACACCCTGCCGCTGGTCTCCAGCGACTTCAACCACAACCCGCTGTCGTCGATCTTCGACGCCAACCACACCAAATCCAGCGGCAAGTTGCTCAAGGTATTGGCGTGGTATGACAACGAGTGGGGCTTCTCCAACCGCATGCTCGATAACTGTCTGGCGCTGTGCAACGCAGAATAAGCCGCTGTCGCACCCGATTCTGTAGGAGCTGGCTTGCCAGCGAAGGCGCCCTCAAGATCGCCTTCTCCGGCAAGCCGGCTCCTACAAATCGATGGCGTTCTCAAGATCACCATTGCCACCCAGCTGCCTAGGGAAAATCCCCATGATCGGCATCAGCTTTACGCAAAAGACCATGGCAGCGCGCAAGCGTATCGCCCTGGTTGCCCATGACCACTGCAAGGTGTTCTTGCTGGACTGGGCCGAGCGGCAAAAACACAAACTGGCCCAGCATGATCTGGTCGCCACCGGCACCACGGGCTTGTTGTTGCAACAACGCCTCGACCTGCCGGTGCAAAGCATGATCAGCGGGCCACTGGGCGGCGACCAACAGCTCGGCGCGCAAATCGCCGAACAGCAGGTCGACATGCTGGTGTTTTTCTGGGACCCGTTCGAACCCCAGCCCCACGACCCGGATATCAAGGCATTGCTGCGGGTCGCAGCGGTGTGGAACATCCCGGTGGCGTGTAACGAATGCAGCGCCGACTATCTGCTCAGCAGTCCGCTGATGGATCAGGCACACCTCCATCGGATTCCCGATTACGCGAGCTATTTGCAGGGTCGCGCGTAAAGCTTCACAAATCAGTACTTGACCATTCGAGTAGATGATAAGCATTATCATTTGCTCGAAATGGATCAGGTCCTCCCGTGAGTCAGTCGCGCTTCAACCACGTTTTCCTCACCCAGCGCACCTCCCTGCTGCGCACGCTGGAACGGATGGTCAACAATCACAGCACCGCTGAAGACCTCTTGCAGGAAACCTATCTGCGGGTGACCCGCGCGTTGAGCGAACGGGCCATCGATCATCTTGAGCCCTTTGTCTTCCAGACGGCGCGCAACCTGGCGCTGGACCATTTGCGCGCACGGCGCATTCATTCGCGCACCATGGTCGATGACGTGCCGCAGGAGGTGATGCACAGCGTCGCCGCCCCCACCAGCAGCGCCGAAGACGCTGCCCATGCCGAACAATTGCTGGAGCGCCTGAACGTGAGCCTCAGTGAACTCAGCGCCCGCCAGCAGCGGATTTTCATCCTCAGCCGCCTGCACGGGCACAGTTATCAGGAAATCGCCGACGAGCTGAACGTATCCCTCAGCACCGTGCAGAAAGAACTCAAACTGATCATGTCGATCTGCATGTGTGTCGCCGAAAGGAATGACGGCAGCGGAAACCTATAAGCGGCAAGCTACAAGTCAAACCCGAAACCAACTTTAGCTTGCAGCTTGCGGCTTGCGGCTTAAAACTGCTGCTCAAAAAGCCCCGCCGAGGAAACACCGTGACGGACAACCACCGCTCCCCCGAGCCTTCACTGGCGCAGGATCCCGCAAGCGCGATGGACCAGGCCCTGGACTGGTTGATCGTGCTCGGCAGTCCCGACGAGGAGCAGACCCGCCAGTTCCGTGCATGGCTCGACGCCGATCCGTTGAATGCCCAGGCGTTCGCCAAGGCCCAGGCGATCTGGGACGGCCCGCAAGTGGCGCAATGCGCGCAAAGCCTGGCCGCGCGTCCCGCGAAAGTCACAGTCCTCGCCCGCCTGCGTCCACACTGGAAACCACTGGCCACCGCCGCCGTGCTGCTGCTCGGGATGTTCAGTTTCAGCAATTTGCCAATGCGCCTGCAGGCTGATCACCTGACCGTGGTCGGCGAGCGCCAGCGCCTGCAACTGGAGGACGGCTCCAGGGTTCTGCTCAATACCAATTCGGCGTTTTCCAGCACCATCAACGATCAACAACGGGTTGCCCGCCTGTATCAGGGCGAAGCGTTTTTCGAAGTGCAGGCCAACCGCAACCAGCCACTGGAAATCGACGCCGGCCCGGTCACGGCCAGCGTTCGCGATACCGCGTTTGCCGTGCGTTACCTCGACGGCGTGGCGCAGGTGCGGGTGCAGCGCGGGGATGTCGACTTGCGTGCCACTCGTGATGATGCGCGGGTACGCTTGTCCGCCGGGGAGAGTATCCGCATCGGCCCCAACGGTTTCGACCGCCCGGCCAAGCTGGATGCCGCCACCGACCTGGCGTGGGTCCAGGGGCGACTGGTGTTTGAAAACTGCCCGTTGAACCAGGTGCTGGCAGAACTTCGCCGCTACTACCCGGGTTGGATCATCAACAACAACGAACAGTTGGCCGATGTCGCCGTGACGGGCAACTATCGCCTTGATCAGCCGCTGGACGTGGTTCGTTCCCTGGCCCACATCACCTCGGCACGGCTCCAGGAATTCCCGGCGCTGGTCATCCTGAACTGAATGAGAATTATTTTTACTCGATAGCCAAACCCCGTACGTCTCGTTATAGCCAATGCAATTGATTCGCATCTAACCATGCCGATCAGCACCTATAAAGATTCGTGCGACACGGAGCGCTATCGATGTCCTCTCGCCTCACCCGCCAAGCCTCTTCACCTTCCCGCGTGCTGTCACTGCTGACCGCCGCCATCCTGACGGCCGGTGCCGCACCGCTCATGGCCGCCACCGCCGCCGAGCCGCCGACTCGCAAAATGGGCGACTACTCGTTCGCCATTCCCCAACAGTCACTGGTGTCGGCACTCAATGCCTTTACCGCCGTGACAGGCTGGCAGGTCGGTGTGTCGTCGCAGCTGGCGCAAGGTGTGGCTTCGCCGGGAGTACGCGGCTCCCTGTCACCGGAAAAAGCCCTGGATCGCCTGTTGGTGGGGACCAACCTGAGCTATCGCAAATTGGGCAACAACAGCATCGTTCTGGAAAAGCGCGCCAACAGCGGTGCCCTCAGTCTGGATCAGGTGACCATCAGCGCCACCCGTAATGAGCAGAGTGTGAACAGTGTGCCGAGCACAGTCTCTGTCTACACACGCGAGGATCTGGACCGCAACAACGTCAATACCATCAAGGAACTGGTGCGCTATGAACCCGGTGTTTCGGTGGGCGGTTCGGGCCAACGCGCCGGCATCACGGGTTACAACATTCGCGGCATCGATGGTGACCGCGTGCTGACCCAGGTCGATGGCGTGCAGGTGCCCGACGGTTTCTTCAACGGCCCGTATGCCCAGACCAACCGCAACTATGTTGACCCGGAAATCGTCAAGCGTGTGGAAATCCTCCGCGGCCCGGCCTCTGTCTTGTACGGCAGCAATGCCATTGGCGGCGCCGTCAGCTACTACACGCTGGACCCGGACGACATCATCAAACCGGGCAAGGATGTCGGCGCACGCCTGAAAACCGGCTACAGCTCCGCCGACGACAGCTGGCTGACTTCCGGCACCGTCGCCGGCCGCACCGGCGAGTTCGATGGCCTGCTGCATCTCAGTCAACGCAACGGTCATGAAACAGAGTCCTTTGGCGAAACCGGCGGCACTGGCCTGAACCGCACTGAAGCCAACCCCCAGGACGTGCGCACCACCAGCGTGCTGGCCAAACTGGGCTGGAATTACGCCGACGATGCACGCCTGGGCCTGACCTACGAGCATTACAAGGACGACCGCGACACCAATCAATTGAGCGCGGTGGGCGGCCCGTTCAATGCCGGACGCGGTTTCGGCTTCTATAAGTCCCGCACCGGCAACGACACGATCACCCGCGAACGCTTTGGCCTGGAACACAGCTTCGGCCTGGACAGCGCACTGGCTGACAACATCAAGTGGACGCTGAACTACCAGATCGCCAAGACCGACCAGAGCACCGAAGAAATCTACGCGCCGTCGCGAACCGTGCTGCGTAACCGCGATACCAACTTCAAGGATCGCCAATGGATATTCGATGCCCAGGCTGACAAGTCGTTTGCCATCGCCGACACCGAACACCTCGTCACCTATGGCACCACCATCAAGCAGGACAAAGTCACCGGCCTGCGTACCGGTACCGGCACCTGCCTGACTGTGGCCGGTGCCTGCCGGGTCATTGGTGCCCCTAGCGCCCTCGACACGCTGACGCCCGCCAGTGACTTCCCGGACCCGACCATCAATAGCTACAGCCTGTTCGCCCAGGATCAGATCAGCTGGGGCAACTGGACCTTCCTGCCCGGTGCACGCTACGACTACACCGAGCTCAAGCCGCACATCACCGAAGAGTTCCTGGCCACCGCCGACCAGAGCCGCAACGGCGCGGTGAGCGACGACACCAAGACCTGGCATCGTCTGTCGCCGAAGTTCGGCACCACCTACAGCTTCAACGATAACTACACCTGGTACGGCCAATACGCCGAAGGCTTCCGCACACCGACCGCCAAGGCGTTGTATGGTCGTTTCGAAAACCTCGCCGGCGGCTATCGGGTCGCGCCTAATCCGAACCTGGAACCGGAAAAAAGCAAAAGCTACGAGACCGGTTTACGCGGTAACTTCGAGCAGGGTTCGTTTGACGTGGCAGTGTTCTATAACAAATACCGCGACTTCATCGACGAGAATGCCATTACGCCCGGCTACACCGAGACTACCTTCCAGAGCAACAACATCAAGCACGCCACCATCAAAGGTACCGAGTTCAAAGGACGCCTGAACCTCGACGCCTTCGGTGCCCCGCAAGGCCTCTACACCCAGGGCTCGGTGGCTTACGCCTACGGCCGCAACGACGACAGCGGTGAGCCGCTCAACAGCGTCAACCCGCTGACTGGCGTGTTCGGCCTCGGTTACGACCAGGACAACTACGGCGGTTTACTCAGCTGGACGCTGGTGAAGAAGAAAGATCGCGTCGACAGCACCAGCTTCAAAACCCCGGACGGCACCAGCACCCAATTCAAGACCCCGGGTTTCGGCATTCTGGACCTGAGCGCCTTCTACAAGGTGACCGACGACGTGACCGTCAGCGGCGGCATCTTCAACCTGACCGACAAGAAATACTGGCTGTGGGATGACGTGCGCGGCTACGACAGCGTCGGCGAAGCATCGGTGACCCAGCCGGCCAACCTCGATCGCCTGACCCAACCGGGTCGCAACTTTGCGGTCAACGTGATCTGGGACATCTGATCCGGTCCTGCCACCGGGCGGTTTCATCAAGCCGCCCGGTGAAAACTTTTTACTGTCAGGCGCCTTCTTGTTCGTCTCGTTACTAAGCGCCTCTTCTTCCCCCAAGGAATTGCCATGACTACCCTGGACACCGAACAACGCCCTACCCTGCGTTCGCAACGTTTGAACCAGATCACCCACGAGCCGCACAGCAAGCTCGATGCCCTGGTCAAGGCCCATGCTCCGTTTGAAACCCCCGCCAATTTCGCCCGCTTCGTGGTCGCGCAGTACCTGTTCCAGTCGGAACTGGTCTCGCTGTACAACGATGCCGAACTAACCGCCATCGTCCCGGACCTGCCAGCCCGCTGCCGTGCCGATGCAGCCAAGGCCGACCTCGCGGACCTCGACACCGACGTGCCGGCGCCCGTCGTCGGTGCACTCAAGCACCCAACCAAGGCCGAAGCCCTGGGCTGGATCTTTGTGTCGGAAGGTTCGAAGCTCGGTGCTGCGTTCCTGATCAAGCGTGCCGTAGGCCTTGGCCTGAGCGAAACCTTTGGCGCCCGTCACCTTGGCGAACCCGCCGGTGGCCGCGCTGAAGGCTGGAAAAGCTTCGTCAAAACCCTGGACGGCCTGGCGTTCAGCGCCGAGGAAGAAACCGAAGTGGAAAAAGGCGCCATCGACGCGTTCAACCGCTTTACCGTGTTGCTGGAACGGGCTTACGCCACCGAAGCCGCCTGACCCAACGCGTTTCCCTTGTGGGAGCGGGCTTGCTCGCGAAGGGGTCATCAGCCTCAACATCAATGTTGACTGACACACCGCTTTCGCGAGCAAGCCCGCTCCCACATTGGACGAAGCAAGTCTGTAAAATTTCGATTCGCCTCACGTGCTGCCTTGAGCCCATGCCCACCTCCTCCAGACTCTCCCGCCTCCTCTTCGGCCTGTTGGCCTATGTCAGCCTGGGCATCGGCCTGATCGCCATCGTCATTCCCGGCCTGCCAACCACCGAATTCATCCTGCTGGCCGCCTGGGCCGCGACCCGAAGTTCGCCGCGCCTGAGTGCCTGGCTGGAAAACCACCGGCTGTTCGGCCCCATCCTCCATAACTGGCGCAACGGCAAGGTCATCGTGCGCCGGGCCAAAATCAGCGCCACCGTCAGCATGCTGTTATGCGCCAGTCTTATGTTGGTGATGCTCGAGCACGGCTGGCCGATCTACCTGGCGATTGCCGGGATGGGGCTGGGCAATCTGTGGATTTGGTCACGGCCGGAATCCACCTGACCCCCCTTCAAACCTCCCTGTAACAGCCGGCAACGGCACACTTGAAAGTACCTACTTCCTGTTCGGATTTCTCCTACGTGTTTATCAGGTCATCCATGACCGGGTTTGGCCGTTAAGCACCATGAACCCCCACAACGAGAAGCTGACATGAATATAAGTGCCGCTGCATCTTTTCAAGTTCCGTATCCGCAAACAGTGAAGGCGAACACGGAAAAAGCCCTGCCTGAGAAAGTCGACATTCCGGGAATGGGTGACAGGTTAAGGTTGACCATCGAGAAACTCCGCGCTCCTAAAAGTGAAGCTAGAAATCTCAGCAGCGAAAAACTGAATGAGGTGGATGAGTTTTTGAATGCGCTCGAACCACTTAACGAGCTCACTGACCTACCCCCTCTGATAAAAAGCTTTAGATATTCAATGATTAGGCATCATGAATTCCAGGCAAATTTGATGCTCAAAAAAATGGAAGGGGTTTACTCCGACTTCAAAAAAGACCTGCAAAGCAAATGGTCTGGCCTGGCCCCTAACGTAATGGGCTTCACCGTGGCCGAAGACGGTCAGTTGAAAGTCACTTCGCCCCCCGACACCCTGACTGCCAGGGATGAGGAAATATTGAATACCCTGTTGAACGAGGCCAAAGGCTTGCAACCCCTGACCCTCAAGCACGCCAAGACCGTAATCGAGTTGATTCAGCTGGATAAGCCACAGTTTGAGGGCAAGGTGAAACTGGACCTGAGCAACTTCCACAAGATGATTGACTATGGATTATTGCTGAACAAAGGCGCGCTGGACCTGAGAAGTTCAGACTCCTGGCTGGATCAATTGCATAAAAATGCCGAAAAGGATCCGATCGAGAAAAAGCCGGGGTTGCACATCGAGGCCTGATCGATTGATAAAGCCCGGCAAAGCGGGTGTGTAGACCGCTTGCCGGGAACATGACAGATCTAGTTGCGCAACATGTTTTGATAGCAGATTTGAGCAAATGAAACATTCGGCACGTTGTAACCTCCCACCCCCGAATCCTCTTTGTCTTGAACCTGAATCGACCAATGCCCCAGATTGTATTCAACTTCCCACTTATAGCGATACTTGCCACTGCTGGTCCAGAAAGGATCAGACTTCAACTGGCCATAACACCTGCCCAACTCGAGGGCTTGCGTGGAGTTACCAGTGCTGTCCGTTATAAGGTCGAACTTTTGCTCACCCGCCCCTTTGTTCAATATCAAAGTAGCGGTAGCGCCTTCGAGCGGGAGTCCTGTCGAATCCCTCAACCGGACCGACCAGTTCAAGACTCTGTAGGCCTGTGTGGTCGCCCAGTAGAGCGGCAGTTCACCCGCATCACCCCGGACGCGACTGTCGGCGTAGTAAGGCGCTGAACCAAACTCAAGCTTGTAGATATCACCCGCCACGAGCGGGGCGGACTGTTTCTTCGAGATGCGAACCTGAACTTCCTGATTCGGCTGCAAGCCAGAAACCGTTAAGGATGTACCCCAAGGGATTACGGCCCAGTTTCCATCGCGATTGTATTCCAGCGTCAATGGCCCGCCTTTCGTCCCACTCGCATGGATCCACACATCCTGCCCCCGTACCGCCATGAAGCTGTATTGCTTCACATCCGTTTCGTCAGCCAGACTTTCCTTGAGGGTGTTCAGTTTGTCCGGCAGTACCGTGGCCGCCGAGGGTATTTGAGAGGAGATACCAGAAATAGCTGCCGAGTTCAGAAAAGACATCGCAGGTGCCACTCCTGCTGCCAAAAACATCCCCCAAAACAACAACACCGAGCGCAACCCGGTCCTTTTAAAGCAAGTAATCCACATAGGGTCTTCTCATTATTTTCTGTCAGATGCCAGAAGCGAAAACTTCCGGAAGCGTTCCACCGAGGTGGCATCTGCATTGAAACGTCCTGCCGTTTATGAGAAGCGGTACATATGTATTTCATGAATTTCATTCAGTCGGCTCGAGCCCGGCATCCTTGCCGCCCCTCTCCTGAATTCACCCCGCGCTTTCTCCTCTTTTTACCCCCATTTTCGGCACATTTTTCTGCGCAAACGTTCAACCACTACCGTTCGTCGACACCCCATTCATGTAACTTGGCCTTCACGCCGATGTGCATTGAATGGCGCTAAATGGATTTAGCGAGTGAGCCGCAACGGCTCGCAGCCAACACTTCATCCATTCGCGAGTTCGCCCTATGTTCGACTCACTGTCCATCCGCCTGAAAATCGTCCTGCTGTCCGGTCTGTGCCTGCTGGGTGTAGTCGCATTGATAGTGGGCATGAACATCTACCAGACCAATCAGAACGATGATCTGGTCAGCGACTCCAGCAGCAGAATGCTCACCGCCAGTGTGCAGGACCTGCTTCAGGCCAAAGCCGCCGAGCAAGCGGTGCGGGTGCAGAAGACCTTCGGTGAAACCCTGACGGTGGTGACCGCCCTGGCGGATCAAATCAAGGACATGCGCGCCATGGCCGCCAAGCGCTCGCTTGAGCCCGGTGCCCTGCGTGAAGAGTTGAACCAGAGCCTGAAAACCGCCTTCGAGCGCAACGGCAAGGTGCTGGGCATCTGGCTGGCGTTCGAGCCCAACGGCCTGGACGGCAAGGACAGCGAGTTCGTCAATGACGCCGCGCGCCAGTCCAACGAGATCGGTCGTTACGCCACCTACTGGAGCCGCGCCGGGGGTGAGTCGCTGAACACGATCATGGTCGAAGAGGACATGACCAAAACCACCCTGAACCTCAGCGGCACGCCGTACAACGTCTGGTACACCTGCCCGCGGGACAGCAAGCGCACCTGCCTGCTCGACCCGTACGCCGATACTGTCGGCACCAAGGAAGTGTTGATGACCACCATTTCCGTACCGCTGCTGGAAAATGGCAAGTCCATCGGTGTGGTCGGTATCGACATCGCCCTCAATGCCCTGCAAGCGGCGGCGGTCGACTCCCAGCGCGAACTGTTCAACAGTGCCGGACACATGCTGATCGTCTCCGGCACTGGCGTAATGGCCGCCTTCAGCGTCGATGCGGCGAAAGTCGGCAAGAGCATCGGCGACACCCTGGGTGCGGAAGGCAAGGACATCCTGCAATTGCTCGGTAGCGGCGCCCCGAAGATTCTCCAGCAAGGCGACTTGATCCGTGCGGTGTACCCGGTCAGCCCGATTACCGATGCCAAGGCCTGGGCCGTGGTGATCGACCTGCCCAAACAAGTGCTGCTGGCCGACTCGGCGAAGCTGCAAGCGGTACTCGACGATGCCCAGCAAAGCGGCACGATCAAGGCCCTTGCGGTGGCGGTGATTGCCGGCCTGCTCGGTCTGCTGCTGATGTGGCTCACCGCGTCGGGCGTGACCCGGCCGATCAACAGCGTGGCCGAAATGCTCAAGGCGATTGCCAGTGGCGACGGCGACCTGACCCAGCGCCTGCACTACAGCAAGAAAGACGAATTGGGCGAACTGGTGGGCTGGTTCAACCGCTTCCTCGACAAGCTGCAACCGACCATCGCGCAGATCAAGCAAAGCATTACCGACGCCCGCGGTACGGCCGATCAGTCGTCCGAGATTGCCCGCCAGACCAGTGAAGGCATGCAGGTGCAGTTCCGCGAAATCGACCAGGTCGCCACGGCGTCCAACGAAATGAGCGCCACCGCCCACGATGTCGCCAATAGCGCCTCGAACGCGGCCAACGCCGCCAAGGGTGCCGACCAGTCGGCCCGCGACGGCATGTCGATCATCGAGCGCAGCACCCGCGACATCAATCAACTGGCCGAAGAGGTCAGCAAAGCCGTGACCGAAGTCGAAGCCTTGGCGGTCAACAGCGAACAGATCGGTTCGGTGCTCGAAGTGATCCGCAGTATTGCCGAGCAAACCAACCTGCTGGCGCTCAATGCGGCCATCGAGGCTGCCCGTGCCGGTGAAAGCGGTCGCGGCTTTGCGGTGGTGGCCGACGAAGTCCGTAACCTGGCCAAACGCACCCAGGATTCGGTGGAGGAAATTCGCCTGGTGATCGAACGCATCCAGTCCGGCACCCGCGGCGTGGTCGCCACCATGCATTCAAGCCAGACCCAGGCCCATAGCAACGCCGGGCAGATCCAGCAGGCAGTCCAGGCCTTGAGCAAAATCAGCGACGCGGTCACCGTGATCAGCGACATGAACCTGCAAATCGCCAGCGCCGCCGAGCAGCAAAGCGCCGTGGCCGAAGAGGTCAACCGTAATGTCTCGGCGATCCGCACCGTCACCGAAACCCTGACCGGCCAGGCCACTGAATCGGCGCAAATCAGCAGCCAGCTCAACTCCCTGACCACTCACCAGATGAAGTTGATGGATCAGTTCCGCGTATAACCTCGCCGCCCCCTGTAGGAGCTGGCTTGCCAGCGATAGCGATCTTTCAGTCGACATGGTGTTGAATGCCAGTCCGCCATCGCTGGCAAGCCAGCTCCTACAAAGGAATTCATCTGGACTGCGTTTTTTTTGGTCTATGCTCGGCCTCTCGCTCCGGAGAGCCTTCAATGACTGATCTGCTCACGTCCATTCAAGCCGCACTCGGCTTGCCTCACACCCCGATTCCTTTCACTTCCAGCGGAGCCCTGCCCTCGGCGTTTGCTGTCACCGATCTGGCCTGCGCCAGCATTGCCGCCGCCGGCCAGGCCGTCAGCGAATTGCTGCACCAACAAACCGGGCGCCTGCCCGACCTTGAAGTTGACCGACGCCTGGCGTCCTTCTGGTTCGCGACCTCGATTCGCCCGACAGGCTGGAGCGTTCCGCCGCTGTGGGATGCGGTCGCCGGTGACTACGCCACCTGTGATGGCTGGATTCGCCTGCACACCAATGCGTCCCATCACCGTGCCGCTGCCGAAAGCGTGCTCGGTGCCTGTGCCGACCGCGCAACGATGGCCGGCAAAGTGGCGCAATGGACGAAAAGCGAACTTGAGCAGGCGGTGGTCGATGCCGGTGGTTGTGCCGCCGAAATGCGCACCTGGGAACAATGGCGAACCCATCCTCAAGGCCAGGCGGTAAATGCCGAACCCTTGATTCAATTCGCCAACCACCCAAGCCAGCGCAGCAAACCGTGGACAGGTTCGGTTGCTCGACCACTGGCTGGCATCAAGGTGCTGGATTTGACGCGGGTGCTTGCCGGCCCTATTGCCAGCCGTTTTCTGGCCGGCCTCGGTGCCGATGTCTTGCGCATCGATCCGCCGACCTGGAACGAGCCGGGGGTGGTACCGGAAGTCACTTTGGGAAAACGCTGCGCGCGTCTTGATCTGAACGACAAGTCCGACCGCGGCGTATTCGAAAACCTGCTCAAAGACGCCGACATTCTGCTCCACGGCTATCGTGCCGATGCACTACAGCGACTTGGTTTGGGCATGCATGAGCGCCGGCAACTGAACCCGGGCCTGATTGATGTTTGTCTCAACGCCTATGGCTGGAGCGGCCCGTGGCAAAACCGCCGGGGCTTCGACAGCCTGGTACAGATGAGCAGCGGCATCGCCGAAGCCGGGATGCACTGGAAAAGTGCCGACAAGCCGACACCGCTCCCCGTGCAAGCGCTCGATCACGCCACCGGCTACTTGATGGCGGCCAGTGCGATCAGGTTGTTGGCGCAACAGTTGAGCGACGGTACAGGTGGCTCGGCGCGATTGTCGTTGGCGCGTACGGCGAAGTTGTTGATCGAGCACGAGCCGGGGACGGGTGAGGCTTTACGCGCGGAAGATGTACAAGATCAAGGGATAAACGTGGAGCACACACCGTGGGGACCGGCGCACCGGTTGCACGCGCCTTTGAAAATCACGACGACGCCGTTGCAATGGGCGCTTCCGGCAACGGAACTGGGTTCACATCCCGCGCAGTGGTGGTGACGGTGAGATAGCTTTCGCGGGCAAGCCCGCTCCTACATTTGATCGCGATCACCTGTGGGAGCGGGCTTGCTCGCGAAGGCGTCAGGGTTATCGGTACAAATTCCGGATCAGCTCAGTCCACCCGACTCAACGAAGTCCATAGAAGCTGCGCCGCATACCCTCGATAAGGCCGCCAACCCTCAGCCCGCAACAACAGCTGCTTCGCCGTTACCGGCCCACCCTCCAGCGCTGCCAACGCATTGATCAGCCCCACGTCGCCATTGGGAAACCCATCCAACTCCCGCAACTGTCGCAACGCAATGTACTGCGCCGTCCAGTCGCCAATCCCGTGCAAGGCCAGCAACCGCGCTACGCCCCCCTCCCGCCCGGACTCAAACAATCGCGGATCATCGAGTAACGCCTGAGCCACTCCCGACAACGTCCGGCCTCGGCTTTTCGGCATGCCCAGCGTCGCCAGATCCGCCCCCGCCAGCACGCCAGCCGTGGGAAACACATGGCTCAATCCCGGCTGCGGAGAACTCAATGGCACACCGTATTGCGCCAGCAGTTTCCCCGCCAACCGAATCGCCGCCACCACCGTAATCTGCTGCCCCAGCACCGCACGGATCGCCAGCTCCAACCCATCCCACGCCCCCGGCACACGCAACCCGGGGCGCTCGGCAATCAACTGTGCCATCAGCGGATCAACCGCCAGGTGCCGGTGAATCGTGGACAGGTCGGCATCCAGGTCGAACATCCGCCGCAACCTCGTGACAATTTCAGGTACGGCATCCGGCTCAGGAAAATCCAGGGTCAGCTCAAGGGCATCGGATGCAGCAGGCTGGATCGAAAACGTACCGTGAACGCCATGCAAGTCGATGCTGCGCGAATAAACACCCCCGACCACCGTTTCCAGGCCAACAATCGCCCGCGCCGACAAGAACCCCAGCAGCGCCGGCCAGTCATAGGGCGGCTGGTACGCCAGCAACAACCTCACAGACTGAGCACCCCGCTGTACAACCCATAAGCCGCCAGCCCCGCACCACCGATGACACAGGTGAAAATGCCTTTCTCGACAACCGTAAACAATGGCTTGCCCTGCTCATGACGCGCCTTGGCAAACAGGATCACACCCGGCGCATACAGCAACGCCGACAGCAGCAAATACTTCAGGCCGCCGGCATACAGCAACCACACCGCGTAACCCAGAGCGATGCCACCGATCAGCAAATCCTTGGTGCGCTCGACGGGTGCCTGTTGATAGGTGTCACCCCGCGCGCACAACAACACCGCATAGGCCGCCGACCACAGGTACGGCACCAGAATCATCGAGGACGCCAGATAAATCAGACTGGTGTAGGTACCGGCGGAAAACAGCGTGATCAACAGGAACATCTGGATCATCGCGTTGGTCAGCCACATCGCATTGACCGGTACACGGTTGGCGTTTTCCTTGGTCAGGAATGCCGGCATGGTCTTGTCTTTCGCCGTGGCAAACAGAATTTCGGCGCACAGCAGCGCCCAGGACAACAGGGCCCCCAACAGCGAGATCGCCAGGCCGACGCTGATCAGCAACGCGCCCCAGGGGCCGACGACATGTTCCAGCACCGCCGCCAACGAGGGGTTCTGCAGTTTGGCCAATTCCGGCTGGGTCATGATCCCCAGCGACAGCACGTTCACCAGCACCAGCAGCGCCAATACCCCAAGAAACCCGATAACCGTCGCCCGGCCCACGTCGGAACGTTTCTCCGCCCGGGCCGAATAGACACTGGCCCCCTCGATCCCGATAAACACGAACACGGTGACCAGCATCATGTGCCGGACCTGATCCATCACGCTGCCGAATTCCGGGTTGTTGCGCCCCCAGATATCGAGGGTAAAGATGTCCGCCTTGAACGCCACGGCGGCAATCACGATGAACATGATCAGCGGCACAATTTTGGCCACGGTGGTCACTTGATTGATGAACGCCGCCTCCTTGATCCCGCGCATCACCACAAAATGCACCGTCCAGAGCAGCACTGAAGCGCAGACGATAGCGATCGGCGTGTTGCCTTCGCCAAAGACCGGAAAGAAATAACCGAGGGTGCTGAACAGCAGCACGAAGTAACCGACGTTGCCCAGCCAGGCACTGATCCAGTACCCCCAGGCCGACGAAAAGCCCATGTAGTCGCCGAACCCGGCCTTGGCGTAGGCGTACACCCCGGAGTCCAGCTCCGGCTTGCGATTGGCCAGGGTCTGGAACACGAACGCGAGGGTCAGCATGCCGACGGCAGTGATTGCCCAACCGATCAGGATCGCCCCGGCATCGGCCCTGGCCGCCATGTTTTGCGGCAGGGAAAAAATCCCGCCGCCGATCATCGAACCCACCACCAACGCGATCAATGCGCTCAGGCGAAGCTTGTTCGGTGATTGCGGCATCGTTGCATCTCCATTTTTGGGGGCGGCAACTGCCGCGAAATCATCACATATCGGCGTTAATTAAATTGATGAAGAGTAATAACGTTTATTGAATAACGCCAACAACCATCTATTAACTTGCACAAAACGGCTATTTTGACGCCGATATAATCATTTGTTTTATACGGTTATTTAATACGTCAATTTTGTACAAAAAAACCATGAAGAAAATTTGCAGATTCTGAAAAGCCAACTAGCGTCATAATTCGAAACAAACACTGAAAATACCGTAACAACACAGAAAAAGGCTCTAAAACAGGCATTACAGGCAGAAACACCGTAAATGATGGCACTCCGCCAACAAACTGGGAACACTCTCATTTACTGATCTAAGTCAGCTGATTGAACAGTCAACGGACTTAGTCTGTTGCCTCTCTTCTCCTGCATTGGAGTCATGCAATGTCTGAAGCTCCCGGAAAACTCAAACTCGGCGCACTGGTTGCATTAGTCGTCGGTTCGATGATTGGTGGCGGGATCTTTTCCTTGCCGCAAAACATGGCGGCCAGTGCGGATGTCGGCGCCATTCTGATCGGTTGGGCGATCACCGCCGTCGGCATGCTGACCCTGGCGTTCGTGTTCCAGACCCTGGCCAACCGCAAACCCGATCTTGATGGCGGGGTCTATGCCTACGCCAAGGCCGGTTTCGGCGACTACATGGGCTTCTCGTCCGCCTGGGGGTACTGGATCAGTGCCTGGCTGGGCAACGTGGGGTACTTCGTACTTTTGTTCAGCACCCTCGGCTACTTCTTTCCGCTATTTGGCGAGGGGAATACCCCCGCTGCCGTGATCGGTGCCTCGGTGCTGCTCTGGGCCGTACATTTCCTCGTACTGCGAGGAATAAAGGAAGCAGCGTTCATCAACCTGGTGACCACCGTCGCCAAGATTGTGCCGCTGCTGTTGTTCATGTTGATCGCGTTGTTCGCCTTCAAACTGGAGATTTTCACCGCCGACATCTGGGGCCTCAAGAACCCGGACCTGGGCAGCGTGATGGACCAGGTGCGCAAAATGATGCTGGTCACCGTGTGGGTGTTCATCGGCATCGAAGGCGCGAGCATCTTTTCCGCCCGGGCGGAAAAACGCAGCGATGTGGGTAAAGCCACCGTGATCGGCTTTGTCACCGTGCTGTTGTTTTTGGTCCTGGTGAACGTGCTGTCGCTGGGGATCATGACCCAGCCGGAACTGGCCAAATTGCAGAACCCGTCGATGGCCGCCGTACTGGAACACGTGGTCGGTCACTGGGGCGCCGTGCTGATCAGCGTCGGTTTGATCATCTCGTTGCTGGGCGCATTGTTGTCGTGGGTGCTGCTGTGCGCGGAGATCATGTTCGCCGCCGCCAAGGACCACACCATGCCGGAATTTTTGCGCAAGGAAAACGCCAACCATGTACCGGTCAACGCCCTGTGGCTGACCAACGCCATGGTGCAGATTTTCCTGATCATCACGCTGTTCTCGGCCAGCACTTATCTGTCACTGATCTACCTCGCCACCTCGATGATTCTGGTGCCGTACCTGTGGTCGGCAGCCTATGCCTTGTTGCTGGCGGTGCGTGGCGAAAGCTACGAAGGCGCAGCGGGCGAGCGGCAGAAAGATCTCATCATCGGCGCCGTGGCCCTGGTCTATGCGGTCTGGCTGCTCTACGCCGGCGGCATCAAATACCTGCTGCTCTCGGCCCTGCTCTACGCCCCCGGCGTGATCCTGTTTGCAAAGGCTAAGCTTGAAATAAACAAACCGGTTTTCACCAACGTCGAGAAGCTGATTTTCGCCGCGGTGGTCGTGGGCGCCGTGGTGGCGGCCTACGGCCTCTATGACGGCTTCCTGACCCTGTAATGCAATTGTTTTGTCATCTGGAGGATCACTGTAATGACCACGGAAAAAGTTAAGTACGGCGTCCATTCCGAAGCCGGCAAACTGCGCAAAGTCATGGTTTGCTCCCCAGGCCTGGCCCATCAGCGGCTGACCCCGAACAACTGCGATGAACTGCTGTTCGATGATGTGCTGTGGGTGGCCCAGGCCAAACGCGACCACTTCGACTTCGTCACCAAAATGCGTGAACGCAACATCGATGTACTGGAAATGCACAACCTGTTGACGGACATCGTCGCCATCCCCGAAGCCCTGGACTGGATTCTGGAGCGCAAGATCACCGCCAATTCGGTGGGCCTGGGCCTGATCAACGAAACCGCTTCGTGGCTGCGCAGCCTCGAGCCGCGCAAGATCGCCGAGTTCCTGATCGGCGGTGTCTCGGGCGAAGATTTACCCACCAGTTTCGGCGGCAAGGCCATCGAGATGTTCCGCGACTTCCTCGGCAACTCCAGCTTCATCCTGCCGCCGCTGCCCAACACCCAGTTCACCCGCGATACCACCTGCTGGATCTACGGTGGCGTCACCCTCAACCCGATGTACTGGCCGGCGCGCCGTCAGGAGACCCTGCTGACCTCCGCCATCTACAAATTCCACCCCGAGTTCACCAACGCCGACTTCCAGATCTGGTACGGCGACCCGGACAAAGACCATGGCAACTCCACCCTTGAGGGCGGTGATGTGATGCCGATCGGCAACGGCGTGGTATTGATCGGCATGGGCGAACGCTCGTCGCGGCAGGCCATTGCCCAATTGGCGGTGAACCTGTTCAAAAACAAAGCCGTCGAGAAAGTGATCGTCGCCGGCCTGCCGAAATCCCGCGCAGCGATGCACCTGGACACCGTGTTCAGCTTCTGCGATCGCGACCTCGTCACGATCTTCCCGGAAGTGGTGAACCAGATTGTCGCCTTCACCCTGCGTCCCGACGAAAGCAAAGCGGGTGGCATCGACATCCGCCGCGAAGAGACCAACTTCCTCGACACCGTGGCCCAGGCCCTCAACCTCAAGGCCCTGCGCGTGGTGGAAACCGGTGGCAACAGCTTCGCCGCCGAACGCGAGCAATGGGACGACGGCAACAACGTGGTGGCCGTGGAGCCCGGCGTGGTGATCGGCTACGACCGCAATACCTACACCAACACCCTGCTGCGCAAGGCCGGAGTGGAAGTCATCACCATCAGCGCCGGCGAACTCGGCCGGGGACGGGGCGGCGGCCATTGCATGACCTGCCCGATCATCCGCGACCCGATTGACTACTAACCTATTAGCCTTGGCCCGCGCTTACCGAGTTCGGGCCAAGGGGATAACCGACACCTTAGGAGATCCAAAATGGCGTTCAACATCCATAACCGCAATCTGCTGAGCCTGGAACACCACACCCCTCGCGAATTGCGCTACCTGCTCGACCTGTCCCGCGACCTCAAACGTGCCAAGTACACCGGCACCGAACAGCAACATCTCAAGGGCAACAACATCGCGCTGATCTTCGAAAAGACCTCGACCCGCACCCGCTGTGCGTTCGAAGTTGCAGCCTATGACCAGGGCGCCAATGTCACCTACATCGACCCGAACTCCTCGCAGATCGGTCACAAGGAAAGCATGAAGGACACCGCCCGCGTGCTCGGGCGCATGTATGACGCCATCGAATACCGTGGCTTCAAGCAGGAAATCGTCGAGGAGCTGGCCAAGTTCGCCGGCGTACCGGTGTTCAACGGCCTGACCGACGAGTATCACCCGACACAAATGATCGCCGACGTGCTGACCATGCGTGAGCACGCCGACAAGCCAATCCACGAGATCAGCTACGCCTACCTCGGCGATGCGCGAAACAACATGGGCAACTCGCTGCTGCTGATCGGCGCCAAACTCGGCATGGACGTGCGCATCTGCGCGCCAAAAGCTCTGTGGCCGGCGGACGACCTGGTCGCCCGCTGCAAAAAGTACGGCGAAGAAAGCGGCGCCCGCATCACCCTCACCGAAGACCCGAAAGCGGCGGTCAAGGGCGTCGACTTCATCCACACCGACGTCTGGGTGTCGATGGGCGAACCGGTTGAAGCCTGGGCCGAACGCATCCAGCAACTGCTGCCGTATCAGGTCAACGCCGAACTGATGAAAGCCACCGGCAACCCGCGCACCAAGTTCATGCACTGCCTGCCGGCGTTCCACAACAGTGATACCAAAGTCGGCAAGCAGATTGCCGAGCAGTACCCGCACCTGAAGAACGGCATCGAAGTGACCGATGACGTGTTCGAGTCGCCAGCCTGCATCGCCTTCGAGCAAGCGGAAAACCGCATGCACACCATCAAGGCGATTCTGGTGTCGACGCTGGCTGATCTTTAACGGCTGACTCGGCTCCCACTGACGGAACACGCCCCTCTGTGGGAGCGGGCTTGCTCGCGAAAGCGGTGTATCAGACAACAGAGATGTCGGCTGACACTCCGCTTTCGCGAGCAAGCCCGCTCCCACACTGGTCCGGGTTCCACAGAAAGACCGCGTTGCTTGCAACCTATCTGTTTAGAAGGACTGCACCATGCGTATCGTCGTTGCTCTGGGCGGTAATGCCCTGCTCCGCCGGGGCGAACCCATGACCGCTGACAACCAGCGCGCCAACATCCGGATCGCCACCGAACAGATCGCCAAGATCCATCCCGGCAACCAACTGGTCATCGCCCACGGCAATGGCCCTCAGGTCGGCCTGCTGTCATTGCAAGCGGCTGCCTACACCTCCGTCACCCCTTACCCGCTGGACGTGCTCGGCGCCGAAACCGAAGGCATGATCGGCTACATCATCGAACAGGAACTGGGCAACCTGCTGGACTTCGAAGTGCCCTTCGCGACCCTGCTCACCCAGGTCGAAGTCGACGCCAATGACCCGGCCTTCAAAAATCCGACCAAACCCATCGGCCCGGTCTACAGCAAGGCCGATGCGGAAAAACTCGCCGCCGAGAAAGGCTGGGCCATCGCCCCGGACGGCGACAAATACCGTCGCGTGGTCGCCAGCCCGAAACCGAAACGCATCTTCGAAATCCGTCCGATCAAATGGCTGCTGGAAAAAAGCAGCATTGTGATCTGCGCCGGTGGCGGCGGCATTCCGACCATGTATACGTCGCCCGGCAAACTCGAGGGCGTCGAAGCGGTCATCGACAAAGACCTGTGCTCGGCGCTGCTGGCCGAACAGCTTGAAGCCGATCTGCTGGTGATCGCCACCGACGTCAACGCCGCCTTCATCGACTTTGGCAAACCCACGCAGAAGGCCATCGCCCAGGCCCACCCCGACGAAATGGAAAAACTCGGCTTCGCCGCCGGCTCCATGGGACCGAAGGTGCAGGCAGCCTGCGAATTCGCACGCCATACTGGAAAAGTGGCGGTGATCGGCTCGCTCGCGGACATCGAAGCGATCGTCCAGGGCAAGGCCGGTACGCGCATCAGTACGGCGACACCGGGCATCAGCTATCAGTAAACGAAACTGTGGGGCAGGTCTGAGACCTGCCCCGTTTCAAGACCTTTTGAAGGAGAGTCAACAATGGCAACGTTCGAGCCGGGTCACCTGCACATCGAGCGACACGCGCTGAACAAGGACGACGTCAGCTACAACATCTACCTCGACTATGAAGTCAGCCAGGATCCCAAGGAAGGCAAAGGGATGCTGTTCAAGATGCACGGCAGCATTCAGAACAAAGACATGAGCGAGTCGTTCTTCCTGCCCAAGGACATGGCCTACAACTTCGCCAGCAACGTCACCAAGATTGCCGAGAAGTACGGCATCCCGAAAACCCACAGCAACATCGGTTCGGTCCACAAGCATTACGACTCGATGTTCGAAGACGTGCGGGTGCAACTGAACATGAAGTCGGGCGATCCGGTCAAACCCGAGCATCTGGAATAACTGATTCACCACAATCTACTGTGGGAGCGGGCTTGCTCGCGAAAGCGGTGTATCAGTCGCCAACGATGGTGTCTGACACGACGCTTTCGCGAGCAAGCCCGCTCCCACATTGGTTCGGTGGGCACTTGCAAATCCGTTTCAAAATTTCACCATTAGCCCGCCCCAAGGCATACTTGCCACCCTCCGCACTGCAGAACCCAAAACCGCCCCATGCGTATCCACGTCAGCTTCATCGACCGCGTCGGTATCACCCAGGAAGTCCTGGCCCTGCTCGGCGGGCGCAATCTGAACCTGGATGCGGTGGAAATGGTCCCGCCCAATGTTTATATCGACGCCCCGACCCTGAGCCCGCAAGTCCTCGAGGAACTGCGCGATGCCCTGTTCAGCGTGCGTGGCGTGCAAGCGGTGACGGTGGTCGACATCTTGCCCGGCCAGCGTCGGCACTTGCAGCTCGACGCGTTGCTGGCCGCCATGACCGACCCGGTGCTGGCACTGGACAGCGACGGCAAGGTGCTGCTGGCCAACCCGGCATTGATCGCCCTGTACGGCCGCGAACCGGCCGGTGAAAGCGTGGCCGACCTGTTTGCCGACCCGGCCTTGCTCGACGCTCTGCTCGAACACGGCTTTCGCCTGCCGTTGCGGGAAATCACCGTCAACGGCCAGACCTTGTTGCTCGACGCCACACCGATCACCGACGCTGGCGCCCTGCTGACCCTTTACCAGCCGAACCGCATCGGCGAACGCCTCTCCGCGCTGCATCATGATCACGCCGAAGGTTTCGATGCACTGCTCGGCGAGTCCCCGGTGATCCGCACCCTCAAGGCGCGCGCCCAGCGGGTGGCGGCCCTCGATGCACCGCTGTTGATCCAGGGTGAAACCGGCACCGGCAAGGAACTGGTGGCCCGTGCCTGCCACGCCATCAGCGCCCGGCACAGCTCACCGTTTCTGGCATTGAACTGCGCGGCATTACCGGAGAACCTCGCCGAAAGCGAACTGTTCGGCTACGCCCCCGGCGCCTTCACCGGCGCACAACGCGGTGGCAAGCCAGGGCTGATGGAACTGGCCAACCAGGGCACGGTGTTTCTCGATGAAATCGGCGAGATGTCGCCGTACCTGCAGGCCAAGCTGCTGCGTTTCCTCAACGACGGCAGTTTTCGCCGGGTCGGCGGTGACCGTGAGGTCAAGGTCAACGTGCGGATCCTCAGCGCGACCCATCGCGACCTGGAAAAAATGGTCAGCGAAGGCCTGTTCCGCGAAGACCTGTTCTATCGCCTCAACGTCCTCAACGTCGAAGTCCCGCCCCTGCGCGAACGCGGCCAGGACATTCTGCTGTTGGCCCGCTATTTCATGCAGCAGGCCTGCGCGCAGATCCAGCGCCCGATCTGTCGCCTGGCGCCGGGCACTTACCCGGCGTTGCTGGGAAACCGCTGGCCGGGCAACGTGCGGCAATTGCAGAACGTGATCTTCCGTGCCGCGGCGATTTGCGAAAGCAGCCTGGTGGACATTGGCGACCTCGACATCGCCGGCACCTCGGTGGCCCGCCAGAGCGACCATGACGTCGACAGCCTGGAACAGGCCATGGACGAGTTCGAGAAAACCCTGCTGGAAAAACTCTACGCCAGCTACCCGTCGACCCGGCAACTCGCGACCCGCCTGCAAACCTCCCACACCGCGATTGCCCATCGGTTGCGCAAGTACGGGATTCCAAGCAAGGCCTGAACCACACTCGGTCAATGTGGGAGCGGGCTTGCTCGCGAAAGCGGAGTGTCAGACACCATCGTTGGCGACTGATACACCGCTTTCGCGAGC
>NZ_JBWKXF010000035.1:0-60298 GCF_059422645.1 Pseudomonas sp. GW821-FHT01C01 | reverse complement strand
GGTGGGGAGGTGGGGAGAAGAGACGGGGCGGTGTGTCAGTCAACATCAACATTGACTGACACACCGCCTTCGCGAGCAAGCCCGCTCCCACAAGGGGTTTTGTGTTGTGTGGTCAGTCGCGGTAGACCGGGAAGTCCGCGCACAGGGCCGCTGCCTGTCGGGCGACGTTGGCCTCGATATCGGCATCGCCCAGGTGGTCGAGGATGTCGCAGATCCAGCCTGCCAGGGCGATGCTTTGTGCTTCCTTGAAACCACGGCTGGTGATCGCCGGGGTACCAATGCGCAGGCCGGACGTCACGAACGGCGATTGCGGATCGTTGGGCACGGCGTTCTTGTTTACGGTGATGCCGGCACGGCCGAGGGCGGCGTCGGCGTCCTTGCCGGTCAGGCCCTGGCGGATCAGGCTGACCAGGAACAGATGGTTATCCGTGCCACCGGACACCACGTCGTAACCACGTTCGATAAACACCTGCGCCATGGCTTGGGCATTGCGGATCACTTGCGCCTGATAGGTCTTGAACGCCGGCTCCAGCGCTTCCTTGAAGCACACGGCCTTGGCCGCGATGACGTGCATCAACGGGCCGCCCTGACCGCCGGGGAACACTGCGGCGTTGAGCTTCTTCTCCAGCTCCGGATTGGCCTTGGCCAGAATCAAACCGCCGCGCGGGCCGCGCAGGGTCTTGTGGGTGGTGGTGGTGACCACGTCGGCGTAGGGCAGCGGGTTCGGGTACAGACCGGTCGCCACCAGACCGGCAACGTGGGCCATGTCGACGAAAAAGTAAGCGCCGACCTTGTCCGCAATCTGGCGGAAGCGCGGGAAGTCCAGGGTCTTCGAGTACGCCGAAAACCCGGCGATGATCATCTTCGGCTTGTGCTCGACGGCCAGACGCTCGACTTCGTCGTAATCGATCAGGCCGGTGGCGGTGTCGATACCGTACTGCACCGCGTTGTAGAGCTTGCCGGAAAAACTCACCTTGGCGCCGTGGGTCAGGTGACCGCCGTGGGCCAGGCTCATGCCGAGCACGGTGTCGCCGGCTTGCAGCAGGGCAAGATAAACCGCGGCGTTGGCCTGGCTACCGGAGTGCGGCTGGACGTTGGCATAGTCGGCACCGAACAGTTGTCTGGCGCGGTCGATGGCCAGTTGCTCGACCACATCGACGTGTTCACAGCCGCCGTAATAGCGCTTGCCCGGATAGCCTTCGGCGTACTTGTTGGTCAGGCCGCTGCCTTGGGCTTGCATCACCCGCTGGCTGGTGTAGTTCTCCGAGGCGATCAGTTCGATGTGGTGTTCCTGCCGCGCATCCTCGGCGTTCATCGCCGCCAGCAATTCATCGTCGTAGCCTTTGATCTGGTCGTGCTTGCTGAACATGGTGTGGTCCTTTTTTACGGATTCGTGGGGGGCTTCAAGCGTCGGCGTGTTCGGCGGTCAGGCGTTCATAGGCGTCTAGATCCAGCAAGTCGCTCAACGCCTCGACATCGGCCGGTTTGAAGCGAAAGAACCAGCCTTCGCCCAATGGGTCTTCGTTGACCAGTTCAGGGGTGTTCTCCAGCTTCGCGTTAATCTCGACCACTTCACCGTCCAGCGGCATGCCGATACTGCTGGCCGCTTTCACCGATTCCAGTACCGACACTTCAGCACCTGCATCGAAGGCGCCCAGTTCAGGCACCTGAACGAACACCACATCCCCCAGCGCCTGCTGGGCAAACGCCGTGATGCCCACGGTGACCAGGCCATCGGCCTCAAGCCGCAGCCATTCGTGATCGACGGTAAAACGCAATTGGCTCATCTCAACTCCTTATTGTTTTAAGGCTCGTGGCGGGGCAGCGAGCGGGGCTGGGGTTGAGATAGCAAGGGCGGTGCCAACGTTTATTAGTTGTTTTAAATCAATGGCTTAAAGTGTTTTTACAAGAAGGGAACGACGAGTGTCGTATTGAAATCAATACAGGCAAGTAAAGCCTCGGACGCAAGCGCCGTGATTGCTGGCATGCAAGGCATTGTCTTGATTTCGCTACGCTGTATCGATTTTCAGACAGAGAATCCAGCAACAACACTGATCCCCCCTGTGGGAGCGGGCTTGCTCGCGAAGGCGGTGTGTCATTCACCATCAGTGTTGCCTGACACGGCGCTTTCGCGAGCAAGCCCGCTCCCACATTTTGACCGAGTCAGTCTTATGGTTTGCTCGGAATCCCGTACTTGCGCAAGCGAATGGCGATGGCGCTATGGGATGTCTGCAAGCGCGCCGCCAGCAAACGACTGGACGGGTAACTGCGGTAGAGCTGTTCCAGCAGGCTCTTTTCAAAGTCACCAACGGCCTCTTCCAGGCTGCCGACTTCGCCGTTGTTTTGCCGCTCTACCGCCGTGCGCGCAATGTCGAGGTCGTCGATGTCCACCAGCGGGTTTTCGCAGATCGCCGCTGCACGGAAGATCACGTTCTGCAATTGCCGCACATTGCCCGGCCAGCGGTTGCCGAGCAGGGCGCTGAAGGTGCTCGGCGCCAGGCGACACACCGGTCGCTGGATCTGCGCGCAGGCCTGTTGCATGAAGTGATTGGCCATCAGCAGGATGTCGTGACCGCGCTCGCGCAGCGGCGGTACTTGCAGGTTGAGCACGTTGAGGCGGTAGAACAGGTCCTCGCGAAAACGCCCTTCGACGACCATTTTTTCCAGGTCGCGGTGGGTGGCGCTGAGTACCCGCACATTGACCCGGACCTCTTTGTCGCCACCGACCCGACGGAAGCAGCCATCGCTCAAAAAGCGCAGCAACTTGGCTTGCAGATAAGGCGACATTTCACCCACTTCATCGAGGAATACCGTGCCCTGATCGGCCAGTTCCAGCAGGCCGAGCTTGCCGCCCCGTTGTGCGCCGGTGAAGGCGCCGGGGGCGTAGCCGAACAGCTCGCTTTCGGCCAGGCTCTCCGGCAGCGCCGCGCAGTTCAGGGCCAGGAACGGCGCATCGTGCCGTGGGCTGATGGCGTGGCAGGCGCGGGCCACGAGTTCTTTGCCGGTGCCGGTTTCACCCTGGATCAACAGCGGCGCATCGAGGGCCGCCACACGCTGAGCGCGGGCCTTGAGCGCACGAATCGGCGGCGATTCGCCGAGCAGCGCATCGAAGCCTTCGGCGTGGTCATGGTGCAGCGCCGACAGGCGTTCGCCGATGCGATTGGGTTGATACAGGGTGAGCAGGGCGCCGGCGTCGGTGATTGGCATCGCGTCGAGGAGCAAAGTCTGGCCGCCGAGGCTGACCTCGTGCATGGGCAGGCGGAAATGGTGGGCGATCAAGGTGCGCTGCAACTCGGGATCGTCGAACAGTGTGGTCAGCGATTCACCGGCCGGTTCGCGCCCGCAGAGGGCGATCAGTGCCGGGTTGGCCAGCAGCACATGGCCGCGATCATCCACCGCCAGCACCGGGTCGGAACTGGCTGCCAGCAACGCGTCCAGTTGCAGGCGCCGCCGTTGTCCCGGAAGGATGTCGACCATGGTGACCGCTTGCACGCCGCGCACGCCGAAAAGCGCTTCGCGTAGCTCCTCCAGCACCTCGGTACCGAGGGTTGGCGCGTCGATGTAGACGTTCGGCGGCACCATCTCCACGGCGTCCAGATTGAAACTGCGTCCGCCGAGCAGGGCCAGCACTTCCTGGGTGATTCCGACGCGGTCGATGAAGGTGACGTGGATGCGCATGACAGGCCTGCAAGGTTGGCGAACTAAAATCAGTATGCCGGGCGAAATTTGAATTTGGCGAGCGTGACGTCATCCGTTGCCGGTTTTACGGGCGCTGGCGGCCAGGTCCTCAAGGAACGCTTGCAGGATCGGTGGCGGTGCCGTGCCGCGTCGGGTGATCACGTCGAAGGGTGACCTCAGACGCAAACTCGCCGGGGCGAGTTGGTGCATCTCACCGGTCTTGAGCCATTGGCTGGCGAAGTGTTCGGGCAGAAAACCGATATAGGCGCCAGAGATGATCAGGATCGCCGATGCCTCGATGTTGTCCACGGTGGCCGCCGCCTTGCTGACGCCCAGGTGTTCCAGATCGTATTGCTGCATGTAGCCGCGCACCACGATCCGCCCTGCGCCAACTTCTTCGAGCAGTTCCTCGCCTTCGGCATGACTGCCATACAACGGGTGGCGCCGCCCGCAATACAAACCGAGGGCTTCCTGGTACAGCGGTGTGTGTTGCAGGCCCGGCACGTGGATCGGGAAGTGCCCGATGGCCAGGTGCAGCCGGCCGTCGAGCACCCGTTCTTCGAGCTCCGCCGGAGTGCCGACGTACACGTTCAGGTGCACGTCATGCCCGCGGGAGACGAAGCGCTGGGTGGTGCGCGGAATCGGTGAATCGGGGTCGGTAATCGTGGTGTCGATGATCCCCAGGTTGAGCTTGCCGCTGATGTGCTGCTTGAGCACGTCGGCGTCCATGCAGAAATTTTCCACCGCCGACAGCAGGCGCTGGGTGGCTTCATGAATCGCCACCCCTTGCTCGGTCAGGCGAAAGCCGCTGCGCCCGCGCTGGCAGAGTTTGACCCCGAGGCGGGTTTCCAGGTGGGTCATCTGTTCGCTGATGGTTGACTGCCCGGCGTTCAACGCCGCCTGCGCAGCGGAAAAGCCGCCACACCGGACAATCGTGGCAAATACTCTGAGCAACTTCAGATCGACATCGTGCAGCTGAATCACCTGGAACCTCCCGCCTGTGGATGCATCGGTAATGCCGATATGAGTATCTGATGTTTAGCATTTTTTCCACGAAAACCTGCGCCCATAGTCTTTCCAACGGCGGTCGCCTTGCAGTCCGCCAGGCCGATAACAAGAAGTGGAGAGGCTAGAAATGTCGAACAACGGTTATGAATCCGGTCGCCTGAACCTGCCATTCGTGGGTCATTGCACCTTTGGCAAATCCCCGGTGTGCACCGATTGGGACGCCCTGGATGCCGACGTCGCGGTGCTTGGCGTACCCAACGACATGGGCACCCAGTGGCGCTCCGGTGCACGCTTCGGACCACGCGGGATTCGCGAAGCATCGACGCTGTTTTCCTTCGGCCACGCCGGCGCCTACGACCACGAAGATGACGTGATGTACCTCACCGCTTCGGACGTGCGCATGGTCGACGTCGGTGATGCCGACATCGTGCACACCGACATGGAAACCAGTAACAAGAACACCGAATACGCCGTACGCAAGATCCTCGATGCCGGCGTGATGCCGGTGGTGCTCGGCGGCGATCACTCGGTGCACGCGCCGGTGATCAAGGCCTTTGAAGGCCGTGGCCCGATCCACATCATTCACTTCGATGCGCACCTGGATTTCGTCGACGAACGCCACGGCGTGCGCTACGGCCACGGCAACCCGCTGCGCCGTGCCTCGGAAATGAACCACATTGTCGGCATGACCCAAATGGGCATCCGCAACGTGTCGTCGTCCAACCGTGACGACTACGAAGCGGCCCATGAGGCCGGCTCGAAAATCCTTTCGGTGCGTGATGTGCGTCGCCTCGGCGTCGAGGGCGTGCTGGCGTTGATCCCGCAGAACATCAACTACTACATCACCATCGACATCGACGGTTTTGACCCGTCCATCGCCCCCGGCACCGGCACCCCGAGCCACGGCGGCTTCCTCTACTACGAAGTGCTGGAAATCATCCAGGCCCTGGCCAAGCGCAGCAAGGGCAACATCGTCGGCATGGACCTGGTGGAAGTGGCGCCGGTGTACGACCCGACCGGCATGACCTCGATCCTGGCCGCGCAACTGCTGCTCAACAGCATTGGTTTCATCTTCCACGAACGTGGCAAGGTGCGGGCCGCCGCCGAGAGCGAGTCGACTCCAGCCTGATCATCGAAACCACAAAGCTCAGAAACCAGAGCCCCGGCAGGACCTGACTGCCGGGCAGAGAGAATAAAAATGGACACGATCGTCAAAAGTTACCTGCAAAAATTCGGCGTCAGCGAAGCCACCCAGACCTTCCTCAGCAAGGTCCAGAAAATGTTCATCGGCGGCGCCTGGGTCGAATCCAGCAACGGCGAGACGTCAGATGTTATCGAGCCGTCCACCGAAGGCTTGATCACCCGCATTCCCATGGGCACCACCGATGATCTGGACCGCGCCGTGCAAGCCGCCCGTGCCCAGTTCGACGGCGGCGCCTGGCGTCAGGCCAAACCGGCCGAGCGCGAACGCATGATGCAACGCCTGGCCGACCTGATCGAGCAGAACGCCGCGGAGCTGGCGGAAATCGAATCCATCGACATGGGCAAATCCGTGGCCTTCGCCAAGGACGTCGATATCCAGGGCACCGTCGATACCCTGCGCTACTTCGCCGGTTGGGCCACCAAGCTCCACGGACGCACCGTCGAACCTTCGCTGCCGGGCAATTACCTGGCTTATACCCGCAAGGAAGCGGTGGGCGTGGTCGGCGCCATCGTGCCGTGGAACTTCCCGTTGCAGACCATGGCCTGGAAACTCGGCGCGGCCCTGGCGACCGGTTGCACCGTGGTAGTCAAACCCGCCGAACTGACCTCGTTGTCGGCCCTGCGCTTCGCTGAACTGGTGCAGGAAGCGGGCATCCCCGACGGCGTGATCAACATCGTCACCGGGCGCGGCAGCGTGGTCGGTGCGGCCATGGCCACCCATCCCGGCATCGACAAACTGACCTTCACCGGATCGACTCCGGTCGGTCAGACTGTCGGCCGCGCAGCGCTGGATGACATGAAGCGCCTGACCCTCGAACTCGGCGGTAAATCACCGGTCATCGTCTGCGCCGACGCCGACATCCCGGCCGCAGCGCAAGCGGTCGCCAACGGCGTGTTTTTCAACTCCGGACAGGTATGCGATGCCGGTACACGGGCCTATATTCATAGCAGCGTCTATGACGAATTCCTGCGCGAGCTGATCGCCTACACACGCACCCTGAAAATGGCCCCGGGCCTGGCCCCGGACTGCTTCATCGGCCCGCTGGTCTCGGCCCTGCAAAAGCAGCGTGTGACCGAGTACATCGAAACCGGCAAGGCGGAAGGCGCCGAACTGGTCTACGGCGGCCAACCGGTCGATGGCCCTGGCTTCTTCGTCGAGCCGACCATCTTCGCCAATTGCCGCAACGACATGCGCATTGTCCAGGAAGAGATCTTCGGGCCGGTGCTGGTCACCGCGCCGTTCGATGATGAGGAAGAGGCACTGGCCCTGGCCAACGACTCGCCCTATGGCCTGGCGGCCGCACTGTATTCCAACGACCTTGGCAAAGTGCACAGCCTGATCCCGCGCCTCAAGGCCGGTTCGGTCTACGTCAACGCCCACGGCACCCTCGATCCGTCGATGCCGTTCGGTGGCTACAAACAGTCCGGATTCGGCAAGGACCTGGGCGCCGAGCAGCTCGATTACCTGCTCGAGACCAAGGCAGTCTGGATCACGCTGCCAGGCTGACGCGCGCCCTTGTGGGAGCGGGCTTGCTCGCGAAGAGGCCGGCACATCCGACATCTATGTTGCCTGACCCACCGCTTTCGCGAGCAAGCCCGCTCCCACAGGTTTTGCGTCTTGATTCGTTCCAGTAAGGCATCTGCAACAACGCCAGGTAGGCACGGGCAACACTGAACCTGTGGCGAGGGAGCTTGCTCCCGTCGGGTCGCGAAGCGGCCCTGAAAATGGGACTGCTTCGCAGTCCAGCGGGAGCAAGCTCCCTCGCCACAGGGGAGTTGTTCACCCGAAAGAACGCGGTTATCTCGTCATGATCTTCCAACAATAAGAGTCCATCATGAACACTAACGCCAAGTCCGCCACGAGCGTGTCCAGCCTCGACGAAAAATCCGTCGTCGAGGGGCATTCGATTGACTTCATCCCCGAGAACGAGCGCACCGACAAACTGTCGAGCCAGGGCCCGTTCTGGTTTCTAGGCAATTTCACGTTCTTCACCATGACCATCGGCTTCGTCGGCCCGAGCGTCGGCCTGACCGCGCTGTGGACCACGCTCGCCGGCACGCTGGGCATCATGTTCGGCACGCTGTTCATGGCGTTCCATGGCTCGCAAGGCCCGCACCTTGGTTTGCCGCAGATGATCCAGTCTCGTGCGCAGTTTGGTTATCGCGGAGTGATCCTGGTGCTGTTGGCGACGCTGTTCGTGTTCGCCGGCTTCAATATCGTCAACCTGGTGTTGATGATGCAGGGGTTGCACACGCTGTTCGGGTTCAACCCCGCGGTGATCGCGGTGGCAGTGACCATCCCGGCGGCGGTGCTGGCAATTCTCGGCCACGACTGGATGCACCGCAGCTTCAAATGGGCATTGTTCCTGTCGCTGCCACTGTATGGCCTGGTGACCCTGGCAGTGTTGATGGGATGGGTGCCGGACGTGGCCCTGCCGGCGCTGGCGGCGGGCGAAGTGGCCCGGGAGCCGCTGGGTTTCAACTGGACCGGTTTCATCGCGCAGTTTGCGGCGGCCGCCAGCTACAACATCGCCTATGCGCCTTATGTGTCTGATTACTCGCGCTACCTGCCGAAGAACACCTCCAGCGGCAAGCTGATCGCGGTGGTGTTCCTTGGGGCTTCGCTGTCCGGTGCGTGGATGATTTCCGTGGGTGGCTGGCTGGCCGATCACCTGCATTCCACTGACGTGCTGGTGGCCCTCGGGCAAGTCGGCAACACCGTGTCGCCGCTGGTGGGCACGGCGGTGGTGGTCGTCACCATCCTGGCGTTCCTGCCGGTGATCGCGATGAACATCTACAGCGCCAAATTGACCACGCTGACCTGTGTCGACTCGATCAAACACATCGAGCCAACACGTAAGGCACGCATCCTGGCCATCGGCTTCGTGATCCTGCTGCAACTGGGCGTGGCGCTGAGCATCCAGAGTTCGGGCAAAGGCCTGTCGGTGCTGGGCATTTACCTGGTGGTGATGCTGTACTTCCTGGTGCCCTGGACCTCGGTCAACCTCACCGACTACTTCTTCGTGCGCAAGGGCCGCTACGCCATCCCGCACTTCTTCATGCCTCACGGCAACATCTATGGCAGCTGGGGACTGCGCGGGATCGCCGCGTATGCCATCGGTTTTATCTCGATGATCCCGTTCTTCTACATCTTCGATGGTGTTGAACAGCGCGAGGTGTATGTCGGCCCGCTCGCCAAGGCACTGGGCAGCATCGACATCGCCTGGCTGGTCGGGCTGATCGTCTCGGGGCTGGCGTACTACTGGCTGAGCCGCTCGATCGATCTCAAACGCGAAGAAGCGGTGATCCAGCACATCGAAAAAACCTCCCCGCAATACACCACCGGCGACACGCTGACCCACAAGCAGCAGCCACCGCGGGTATTCACTGAATCGACGGTCGGGAGATAACTATGACCACGCAAAGAATGACCACGCAAAAATACGACTACATCATCATTGGCGCAGGCTCGGCAGGTTGTGTGTTGGCCAACCGCCTGAGCGAAGACCCGGCTACCTCGGTACTGGTCCTGGAGTTCGGCGGCAGTGACAAGAGCGTAGTGATCCAGATGCCCAGTGCCTTCTCGATCCCGATGAACACCAAGAAATACAACTGGCGCTACGAGACCGAGCCGGAGACTTACCTCAACGGCCGGCGCATTCACTGCCCACGGGGCAAGGTGCTGGGCGGTTCGTCGTCGATCAACGGCCTGGTGTACATCCGTGGCCACGCGCTGGATTTCGACGAATGGGAATCTTTGGGTGCCGAAGGCTGGGGCTATCGCAACTGCCTGCCGTACTTCAAGCGCGCCGAAAGCTACGAGTCGGGTGGTGACAACTATCGCGGGCAGACCGGGCCGCTGCACACCACCAACGGCAACCACATGAAAAACCCGCTGTACGGGGCCTGGGTCGAAGCCGGTGCCGAAGCGGGCTACATCAAGACCGAAGACTGCAACGGCTACATGCAGGAAGGTTTCGGTGCCATGCACATGACCGTGAAGAATGGCGTGCGCTGCTCCACGGCCAACGCGTATCTGCGCCCGGCCATGGGCCGTCCGAACCTGACGGTGATCACCCATGCGATGACCCGCCAGATCATCCTCGAAGGCAAGCGGGCGGTGGGGGTCATGTATGACCACGGTGGTCAGACCCACCAGGTGCGATGCAACCGCGAAGTGCTGATCTCGTCCGGCCCCATCGGTTCGCCGCACCTGCTGCAACGCTCCGGCATCGGCCCCGCCGAGGTTCTGCGCAAGGCTGGGATCGGCGTGCGCCATGATCTGCCGGGGGTAGGGGAGAACCTGCAGGATCACGCCGAGGTGTATATCCAGTTCGGCTGCAAGGAACCGGTGACCCTCAACAGCAAGATGGACCCGCTGAGCAAACTGATGATCGGTTTGCGCTGGCTGCTGTTCAAGGATGGCCTTGGCGCCACCAACCATTTCGAGGCCGGTGGTTTCATCCGCTCCGAGAAGGGCCTGCGCTGGCCGGACATCCAGTTCCACTTTTTGCCGGCGGCGATGCGCTACGACGGCAACAAGCCGATCAAGGGCCATGGTTTCATGGTGCTGACCGGGCCGAACAAACCGAAAAGCCGCGGTTATGTGCGGGTACGTTCGGCCGATCCGTACGAGCATCCGGAGATTCGCTTCAACTACCTGCAACGGGAAGAGGACCGCGAAGGCTTCCGTCGCTGCATTCGCCTGACCCGGGAAATCATCGGCCAAAAAGCCATGGACCGCTTCCGCGATGGCGAAATCGCTCCGGGCGCACAGGTGACCAGCGATGAAGACCTCGACGCCTTCGTGCGTGACAACCTGGAAAGCACCTACCATCCGTGCGGTTCGTGCCGCATGGGCGAGGACGACATGGCGGTGGTCGATTCCGAACTGCGCGTACGTGGCATCGCCGGTCTGCGGGTGATCGATTCGTCGGTGTTCCCGACCGAGCCGAACGGCAACCTCAATGCGCCGACCATCATGCTCGCCGAACGGGCGTCCGATCTGGTGCGTGGCGTGAAGATGCTGCCGGCGTCGGATGTGCCGGTGGGGCTGGTCGACGGCTGGGAAAGCAGCCAGCGCACTTCGTTGCCGGGGCGTAACGTGCGGGTCTGACGGCAATCCGCAATCAATGTCGGAACCTAATGTGGGAGCGGGCTTGCTCGCGAAAGCGGTGGATCAGTCACATCCATGTTTAATGTGCTGCCGCCTTCGCGACCCACAGGGTTAACGGTGCTTTCAGGAAAATAGTGCGTCGTTGTTTCTTGGCCATTGCTAGTCTGTAAATCCTTGAGACCGCAATGGAGCACCCTCATGGCTATTCAGGCCCTGCGCGCCGACGCATCGCACATCGACCAAGTCGCCCCTTTGTTTGACGCCTACCGGATGTTCTACAAGCAGCCGTCGAACCTGGCGCAATCCCGTGCCTTCATCGCCGAGCGGCTCGCCCGGGATGAATCGGTGATTTTTCTTGCCCGGGACACCGACGGTGAAAACCTCGGGTTCGTCCAGCTGTTCCCGACCTTTTCCTCGATCGAAGCCCACCGCACCTGGCTGCTCGGTGATCTGTTCACCACGCCCGCCGCCCGGGGCAAAGGCGTCGGCACACTGCTGATGAACACCGCCCGCGACTTTGCCCGGTTGGCCGGCGGCAAGGGCATGACCCTGGAAACCGCCACCGACAACTTCACCGCCCAGCGCCTGTATGAATCCCTGGGCTGGGTGCGCGACACCGGTTACTACACCTATTGCCTGGATCTGAGAAAAGACTGAGTCAGCGATCCTGTTCGCCAAACACTGGCCGCATGAATGAACGCTCATAGCTGAGGATGAATTTCCTCTCTTCGGCGTACTTGAACGCCGCGATGCACTCCGGATCGTTCATCGATTGCTGCCGGTAATGTTCGTAGGCCGCCAGGCTGGGAAAGGTGAACAGCGCCAGGGCGATGTTGTTGGCGCCTTCCGACGGCAAAAAGTAGCCGTGGTGCTGGCCGCCGAACTTTTCCACCAGGGGGATCCACAGCTTGCCGTAGTGTTCGAAAGCTTCGAGCTGGTAGGGATCGAGCACGTATTTCAAGTAGCAGGTCACCATTGTTTCGTTCCTTGATCAGGTTTTGAGGGCAGTCGCCACTGTAATGAACCGTGGGCGCCCGGCACAGCCGCTTGTTCGACATTGACCGGTAAGTTTACGCCAGAGGCCTGCGCTGGCCCCGCCGCACTATTGGTTCAGTCAATAGTCACCATCAAGAATCGCAAGTTCTGTTTTTTGTGCAAAGGCGGAAAATCGCCTGCATTGAACACGCTGCTCAAGGAACCTGCGCGATGAAACTGTTGACCCGACTGGCTGTGATTGCCCTGTTGCTGGGCAGTGTTGCATCTACCGCATCGGCCTTTGCCGCAGATACAGCCGACTGCCATTTGCCGCCCATTGCCGGCGTGAACGCAGGGCTGCAATACGGCCAGACGGTCGGGGTGCTCTACAGCGAAGACACCGTGGAAAACCTGCAATACCTTGAGCAATACCACTCGGTGGCCGTGAATGGCGCGAAAGACGCACTGGATGCGCGGATTCGCCAGGCGTTCGTCAACAGCTCCGACCCGCAATTGGCCATCGACTGGCTGATGAGTTCACTGCACAACAGCTTTCTGTCCGTGACGGTCTACGCCAACCTCGATGCGCTGGTGCAGGCCCACCCGGATGTGGTGGTGATGCTCGATACCCACAACCAGTTGCTGACCCAGCGTAACGACCGGGTCGAAGCACGTTTCGCCGCGCGGTTCTACGACGCCAACCTGCAATACATCGGCAAGGCCGAAGGCGCGGTGGAAAAACAACTGCCGTCGGTGTGGGTGCATGACAAGGCCGCGCCCGAGATCGCCGCGCAAATCGAACAGCAACGCGACCTGCAACTGACCGCGCTGAAACAGTTCGATGCGTCATTGAAGGCGCTGGTAACGGCCGGCTGAAACGACAGCAAATTAACCAAACCCGTCGTCCATTGAACGGCGGGCACTCAATCAACCGTAGATTGCTTTTCAGGACCTGACTCATGCGCGCTTTCCTTGTCCCCGCCATGGCCTCCGCCTCGCTGCTGCTGGCCGGTTGTGCCGGCACGCCGAACGCCCCGACGCTGACCTTGCAGACATCAAAGTCGCCCGAGGAATACACCCATTGCGTGGTGCCGAAGTTGCAGCACGAAGCGCTCAACCCCACCGTGTCGCAGACCCAGCGCAGCTACCGCATCGTCGTCCCGAGCAAGGTGGCGGCGGACAATGTGATGGAAACCTACAAGGCTTCGAGCGGCGGCAAGGTGTTCCTGTACGAGCGCAAGCTGCTGGCGTCGACTTTCGTGCCATCCAGTTTCGAGCGTGCGGCGCAGGAATGTTTGTAGGCTAATGGCGGTTGAGGTTTTACCAACTGCCATAGGGAATGCCGAAGCGTTCGATGTAGCGTTGGGAGGAGTCTTTGATCTTCCATGCGTACCGGCCCTCGTTTTTTCCAAGATACGGACCTAAGGGCTCGACATTGACTTGCCCGCGGTCGACTTTGTGGGCGCGAAAGCAGTCGTCCCAGACCCAGACCTGAATGATGCCGCCCGGCGCCAGTCCAAGATTCAGGGCAGCACTTGGGTTGGCGGTGAACTGGGGAGTCTCGTGACAACGCTGGGCCGTCGAGTTGCGCATGATGTCGCGGGTCGATTCGGAGATATCGATCCAGCCGGCGTAGGTCTTGCGTTCGACAATCGATTGCCAGCGCACAAAGAGGCGTTTGGGTAGGTCGGCACCCGTGACGGGCATGCCGGCGCCACCCACACCTACCCAGCCGCGAGCATTTTCGGTGCCATTCTCATTATCACTGCGGGCTGCTGCGCCTGCCGCGATATGGTGAAGTACCCGTCCCTTTATGTCCTCGACAGCCGAGGTCTCAACCCAGACGGTCATGTGGGCGGGTTCGGTGAAACCGATGTACCACCAGGACGTTCTGTAATCATTTTTGGCCGACAGCGGATCGACGGGTTGGCACGCGCTTATCGCCAACGTGGCCAGTAGTGCAATGAGGGTTTTCATGGTGACAGCGTCCATTCTGGTACATGAGGGTGATGCACCCGCACGGCATCCGCCGTGGGGCATGGGCGAAAACCAAGGCTCCTGATTACCAACTGCCATAGGGAATGCCGAAGCGTTCGATGTAACGTTGGGAGGAGTCTTTGATTTTCCTGTAATGGCCGTTGTACTTGCCTTGATTAGGCCCCAAGGGCTCGATGCCGACTTGCCCGCGGTCGACTTTGTGGGCGTGCGAGCACTCGTCCCGAACCCAAACCTGAATGATGCCGCCCGGCGCCAGTCCCAGATTCAGTTGCGCACTCGAGTTAGCGCTATGCTGCGGGTACTTGTGGCAACGCCGGGCCGTCGAGTTGCGCATGATGTCGCGGGTCGATTCGGAGATATCGATCCAGCCGGCGTAGGTCTTGCGTTCGACAATCGATTGCCAGCGCACAAATAGGCGTTTAGGCAGGTCGGCGCCCACCACCGGCATGCTAGAGCCGCCAATGCCATCCCATCCGCGAGCGATTTCCTTGGTGTATTCACCGTCTGGAGTTTGCGCCGCTGCGCCTGAGGCCCCTGCGGGAATAAGTCGATCCTGTATATCGACAACCGCAGTCGTTTCCACCCAAACAGTCATGTAAGCAGGCTCGGTAAAGCCGATGTACCACCATCGTGTTTTGAAGTCATTTTTGGCCGACAGCGGATCGACGGCTTGGCAGGCGCTCATCAATAACATTGCCAGTAACGCAAACAAGATTTTCATGACTACAGCATCCATTCCGGAACATGAGGGTGGTGCACCCGTACGGCATCCGCCGTGGGGACATGGGCATAAGCCAGTTCGAATCGGGTGCTGCGAGGTCCGGAGAGGAAGGTCGGATTCCAGTGCGCCGACTGGTGGATGTAACGGAGCTTCAGCAGTTGCTCTTCGGCAGCGGTCAGGCTGTAGTCGCCCGTGACAAACCGCTCACACATGGGATGAAGTTCGACGGGTGGAACCAATTCGGGATCTTCTTGAGGGTCGTCAAGCTCTACTCCATGCTTTTTGGCGGCCTCACACATCACCCGCAAGGACACCAATGCCAACCCGGCACTGACCTTGCGCCGTAGCTGCAAGCCGACAAACACCCGCTTCTGTTTTGGCGCTGCCCGCTCTCTGGGGGCGAGCGGTAGCATTACCGGCTCTGGAGTCACCAACTCCAGCATTTCCAGTGGCCAGCCTTTGGCGTGCCATTTTGCCCGTTCCTGCTCGGCCTCGCGGTAGATCGAGGTGGTTTTGACATCGGTGCGTTCGCCCACGTCCAGGGCTTGCAGGGGGCTGAGTAGCACGCACTCTTCGACGTCGTCGCGGTAGCCCCCGCCGATGTCCGAGTGAGCCCCTGGCAGGCTGATTTCCGGATGGTCCGGGCCGACGCGATTGAGGGCGAAGTTGGCGCGGTATTCGTCCCGGGCCACCAGTTGCAAAACCTGAGGAAAGAAGCGCGGCGCCAAATGCAACTTGACCCCGGGGGCCGCCGGACTGCGCACATACCCCAGGTTGCTCAGGCCACCCACGGAAGCGACGGTGTCGAATAGACCGATGAACCCGGTCTTGACCCCTTCACCGAACACCTTGCTGAAGCCGCGGGCGAACAGGCGATCCGGCAGGTACAACGTATCCTTGAGCGGGCTGTTGATGCCGACCATGCACAAGTAGGCGAAGTGGCGGGCGGCGGCCGCGCCACGGCTGAAGCCGAAGACATCGAAGATCAGGGATTGGATCTGTATGTCTGGGTTGTCATCGTGAAAACCGCGCAACCTTAGTTTGACTTGACGGAACGCCTCAAACACTCGAGCCTCAATGCCAGTTTCGCCGCGACCAAACGCCATGCCCAGCAAGCGATCTTGTTCGCTTGTCGTTGTGCCAATACCCTCGATGTAAACCTTGTCGAACGCGAGTTTTTTCGTTTTGATCAGCTCAACGTTTTTGTCCTCTCTATACAAATCATGCAACCGCTTAACATTCGTCACTTCCCCCCCATAACTGCTCTCAGGGTCCCGCATATACGGCTTGCAACTACCATCCAGATCGTCCTCCGACACCGGATGATGAGCCCCGCATTTGCGCCCCATCTCGACATTGAACGGGTTGTTGCCGGTGCCGTCGAAAAACACGCCGATGCGCAGGGTGACCTTTACGCGTGCCGCCTCTTCCCGGGCCTTTTTTTCTTCCCACGCCTGGTTGGCCTGCTCTTCGCGCGCCCGTTGTCGGGCCAGCATTTCCGCGTATTTGCGTTGTTCCTCTGCCGCATCCCAGTGCTTGGGCTGTCGGGCGCGTGCCTTGGCCTGGTCGCGGCAGACCGCGCAGTGGTACCCCTCAAGATCCTGTTCCATGAGTGCATTCCTTTCAGCGAAATGCCCCTCCCTGGGCGCCAAATCAAGTGATCGCTTTTCAGGGACAAGAGTGCGCGCTGGGGACGTGGGAATGCTGTCGGTCGCGTCTTGAGCGCGTGTGGGATTAGGAGGCCTGTGTTGAGGTCCGTGGCTGTCAGAAAAGCCTTCAGCCAATCAATACACGGAAGGGGCGAGACGGATGGGGGGCTTTTGTATGAGGTTCAAGGGCATGCGCCCCGGCAATGCCTGAAAAAAACACAAAAAAAAGCCGCCAGAATTGGCAGCAGAAAGTTAAAGCACGCATTGGATGGCCTGAGTATGGCGGTTACTCCATGACGATTCGATGACGGCTTTATGGCCATTCGTCAGGACACCGCTAATCCAGCGACTGTCGATTAATTGTGGCGAGGGAGCTTGCTCCCGCTGGGTTGCGTAGCGACCCCAAAATCAGGCGGTGCGATTTGCCAGACAAACTGCACTGAAAGATTTTACGACTGCTGCGCAGTCGAGCGGGAGCAAGCTCCCTCGCCACAGGTCTTCTGTTGAGTCAGTAAATCTCCGGCACGATGATTTCCTGCGGTACAGGCCCCCGTGAATAGTCTTTCTGGCGCTCGCGCTGCGGCAATTCGATCACCGGCAGCTCGACCTCTTCATAAGGCATCTGGCTGAGCAGGTGATGGATGCAGTTGAGCCGGGCCTTTTTCTTGTCGTCGGCCTGCACCACCCACCACGGTGCTTCGGCGATGTGGGTGCGCTCGAGCATGATTTCCTTGGCCTTGGTATAGGCTTCCCAGCGGCGGCGCGACTCCAGGTCCATGGGGCTGAGTTTCCACTGCTTGAGCGGGTCGTGAATGCGGCTGAGAAAGCGCAGGTTCTGTTCCTGGTCGGAAATCGAGAACCAGTACTTGATCAATTGGATGCCGGAGCGGGCGAGCATGCGCTCGAATTCCGGCACAGTGCGGAAGAATTCTTCGTACTGGTCGTCATTACAGAACCCCATGACCTTTTCGACCCCGGCACGGTTGTACCAGCTGCGGTCGAACAGCACGATTTCGCCGGCGGCGGGCAAGTGCGAAACGTAGCGCTGGAAATACCACTGTGTGCGTTCGCGGTCGTTGGGGGCGGGCAGGGCGGCAACCCGGCAAACCCGAGGGTTGAGGCGCTGGGTGATGCGCTTGATCACGCCACCCTTGCCGGCGGCATCGCGGCCTTCGAACAGGATCACCACTTTGTGCCCGGTTTTCACCACCCAGCTCTGCAATTTCACCAGTTCGCCTTGCAGGCGAAACAGTTCGGCGAAGTAACGGCGTCGGGCTTCTTTTTCGCTGCCATCCTCGATGTGTTCATCGAACAGTGCGTCCAGATTGTGTCCGTCTTCCGATAATTCCAGTTCCAGCTCTTCGTCACTGATATCGAGCAGCTCGCGGTGGATGCGCTGGATCAAGGTGTCCTGATTGGAAAGCATGGTGAGACACTCGCGTCATGGGTGGCACTGCCGATCCTGGACAAAGTTTGTTACGAAGTAGTGATGCCCGGTGGTGTCATCTTGGTGTCATCGAAGCAATGGCAAGATCCTCGCAATCCGTCTTGAGTGCCCGGCGGCCGCCAACCTGCCGGCAGATGAATTTGCAAGGAACCCCGTATGAAAGACGCCCCACTGTTTGCCGCCATCGACCTGGGTTCCAATGCGTTTCGCATGATGATTGGCCAGTCGGTGAGACGGAACCAGCAGATGGTCATCCAGGAAGTGAAAACCCTGCGTGAACCCGTGCGTCTGGCCGAAGGCCTGCAGGGCGGGGCCCTCGATGAGTTGGCGCTGGACCGAGGCTGGCAGGCGCTGGCGCGATTCGGCAAGAAGTTGCGCGGCTTTGAGGCCGGGCGCGTGCGGGCGGTGGCCACCAGCGCCGTGCGCGAAGCGGACAACGCGCCGCTGTTCCTGGCCAGCGCCGAGCGCCACCTGGGCTTTCGCATCGACGTCATTTCCGGTCAGGAAGAAGCGCAACTGGTGTACGCCGGCGTGGCCCACACCTTGCCGGCGCAAAGCACGCGGCTGGTGGTGGATATCGGCGGTGGCTCCACGGAAATGATTATCGGCCGTGGCGACCAGTTGCTGGTCACCGAGAGCATTGCCATCGGCAGCGGAACCTTCGGTGCGCATTACTTCCACGGCGGGCGGATCGTGGCAGAAGCGCTGCTGGAGGCCGAACGCGCGGCCACCGTGCAATTCGAACGCATTGCCCGCCGTTATCGCGCCATGGGCTGGCAGCAGGCGATCGGCTCTTCCGGGACGGCACGGGTGCTGGCCAAGGTGCTCAAGGCCAATGACTTGAATGACGATGGTCAAAGCGGCATCACCTACGGCGGCCTGTTGCGCCTGTCGTTGCGGCTGCTGGAAGTCAAACATGTCAAACACCTCAAGTTGGCAGGCTTGCCAACCCATCGCATGAGCATTTTGCCCGGCGGTCTGGTCGTCATGTTGGCGGCGTTCAAAGTGTTCGGGATCACGCATATGATTGCGTCTGAACCGGGTTTGCGGTTCGGCGTGCTGCATGGATTGATGAGCAAACACTAATCACGAGCCAGTTGGGGTAAACCATGACCGAGCCACGTCGCGTACTGTTTGTCTGCGCCAGAAATGATGTCCGCTCACCCATGGCCGAAGCCCTGCTGCGCCATACCGATCCTGCTGACTTCCAGGCCTTCAGCGCCGGGCTGGAGGCCACCGGGATCGATCCGCGCACATTCGAATCCCTCGATCACATCGGCGTCGATGCCAGCGGCTTGCGCAGCAAGTCCCTCGAGGATTTCGAAGGCCAGGCGTTCGACTACGTCATCACCCTGTGCGACAAGTCTTCCGAAGAAGCCTCGCGGATGCCGTTCTCCGGCGAAGTGATCGTGTGGAACTTCGAAGACCCGACCACCAGCGAAAGACACGACCCGTTCCGCCACACCCTCCAGGAAATCGGCGACCGCATCAAAATGTTCATCACGGTGAAAACCCGGTCCTGATGCGAATGCCGTCAGTCAGCAGCGCGCAAAAAACCTCGAACGCCGTCTACCCTCATCGATCACAACCCTCATGAGGAAGGTGGAGATGGTGATGAAAACGGACAAGGTTGAACCAGGCGAGGCCTCGGCGCTGATCGACGAAAGAATCCGCGAACTGGCTGACTGGCGCGGTGAAACCCTGGCGCGCATCCGCAAGATCATCCAGCAGGCTGACCCCGAAGTGATTGAAGAGTGGAAGTGGCGGGGTGTGCCGGTGTGGTCCCATGCCGGCATCCTGTGTACCGGGGAAACCTACAAGCAAGTGGTGAAGATGACCTTCGCCAAGGGCGCTTCACTGGACGATCCGTCAAAACTGTTCAATTCCAGCCTTGAAGGCAATACCCGACGTGCGATTGATATCCACGAGGGCGAGCAAATCGATGAAACGGCGCTGAAGGCATTGATTCAGGCGGCTATTGAACTCAATGCATCCCGAACCCAATCCAAAAAGTAAGCCATGCACAAGTCCCTGTGGGAGCGGGCTTGCTCGCGAAGGGGCCTTCACATTCAACATCGCAGGTGACTGGACTATCGCTTTCGCGAGCAAGCCCGCTCCCACAGGGACTTGGGATATCCCCGACCACCGTGTTCCAATAGCCATCCGGCAACACCCGACTGGAAACGGAACATGAAGAAAATCGCCGCCCTGACCCTCGCCCTGGCGCTCACCGCTGGCCTGTTCAGCGCTCCCACCCTTGCTGCGGGCGATGTCCAGGCCGGGGAGAAAGTCTTCAAGCGCCTCTGCAGCGGCTGCCATCAGATCGGCGAATCGGCTCGCGCCTTCTTTGGCCCGCAGCTCAATGGCGTGATCGGTCGTCACTCCGCCGCCACCACGGACTACGTGTATTCCGATGCGATGAAATCAGCCAACCTGATCTGGACCCGCGAAACCCTGACCGCCTACCTCGAAGCGCCGAAGAAAGTCGTCCCCGGCACCCGCATGATTTTCTGGGGCCTGAGCGATCCGGAAAAAATCGAAGACCTGCTTGCCTACCTGCAAACCTTCCCGGCGCAATAATCACGTCTGCTGGTCGGCTACCAGATTGTCGACCAGCCATTCGGTGAAAGCGCGTGCCATCGGGATGTTCTCGCTGTCACGGTGCGTCAGCAGCGCCCAGTTCGGACCGCGGATGGTTTGCTCCACCATCGGCTGCAATAGCCCGGTGGCCCGCGCCTGCCGACTCAGCAACTGGCTCACCAGCGCAATGCCGAGCCCGGTGCAGGCCGCGTCCAGCAGTAAACCCGGATCGGAAAAATTCAGCCCCTGATCCATCTGCCCCACATCAATCCCCGATTCCACCGCCCAGTGGCTCCAGTCCATTTCCCGCTCGCCATGCAGGGTGGTGCGCTGTTCTGCCGGCACGGCCAACAGGCTCGGGTGACACGCCGGGTAGAGGCGGTCGGCGTGCAACACCTTGAAACTGCATTCGGCCTGGGAACTGATGTCGTCACGCACCGCGAGGTCGATGGTCTGGCTGGCCATGTCCGGCACTTCATCGGTGCTGAAGATCCACAGATCGACCTGCGGATGCTGGCGACGGAAGTCCCCCAGGCGCGGCAACAACCAGTGCCGGGCGAACGCCGGGGTGGTGTTGAGCACCAGTTGATTGGGTTTCTGGTACTGCCCCAGCCGGCGAATGCCCACGGCCAGTTGCTGCAACAACGCCTGGGTGGTGCTGAGCAAGTCGTGACCGGCATCAGTCAGGCTGACGCTGCGCCCGCTGCGATAAAACAGCGGTTGCTCCAGGTACGCCTCAAGGCTGCGGATCTGCTGGCTGATCGCCGACTGGGTGAGGTGCAACTCTTCGGCGGCCTTGTGAAAACTGCCCAGCCGGGCGGCGGCTTCGAAGCCGCGCAGGGTGCTCAGGGGCGGCCAGTGTTTGAGCATATCGATAAGTTCCTCTAATCAGTTGCCTGCAAAATCCATCGTTTGTTTGCCCGTTTTACCAGCCGTAGCATGCATGCCAAGACCGCCAAGGCAGTTTTCATTGAACACAATGACTTAACTTAGAGGTGCTTGTCATGCTGCAGAACGTTATTCAAAACAGCGGTTGGATGATGCCAGCCGAGTGGGTCACCCACGCCGCCACCTGGATGGTCTGGCCGCACAACAAGACCCTGTGGGAGTCAGGCTGGCGGGTGACGCTGCCACAGGTTCAAGAGGACTTCGCCCGCGTGGCGAACGCCATCGCCCGCTTCGAACCGGTGAAACTGGTGGTCGATCCTTCAGCGGTCGCCAGCGCCAAAGCCTTGTGCGGGCCGAACATCGAGTTGATCGAACTGACGGTCAACGACAGCTGGTGCCGCGACTCCGGCCCGAGCTTCGTCTGCCACCCGCAGCAAGGCCTGGCCGGTGTGAGCTGGCGCTTCAATGCGTGGGGCGGCAAGTCGGCCCACGATCTGGACGAAAGCCTGGCCCGCCGCGCGCTCAATCATTTGGGCCTGGAGTGTTTCGGCACGGCGCTGAGCAACGAGGGCGGCGCCATCCATGTGGACGGCGAGGGCACGCTGATCACCACCGAGTCGGTGCTGCTCAACCCCAACCGCAACCCGGGCGTGACCAAGGCCGAGATCGAAGAAATCTTCAGCCGCCTGCTGGGCGTAAAGAAAACCATCTGGCTGCCGGGCGATCCGGACTACGTGACCGGTGACATGACCGACGGCCATGTCGATGGCGTGTGCGCCTTTGCCCGCCCTGGCGTATTGCTGGTGGACGCGACCCACGACAAACAATCGGTGTACGCCGAAGTGGCCCGGGAGAACCGTCGCGCCCTTGAACTGACCACTGATGCCCAGGGCCGCCAGTTCGAGCTGATCGAACTGTATGAAGCCTCCGATGCGGTGGACACCGAGGCCGAAGTGTTCTGCGCCTCCTACACCAATTTCTACATCGCCAACGGCGCGATCATCATGCCGGCCTACGGCATCGATGCCGACAAGGTCGCCACCGAAGTGCTGGCGCAGGCGTTCCCCGGTCGCGAAGTGGTGCCGGTGCGGATCAACCATCTGGCCCATGGCGGCGGCGGTGTGCATTGCATCACCCAGCAACAGCCAGCCTGGCCGGTGAAGGGTTGAAGCCATGACCTTACTCACCATCGCCACCACCCAGATGCCCTGCACCTGGGACCTGAAACACAACCTCGACCAGGCCGAGCAACTGGTCCGCGAGGCCGCGGCCAAGGGCGCGCAAGTGATCCTGTTGCAGGAGCTGTTCGCCACGCCGTATTTCTGCATCGAGCAACACCACAAACACCTGGCCCTGGCCGAGGAATATCGCGACAGCCACGTGCTCAAGCGCTTTGCCGCACTGGCAAAAGAGTTGGGCGTGGTGCTGCCGCTGAGCTGGTACGAGAAGGCCGGCAATGCCTACTTCAATTCGTTGAGCGTGGCCGACGCCGACGGGCGCCTGTTAGGCGTCTATCGCAAGACCCACATCCCCAACGCCATCGGCTATCAGGAGAAGGAATACTTCAGCCCCGGCGACAGCGGTTTCCGCGTCTGGGACACCGCGTTCGGGCGCATCGGCCTGGGCATCTGCTGGGACCAGTGGTTCCCCGAGACCGCCCGCTGCCTGGCCTTGATGGGCGCCGAAGTGCTGTTGTTCCCGACTGCCATCGGCTCCGAGCCGGGTTGTGCAACCCTGGATTCGCGCGATCACTGGCAGATGACCATGCGCGGCCACGCTGCCGCCAACCTGCTGCCGGTGGTGGCGGCCAACCGTGTCGGCCGGGAAGCGGCGACCACCGACCCGACTCTGCAAATGAGCTTCTACGGCTCATCGTTCATCTGCAATCACAAGGGCAAGTTGCTCGCCGAAGCCGACCGTGACACTACCGGCGTGCTGGTCCACACCCTGGACCTGGCGGCCATGCGCGAAGACCGCCTGACCTGGGGCATCTACCGCGACCGCCGTCCGGAAATGTATGGCGCATTGCTGACCCAGGACGGTCGCCAGATTCACTCACGCTGGGCAACCCAAGGGGTGTGACATGAACTCGATCAACAAGCTGTGCCTGGCCATGGGGCTGGCGCTGACCTGTGCGGTGCCTTCGCTGCACGCCGAGGAGAAAACCCTGCGGCTGTACAACTGGGCCGACTATTTTGCCGAGGACACCCTCGGCAAGTTCACCGCCGAAACCGGGATCAAGGTGATCTACGACGTCATGGACGGCAGTGAAACCCTGGAAGCCAAGATGCTCGCCGGCGGCAGCGGCTACGACCTGATCTTCCCCGGCGACACCGTGGCCGAACGCCTGATGCGTGCCGGCAGCCTGCAACCGCTGGATCAGTCCAGGCTCACTGCCCTGAATGACGTCGAGCCCGGATTGCAAAAATTGCGCTCGCACTATGAGCATTCGAGCAAAGCCACGGTCCCGTACACCTGGGGCACCATCGGCCTGACCTACAACGCCGGGCAGATCGCCGAGCGTGCGCCGGATGCACCGGTCGACAGCCTGGACATGCTGTTCAAACCGGAACTGGCGGCCAAATTTGCCGATTGCGGCATCTCGATGATCGACTCGCCGGACGAAGTGCTGGCCGTGGTGCTCAACTACCTCGGGCGCGATCCGCGCAGCGCCAAACCGGCAGATCTTGCAGCGGCGAGTGAACTGCTGATGAAACTGCGGCCGTACATCCGCAAGTTCCAGTCGCAACCGGTGACCGACCTGGTCAATGGCAACCTGTGCATGTCCCTCGGCTACAGCGGCGACATGACCCAGGCGCAGCGCACGGCCGACAGTGCCGGCAAGAAAACCACCTTCCACTACCGCATTCCCCGCGAAGGCACCACGGTGTGGATGGACACCATGGCCATTCCCGTCGACGCCCGGCACCCGGAATACGCCTACGCTTTCATCAACTTCGTGATGCGCCCGGAAAACATGGCGGCCATCAGCAACTTCACCGGCTACCCGACCTCCAACGCCAAGGCGCGGCCGGACGTCGATGCCGCGATGCGCAACAACCCGGACATCTACCTCGATGAAGCCACCTACGCGCGGCTGATTCCCGGCAAGGACATTCCCCAGGCCGACATGCGGGCACGCATGCGCACCTGGACCAAGTTCAAGACTGCTACGGTCAAATGATCACCGGCCGGCCCGAGGGCCGGCCAAACCCCGGATTTCAGGAAAACACATGCCGACACGTCGAACATTCATCAAGCAGGTATCGGTCATCGCCGGACTGGGCGCAGTAGCCTCCATGGGATTGGGCTTGGGGTCCATGCCGGTGCGCGCAGCCGGCAAAGAAAATTGGTACATGCCCGATGAAGGGGACAAACACCAGCGGGCCTTCATCGCCTTCGGGGCACAGGCCGCGATCTGGGAGGATTTCACGCCCCACGTGCAAGACGCCCTTGGCCGGATCGCCCGTAGCATCGCCGAATATGAACCGGTCACCGTGTTCTGTCGCCAGAGCGAACGGCGCCTGGCCGAAGACAAGTGCGGCAGCCACAACACCACCTTCGTGATCACCGAACTGGACGACATCTGGATGCGCGACATCGGCGCCAACTTTGTCGTCGATGGCAACGGCGACCTCGGCGCCGTGGACTTCAATTTCAACGGCTGGGGCAATAAACAGCAGCATGCAGACGATGCGCAACTGGCCGCCCTGGTCGCCGAAAACGCCAAGGCGGATTACCAGCGCAGCGAACTGGTGGGCGAGGGCGGTGGCATCGAAGTGGACGGCCACGGCACCGGGATCATGACCGAAAGCAGCTGGATCAATCGCAACCGCAATCCGGACTGGAGCAAGGCCGAGGTCGAAGCGGAACTGAAAGAACGGCTGGGCCTGCGCAAAATCATCTGGCTGCCAGGCATCAAGGGCAAGGACATCACCGACGCGCACGTCGATTTCTATGCGCGCTTCGTCAAGCCCGGCGTGGTCATCGCCAACCTCGACAATGACCCCGAGTCCTACGACTACAAGGTCACTCGCGCCCATCTGCAGATCCTGGAAAACGCCACGGATGCCGATGGCCGAAAATTGCAGGTGCATACCGTGTCGCCACCGCTCAACCCGCGCAACAGCCAGTTCAGCAAGGACAACCAGGACTTCGCTGCCGGCTACATCAACTACTTCGTGATCAATGGCGCGATCATCGCTCCGCAGTTCGGCGACGAGGAAGCCGATGACAAAGCCTTCGACCTGCTGTCCGAACTCTACCCGGACCGCAAGGTGGTGCAGCTCGACATCGACGCGATCTCCGCGGGCGGTGGCGGAATTCACTGCGTGACCAGTCACCAGCCGATGGTGTGAAGACTCCAGGTTTTACACAACTAATGTGGGAGCGGGCTTGCTCGCGAAAGTGGAGTGTCAGTCAACACCTCTATCGACTGGTTCGCCGCCTTCGCGAGCAAGCCCGCTCCCACAAGGGTATTTGTTGAATCAGATAAATCAGGCCTTGCTTGCCTTCAGATAAGCCCCCAACCGCCGGCCCATTTCCTCACCCAGCGCCTGCAAGCCACTCAGCGGTCGAACCATCACTTCAAACTCGACAATCCTGCCCTGTTCGTTGAAGCGGATCATGTCGATGCCCTTCAACTCTTTCTCGCCGACTCTGGCGCTGAATTCGAGGATCACGTTCAAGCCATCCGCCGTCGCCAGCTCGCGGTGATAGGCAAAGTCCTCGAACACGTTCATGACCGTGTTGAGGATCATCGACACCACCGGAGCCCCCGGATACGGCGTGTGCGCCATCGGCGAACGGAACACCGCTTGCGGATCGAGCAATTCGGGCAAGCCACTCAAGTCGCGGTTGCCGATCATCGCGTGCCAGTGCTTCAGGGACTTTGCGACATTGGGGTTCAGGTTCAGCTCAGACATCTTCAACTCCTGTTTTTATTGTTGTGGTGCGAAAGCGTTGGTCGATAACCCTGGCGGCATCGTCGGCCCATTGACGGTAGAGCATCGGCCCCGGATGAAAACCATCGCTGGCCATCAAGCCCGGTGCGGGTGCCAGCGGGGTTGTCAGCATCGTACATTGATCCACATGTTCCGCCAGATCCGCCAAATGTGCATTGAAACGACGAGCCCTGAAACCCAGAAACCAGCGCAGTGGCTGGGGCAGGGCGGGGAACAGGTGCATGGGTGGAAGCGGCGACAGCACAATCTGCCTCACCGCGAATTTGTCGCACAACAGCGCCATCAAGCGCCGTTGCCGAGCCAGCCACTGATCTACCGCGAGTGTGCTGGTGACATCGTTAACGCCAATCGACAACAGCGCCACATCGAACGGCTCGGCGGCGTGCTGTTCAAGCAGCTCCAGCAACCCTTGCGAATCCAGACCGGAGCGCGCCAAGAGTTTCCACGCCACCTGATAATCCTCGGCCAGGCGCTCGACCAGCCGACCGCTGAGGGCTTCGCCTTGAGTCGCCGCACCCACACCCGCAGCGGCGCTGTCGCCGACAATCAACAAGCGCAGAACATCGCCGCTGCCGGCTTCGCCCTGGCGCTCCCCTGCGGCCTCCGGCAACCTGGGCGTCATCCGACGGGTATACAGGCCCTGCACCAGCAACAACGGGCCGAGCAGGATTTTGGCGAGGGTTTCAGTGTGGCTCATGGACAGGCGCCTGATTGAAGAGAGAGATTACCCAGCGAACTCATCATCGAAGATGCTCTCAATAGGCAGCGCAAATGCCCGGGCAATCTGGAACGCCAAGGGCAGGCTGGGATCATAGCGGCCGTTTTCGATGGCATTGATGGTCTGCCGCGAAACATTCAACAACGCCGCCAGATCGACCTGCGACCACTTGCGTTCGGCACGCAGTTCCTTGAGACGGTTTTTCATTGGTAGCGCCGCTTGGCCAGTCTGAGCCCGATCATCCACATCAGGCCCATCACTGGCCACACACAGACCCAGGACACGTGTGGAAATCCGACATTCTCCAGAAAACCGTAAGTGAAGGTCAGCAATGCCGATGCGGCAAAGGCAAAACCGAGCGCTTCGTACTGGATACGCAAGTGCATTTCGTCCAGCGTACGCATGTTGCGCACCACTGCCCAACACATCAGCCCCGCAGGAATCACAGGCAACAACGTGATGATGATCTTCAGCGCCATTGCCATTTCCTGCTGATCCTTGAGCAGGATGACCGACAAGATCAACAATACCGAGTACAGCGCTGCTGCGGCGCCCATTTCCATGTAATAGCGTTTCATTGCTTTTCCCTGATGTAAAAGACCCTTTACATATTCGGCGGCTTTTTCAGCGGTGTAAAGGGTGTTTTACATTTGGCGTGCCGGTTTTCCATTGGCGCAGATCGGGTATTTGCATCGCCATTGCCAGTCTGCCGACGGGGCAAGGCCCGTTGTTCAAGCCGTAATGAAATACCCTGTAGGAGCGAGCTTGCTCGCGAAGGACTCAAGAGCGCCGCAATTAGTCAGTTAACACGCGTTATCGTTAACGCCCATCGCGAGCAAGCTCGCTCCTACAGTAGACAATGTCATCGACCAACGATGCACAGCTCACCGGTCGCACGAATCATCGCCTGGTCATGCAGGTAATCCTTGATCAGCGCGGAGCGTTCGGTGGCCAGCCATTGCGGGCAGTTCGGGTCTTTGCGGTAGGGCAGGAAATCGGCGTACTGCTGGAGCAGCAGGTTCTGCAGTTTGTCGAGCTTGGGCCGGATGTCGTGGTTGAGGTCTGGCCGTGGCGTGTCCGGCGCCTTGTGCGTCGCTTGCCATTGCGCGAGCCGGCCGTATTGCACCAGTTTGCTGGCTTCGATCTGGGCAGCGATCAGGTCGGCGACATCGTCGGGGTCGAGTTTGTGCCGGGTGGCTTGCATGCGGGCGTTGGCGATGACTTGCGCTTCCCGGGCGTTGTCCTGGACCGGTTTGCCGCTGTCCCACTTGGTCAGCGCCACCAGCTCGCTGATGTACAACCGCTCATTCATCGTCGCCAGCAAGGGTTGCAAGGCATCGGGTGCCGGGGGCGTCGTGCTGGCCTGGGCACCGCCAGCGAAGAAACCGAGCAGGGCACAGGCCAGCCAGCGCGACAGACGAGGGGAACGGGGCATGGGCGGAACCTCCTTGGACGCAGAAAACACTCAGGCTTGTTTATCACAAGTGCGGCCAGGGAACGACAGGTTGCGAAGGATTCAGGCCAGCAACCGTTCAATCTGCGCCAGCTCCCAGGTGCTGAGCAAACTCACCGGATCGGTGCCAAAGCGCTGCCCGTTGTCGAACGCATACTCACGGCCATCTGGGCTTAGGCCGTGCAGGCAGTGGCGCAAGTGGCCGGCATCGACGTCGAGCGTCAGGCGCCAGCCGTCGATGTCGACCCGTACATGGGCAGACTCGCACGATTCGTCGACTCGCTTGAACGTACGAATGCCTTGGGCGGCATCGCGCAACGGCTGGTAAACCTCGCGGGCGGTGAGGGCGGGCACAGGTGTCTCCGGGGTGGTATCGGGGGGACACAGAATAAACGATCACAGCGCTGTAATTGTGGCGAGGGAGCTTGCTCCCGTTGGGGCGCGAAGCGGCCCCCCCTTATCTCTACAGAAGAGGGGGGACTGCTGCGCAGTCCAGCGGGAGCAAGCTCCCTCGCCACAGGTTACTTGTTGCGCTCTCTATTTCTTGTTCAATACCGCTTCCGCCGCGGCGATTTCCGCCTGACGCTTGACGATCATGTCGCCCACCGGCGGCCCCTGGAAGCGCCGGGCTTCAAAACCGAACCAGACGATGGCCGTCAGGATCAGGAAACCGATGGTGATGTACAGCGCCCAATCGTTCGGTGGCTGGATGCCGATGACGAAAATGATCACCATCGCGAGGACCGAGAGGACGGCGAACACCGAGTACCAGAATCGCCCCATGTTCCATGGCCCCATGGTCGGCCACTTTGACGTCCCATAGGTGAACAGCCCCAGCACGATGGGGATGGCGAAGGAAAAGAACAGGAAGATCACCGTGCAGGACACCACGATCGTATAAACCGGCGTTGCCCCGACGGAGATCACCGACGAGCCCCAGTCGAACAATACCGCGAGGGTGGCACCGGTCCAGATCGCCGCCACCGGGCTGCGACGGGTCGGCGAAACTGAGGCCAGGGCTTTTGAGCAGGGCAGGCCACCGTCCCGGGAGAACGCGAAGATCATGCGCGAAACCGAGGTGACCGTGGCCAGCCCGCAGAGCACCTGCGAGATGAAAATCGCCACGTAAAGCACCAGTTTCAATGTCGGGTTGACCTGGGTGTTCATGGCCCAGAAAAACACATTCCAGCCTTGCTTGGCCGCCTCGTCCATGTTCGGCAGCATGAGCACGAACGCACTGAGCATCAGCCAGCCGAACAGCAACGACCAGACGACCGACATGACCATGCCACGCGGCACCGACATGGCCGCATTACGGGTTTCCTCGGAGGTATGCGCAGAGGCGTCATAGCCGGTGATGGTGTAGATCGGCAACAGCAGGCCGAGCATGAAAATCCAGCCGTTCGAAACTTGCGGCCAGACGCTGCCACCCACCTCGCCGGAATAGTTGTTGAAGGTCCACAACCGCGCGAACTCATAGCTGGGTGCCGAGATCAGGCAGACGATGGTCAGTGCCAGCGCCGTGGCGAAGATCAGGTAACCGGAGAAGTCGGTGAGCCTGGCGGTCAGGCCGATACCCAAGTGGTTGCACAACGCCTGCAGGCCCGTGAGGATCGCCAGGAAAATCACCCTGACCGTGGTCGTATCCTCCATGCCCAGTGCCGGTCCGAAGGCACCGAAAAAGAAGTAATAGGTACCGACGTTGATCGCACCCAGCACCGTGACCAGCCCCAACAGGTTGAACCACGCGGTCAGCCAGCCGGTGAAGCGGTTACCAAGGATCGAGCCCCAGTGGTACAGGCCGCCAGCGGTGGGGTAGGCCGAGGAAATCTGCGCCATGGCCATGGCGAATACCCCGGAGATCAGGCAGCCGATCGGCCAGCCGATCCCGATGGATATACCACCCGCGCCCGAGGTGCCCTGGGCCAGCGAGTTGATGCCACCCGAGAGGATGCAGATGATCGAAAAGGAAATGGCAAAGTTGGAGAAAACGCCCATTCGTCGTGAGAGTTGCTGGGCATAGCCCATGCTGTGCAGCACCTTGACGTCATCGTCGTGCGCGTCGGTGCCTGGCTGGCTTGCTGGGTTCATCATGTGTGCCCCTTGTCAGGTTTGGACAGGCCGAACTAAGCCGCCGTAGGCTCGACCTTGGTTTTCTGTAGGAGCGAGCTTGCTCGCGATGGACTTGAGGACGACGCGGGGTGTCAGGCTCCCCGCGTCATCGTTGATGTCCATCGCGAGCAAGCTCGCTCCTACAGACGGCCGTGATACGCCGCTGCAAAAATTTCCGCCACGCCGTCCCGGGTCAATGGCAGCGGGTTGCCACCGGCAGAGGGGTCGACAATCGCCATGTCCGCGATCAGGTCGGCCTGCCGGTCATCCACGCCCAGCTCAACCAGCGTATGGGGTACGCCGATGTCCTTGCGCAGCTTGAGGACGAAGGCCATGAAACTGTCGAACCCCGGCGAGGGCAGGCGCAGGTACGCCGCCAGGCGGGTGATGCGCTCCTCGATGGCCGTGCGATTGAACTGCAGGACATAGGGCATGAAAGTGGCATTGGTCATGCCGTGATGGGTGTCGTACAGCGCACCCACCGGATGCGAGAGTGCATGCATCCCGCCCAGGCCTTTCTGGAATGCCGTGGCGCCCATTGCCGCCGCTGCGAGCATTTGCGCTCGCGCCTCAAGGTCCGACGGCGTGTGTACTGCCTTCACCAGAGCGTTGGCCACCAGGCGCATGCCTTCCACGGCAATGCCATCGGCCAGGGGGTGAAAACCGGGGGCGCAGTACGCTTCCAGGCAATGCGATAACGCATCCATGCCGGTGCCGGCGGTGACCTTGGCGGGCATGCCGACGGTGAGGGCCGGGTCACTGATCACCACGCGCGGCATCATTTTCGGGTGGAAGATGATGCGTTTGGTGTGGGTACGTTCGTCGATGATTACCGCTGCACGCCCGACTTCGGAGCCTGTCCCCGCCGTGGTCGGCACCGCAATGACCGGGGCGATGCGGCTGTCGTCGGCGCGGGTCCAGTAATCGCCGATGTCTTCGAAATCCCAGACCGGGCGGGTCTGGCCGCTCATGAACGCAATCAGCTTGCCCATGTCCAGGCCACTGCCGCCGCCGAATGCGATCACGCCGTCGTGCTTGCCGGCACGCCAGGCGTCGAGCCCGCCGGCCAGGTTGGCTTCGACCGGATTGGGCTTGAGGTCACAAAACAGCGCGACACCCAGACCGGCGGCGCGCAACGCGTCCAGCGCCGCCGTGGTGATCGGCGCGCGCGCCAGGCCACTGTCGGTCACCAGCAACGGTCGCTGGATACCCTGGCTGCGACAGACCTCGGCCAGTTCGGCGATGCGCCCGACACCGAAACGAACGCTCGTGGGGTAGTTCCAGTTTCCTGTCAGGTTCATGGTCTACACCTCGTGACGCAGATGAAAGGATTTGGCCCGGGTCAGGTGCTCGTAGCCCAGTGGCGACAGGGTGACGCCGCGCCCGCTGTGCTTCACACCGGTCCAGGCCAGTGCCGGGTCCAGGTAATCGCAGCGGTTCATAAACACAGTGCCGGTTTCGATTTCGTTGCCCAGGCGTTCAGCCGCTGCGAGGTCCTGGGTCCAGATGGACGCGCTGAGCCCGAACTCACTGTCGTTCATCAAGGCAATGGCTTCTTCATCACTGGCCACCGGCATGATGCCGACCACCGGACCAAAGCTTTCGTCGCGCATTACCGACATTTGATGGCTGACGTCCACCAGCACCTGCGGTGCAAGATAGGCACTGCCCGGCACGTCGGCGGGAAACGCCCCGGCATCGATCAATGCCTTGGCGCCAAGAGACAACGCTTCGGCGATCTGTCTGCGCACGAAGTCAGCCGCGCCGGGATTCACCAGTGGACCGAGGGTGGTGGCTGCGTCCAGTGGATTGCCGAGCACGTACTGGTTGGTCAAGGCGACAAAGCGCTCGACAAAGGCCGGGTAGATTTTTTGATCGACATAGATGCGTTCGATGGCGCAGCAGCTCTGCCCGGAATTGAAGAAGCTGCCGTCCACCAGGTTTTCCACCGCATGTTCGAGGTTGGCGTCTGCCCGCACGTAGGCCGGGTCTTTGCCGCCGAGTTCCAGGCCCACGCCGATGAAGCGCCCCGTGGCGGCACTTTCCATGGCTTTGCCGGCGTCGACCGAACCGGTGAAATTGACCTGCTGTACGCGGCCCGAAGCAATCAGCGCGGCGGTCTGCCGATGATCGAGCAGCAGGTTATGGAACAACCCTTCCGGCAGATTGGCACGGCGCATGGCCTCGGCAAAACGCTCGCCCACCAACAGCGTCTGTGACGCATGTTTGAGGATCACGCTGTTGCCGGCCATCAGCGCCGGGATAATCGTGTTCACCGCCGTCAGATAGGGGTAATTCCACGGTGCGACCACCAGCACCGTGCCCAACGGCTCGCGTTTGATGTAACGTCGAAAACCCGCCACCGGTTCCGGTTCTACAGCGGTCAGGACGTGCGGCGCGATAGCGATCATGTGCCGGGCGCGGTCGGCAAAACCGCGCAGTTCGCTGGCGCCAAAACGCACCGGTCGACCCATTTGCCAGGCCAGTTCCGGCACGATGTCAGCCTGCATCGACAGCATCGCGTCCACCACGGCATTGCAAAAAGCTGCGCGCTCGCTCAGTGAGCGGCGTTGCCATGACGCCTGTGCGCTGGCAGCAGCCATCAACGCCTGCTCGACCTGCGCCGCATCGGCCAGATCGCCTTCGACGTACACCCGGCCATCGACCGGTGAGATCAGTTGAACCTTCGCAGTCATGATTTTCTCAGTAGCGCTCGAAACCGCGCTGCAATTCCCAGTCGGTGATTCGCCGGTCGTACTCTTTCTGTTCCCACTCGGCGGTGTGCACGTAATGGTCGACTACCTCGTCGCCGAACGCCTCGCGCAACATGCTGGAGGCCTTGAGTGCGGCGCTCGCATCGCGCAGTGTCTTGGACACTTCCGGCAAGTGCTCATCCAGATAGGCGTCGCCTTCGAACGGCGGCGCCAGATCGAGCTTCTCGTCGATACCGGCCAGGCCCGCCGCGATCAACGCGGCGAAAGCCAGATAGGGGTTGAGGTCGGCACCGCCGATGCGGCATTCGATGCGGATGGCTTTGCTGCCTTCGGCACACAAGCGAAAGCCGGCGGTGCGATTGTCGCGGCTCCATACCGCCCGCGTCGGCGCAAAAGTGCCGACCTGGAAGCGCTTGTAGGAGTTGATGTAGGGCGCGAGAAAACAGGTGATGTCGTTGGCGTACTTGAGTTGCCCGGCGACCCAGGCACGCATCAGTTTCGACATGCCGAACTCGGCTTTCGCGTCGAAGAACAGCGGCTTTTTGGCGTTCTTGTCCCACAACGAATTATGGATGTGACTGCTGGAACCGGCAGCGTCGTAGCGCCACTTGGCCATGAACGTGATCGCCTTGCCCTGCAACTGCGCGATCTCTTTGCAGGCGTGCTTGATGATGACGTGGTGGTCGGCCATGGTCAGGGCATCGGCATAGCGGATATTGATCTCTTCCTGGCCCGGGCCCCACTCACCCTTGGAGTTTTCCACGGGAATGCCCGATGCCTGCAAATGCTTGCGAATCGCCCGCAGCACCGGCTCTTCGCGGGTGGTCTGCAGGATGTTGTAATCCTCGATGTAATGGCCGGCGGTTTTCGGTTTGTGATAGTTGCGCTGGTGGATCGCCTCGTAACTCTCATCGAACAGGTAGAACTCGAGTTCCGAGGCAAACATGCCGGTATAGCCGCGCTCACGCAGGCGCTCGACCTGTTTTTTCAGAATCGCCCGCGGGCTGTGGGGCAGGTCTTTGCGATGGTGATGATCGAGCACGTCGCACAGCACCAGCGCCGTGCACTCAAGCCACGGCACGCGCCGCAGGGTAGACATGTCGGGCTTGAGCACGAAATCGCCGTAGCCCTTGCTCCAACTGGCCGCGGCGTAACCGGGCACGGGCTCCATGTCGATGTCATCGGCCAGCAGGTAATTGCAGCAGTGGGTTTCTTCGTGGCCGCTGTCGATGAAAAACTCGACCTGGAACCGCTTGCCGACCAGGCGTCCCTGCATGTCGATCATGCAGACCAGCACGGTATCGATTTCGCCGGCGGCAGCGGCGCGCTTGAGTGCATCAAGACTGAGAAGGGGCTCGGTCATCACGTCAATCCTGCGTGAAAGGTTTGGGGCTGTCTGAGATAGCTGTTGCAGACGCTCTCCAGAAAAACCCAAAACCTGCAGAACCGAGCATCATGAGCAACGAGTTGATCAAAGCTTAGCCTACCGTTGCAATGTGCAACTATTGCCAGGTAAAAGCTAATGCACGACCTGATCCCTGTAGGAGCGAGCTTGCTCGCGATGGACTTGAAGACACCGCGTTTAATCAGAAAACCCGCGTCATCGTTGACGACCATCGCGAGCAAGCTCGCTCCTACAGGTTAAGGTCAGTCGCCATCACTCCGGCAACCCCGCCAGCCGCAGTCCATAGACGAAACGGGCGAAGTCCTCGGGCCGTTGAATGGGCAACCAGTCCTTGAGGGTGCAGAGGCGCAAAGAGGGATCCAGTGCTTGCAGACGTTGCATCGCCCACGTCGCTTTATCCATTCGACCGTCGAGCGCATGACTGGCCGCCACCAGTGCCGCGGCGACCAGCAGACTGGGCAGGTTGCCCAGTGCCTTTTCCGCCCAGGCCGCAGCGGTATCGAAGTGCCCGGCGAAGAAATGCGCGAGTGCCATGCCGACCTGCATCCTGAACATTTCCGGGTCCAGCGGGCTCAAGCGCACGGCATGGTTCAGATGCTCGATGGCCGCGTTCGTTTCACCGTGCAGCGCCCGCAGGATACCGCCCAGAAACCAGGCGGGGGCGAGGTTGGGATTGAGCAGGCGCGCCCGGTCGAGCAGTGCAATGCCGCCGTCGACTTCGCCGGCGAGATGGGCCAGCGCATGTCCGCCCCGGGTCAAGGCGACGGCATCATCGCGGCCGAGGGCCACCGCCAGCCGCGCCAGTCGTATGCCCTCGGTGATTTCTGCAGGCCGATCGCTCATCCAGCCATTGAGCTTGCGCCAGAAGTGGCACCAGGCGGCCATGCCATAGGCCGAGGCAAATTCCGCATCGAGCTCGATGGCCTGGTAGAACATCGGCAGCGCCTGCTCGATGGCTTCCCGGCTGCCGCTGTGCAGTTTTGCCATGCCACGCAGGTAGTAGTCATAGGCGTCCAGGCTTTCCGTCGGCTTGCGTTTGGCGCGTTCGATTTCCGCCCGTTCCAGTTGCGGCGCGATGGCACCGACGACACTCTGGGTGATTTGATCCTGCAGCTCGAAGATGTCGTCGAGCAGGCCTTCGAAGCGCTCCGCCCAGATGTGCGTCCCGTTCGTCGCGTCGATCAGTTGCCCGGTAATGCGCAGCTTGTTCCCGCACTTGCGCACGCTGCCTTCGAGCACGTAACGAACGCCCAACTCCTGGCCGACGCCCTTGGCGTCCACCGCCCGGCCCTTGTAGGTGAAGCTCGAATTGCGCGCGATGACGAACAGCCAGCGAATACGCGACAGGGCGGCAATGATGTCCTCCACGACGCCGTCGGCGAAGTATTCCTGCTCCGGATCGCCGCTCAGGTTCTGGAACGGCAGGACTGTAATCGAGGGTTTGTCCGGCAGGGCGAGCGCAGAGGAGGGGATTGGCTTCGGGGCAGCGGTTGAGCGTTCGTCGATGTCGGGCTGTCGCGCTTCCCCGGCCGTGTCGCCGTTGATCCGGCCGACGAAGCGGTAGCCCTTGCGGGCGACGGTGCGCACCAGACGCTGTTCCTCACCGGTATCACCGATGGCCTTGCGCACCGCATTGATGTGGCTGGTGATCGTCGATTCCGAAACGATCCGGCCGCTCCACACTGAATTGAGCAATTCGTCCTTGCTGAGGACTCGATCGGGATTGTTGACGAACAGCAGCAACAGATCGAAGACCTGCGGTCCGACGGCCACGACTTGCCCACGCAGGGTTAGCTCCCGGCGCTCCTGATCGAGTACGTAGTCTTCAAAACTGAATGGCAAGTTGGGCATCCCCTGGCGAAGCGCCCTCAACTCCGTGTCCCAGGCGGCTGATTGGTAACTGAGAAGGATGATACGGCAGCTCGACACCCGCTGCACCGTCAGCAGCAAGGGAGGCTGGACGAACGTCAGTTGCCTTGGACAAAAATCCAAGCGCTTGCCAAGGCAAACCCAAGCCCGGCGCAAGGACTTGCCTCACGCGTGCAGGCAATCTCGCTCTACACCGACGCAATTGTTGCAGTCGACAAGTGGAGAAAAGCCATGAAGATCGTCGTCATCGGAGGCTCCGGCCTCATCGGATCGAAACTTGTGAATATCCTTCGCGAGCGCGGCCATGATGCGCTTGCCGCCAGCCCCAGCTCGGGCGTGAACAGCATCACCCGCGAAGGCCTGGCCGAAGCGATGGATGGTGCCGATGTGGTTGTCGACGTGGCGAATGCGCCGTCGTGGGAGGACCAGGCCGTTCTCGATTTCTTCCAGACCTCCAGTCGTAACCTGCTGGCCGCCGAAGCGGCTGCCGGGGTTCGTCATCACGTTGCCCTGTCGATTGTCGGCAGCGAGCGGCTTCCCGACAGTGGTTATTTCCGGGCCAAGGTCGCACAGGAAAACCTGATCAAGGCCTCTGACATTCCTTACACCATTTTGCGTGCCACGCAGTTCTTCGAATTTGTCGACGGCATCGTCCAGTCGTTCAACGTCGGCGAGGAGTTTCGCGTTTCGCCGGCGTTGATCCAGCCGATAGCGTCCGACGACGTGGTGGCGGCGCTGGCCGCTGTCGTGCTGGCAGCGCCGGTCAATGGCACGGTTGAAGTGGGCGGCCCGGAAGCCATGCCGCTTGACGAACTGGCCAGGCGTTTTCTGCGAGTGACCCAGGACAACCGCAAGGTCGTGCCGGACGTGCACGCGCGTTACTTCGGTGCCGTGCTCGACGATCAGTCGCTGGTTCCCGGCAAGAACCCACGCCTGGGGGCGATCCGCTTCGAAGACTGGCTGGCCCGGTCGACAGCGCAGTAACGGATCGCACCCTCGCATATCCCTTCTAATCCAGGAGAAATCCCATGGTTATCCGATTGCTAATGGCCGCTGTCTTCGCCGCGCTCTCGATCAGCGCAGCGTCGGCCGCCGAGCCGCCTCCCGGCAAGGTGACGGTCGTGTTCGACCGTCCCATTCCCAATATTCCGGGCAAGAGCATGAGAGGCGTGGTCGTCGAGTACGGGCCGGGCGCAGCATCGCCGGCCCATACCCACCCGAAAACAGCCTTCATCTATGCAACGGTGCTGGAGGGCTCGTTTCGCATCCAGGTCAAAGGCCAGCCGGAAAAGATCTACAACGTCGGCGAAAACTTCGTAGAGGAGCCGGGTTCCGTGCACCTGGTCAGCGCCAACGCCAGTGACACCCAACCTGCACGCCTGTTGGCGGTATTCGTACTCGACACCGACGAAAAGGTGCTCGTAACACCGATCAAACAGTGAGCCGATCAATGCGCTCATGAAGGCTCGACAGCCCGGGCGGCAGATCATGCCGCCCAGTGGCTGCTTAAGTTCTTGGCACTGAACAGGAAATGAAAAAATGAACTCGCTCCAGGACAAGGCCGCCATTGCCTCCGGCGCAAGTACCGGAATGCCTGAGGTCGTGGTGCGGCGCAGCAAGCGCAAGGCCATCGGCCTGTCGCTGTGTGTCGCGGCCGTGATGGTCGTGGCGGTTTGGGGCGTCATGGCGTTTTCCAGTGGCGTGACCTCGACCGACAACGCCTATGTACGCGGGGATGTCACCTCGCTGGCCGCCAAGGTCGCCGGCTATGTCACGGCGGTCGAGGTCGGGGACAACCAGGCCGTGCACGCGGGTGATGTGCTGTTTCGTATCGATGACCGCGACTATCGCGCCAAACTTGCGCAAGCCGAGGCCAACGTCAGCGCCGCCCAGGCGCGCCTGACCCATGTCGATGCGCAGATTCAGCTTCAGCATGCGCTGATCCGACAGGCCGAAGCACAAAGGCGCTCGGCCACCGCCGACATGAGCCTGGCGGCCAAGACCCACGACCGCAGCCGCAAACTGATCGTCAGCAACGCGGTGAGCCAGGCCCTGGTCGATGAAACCGGCACGGCGCAATCCAGAGCCGCGGCTTCGGTATCGGCCGCTTCGGCAACGGTCGAGGCGCAACAACAACGCATCACAGTGTTTGTGGCCGAACGGGAGGCTGCCGTGGCGGCCGTGACGCAAGCACAAGCCGCGCGAGATCTCGCCCGGATTGATCTCGAGCACACCGTGGTACATGCGCCGGTGGATGGTGTGGTCGGTAACCGTCAGGTTCGCCTCGGCCGCTTCGTCACGCCGGGCGTCTCCCTGCTCGATATCGTGCCGGTCAACGATGTGTGGGTCGTGGCGAATTTCAAGGAAACCCAGCTCGAACATATTCGCCCCGGCCAGCACGTGCGCGTCACCGTCGATGGCTACCCCGATGCGGCACTCGATGGCGTGGTTGACAGCTTTGCACCGGGCAGTGGCTCGGCGTTCAGCCTGCTGCCGCCCGACAACGCCACCGGGAACTTTGTGCGTGTGGTGCAGCGCGTTCCGGTGAAGATCCGCCTGGCTGGCAACCCGCTGCCGGGGCGCATCGTGCCGGGCCTGTCTGCGCGGGTAGAGGTTTCGCAAGGGGTCGGCTCATGAGCAGCGCCAGACCGACGACCGGCGTGCTGCTCATCGCGGGCATCGTCCTGGCCACGTTGACCGAAGCGATCGCCAGCACCGTGCTGGCTCTCGGACGCGGCGACATCATCGGCGACACTTATGCCACGCCTGATGAATTCGCCTGGCTGGACGTCGGCTACATCGCACTCAAGCTGATCGGGTTCATGATCGCCCCTTGGCTGATGCAGCGGTTTTCTGCGCGCAACGTGATCATCGGCGCCACCCTGGTCATGGGCCTGGCGTGCTGCGTGGCTGCCGTTACCGCCTGGCTGGAGTTGCTGATCGCATTGCGCATCCTGCAAGGCTTCGCCGGCGGTACTTTGCTGGTGGCGGGCCAGGCGATCATATTTCGCGGTTATCCGCGCGCCCTTCAGCCGATCCTGCAAGCCCTGTTCGCCATGGCGGCCGTGGTCGCGTCCGCGACCCTCGCGCCGGCCCTGCAAGGGTGGTTGATCGACAGCCAGTCCTGGACCTGGATTTTCTTCAGCGTGGTGCCGCTGGCTTTGGCGGCGATCGGCCTTTTGCTCATCGCCGAGCACCCCATGCCCGCCAGGGGCCGGCGATGTTCGTTTGACTGGCTCGGCTGTGCATTGCTCGCTGCCGCACTGTTGTGTTTCACCTACGTGCTCAGCCAGGGCAGTCGCTGGGACTGGTTCGAGGAACCGCGCATCCAATTGCTGACGGTGATTGGCGCCGCCGCGCTGCTGGCCTTTCTCGGCCAACAGGTTTTGGCCAACGGCCAGGGGCTGCTCGATTTCAGCCTGTTCAAAACAAGCGATTTCACCTTTGCCTTTATCGTCAGTTTCGTCGCCGGTGCCGCGCTGTTCGGCAGCGCCTACCTGATCCCGGCGTTCGCCCTGTCGGTACTCGCCTTCACACCGACCGATGCCGGCCTGCTTCTGTTGCCCAGCGGCGGGTTTTTTGTCGGTTCGCTGCTCATCGCTGCCTGGTTATTCAAAGTCCGCCGCGTGCCGCCGGTGGCGACCGTGCCCCTGGGCATCCTGCTGATCATGGCGGCAATGTGGATGCTCTCCGGTTCCACCAGCGAAAGCGGCACCAATGACATGATGGCGGCCATCCTGCTGCGCGGCCTGGGCCTTGGCTTCCTGTTTCTGTCGATCACGCTGATTGCTTTCAGCCACCTCAACAGCCGCAACCTGGCCAGCGGCATCGGCCTGTTCAATACAGGGCGCCAGTTGGGTGGCTTGATGGGCGTCGCGGGGCTGCAGACCTTGATCGACCATCACCTGGTCAGCAATGGCGTGGTCCTCGGCGCCAACGTCACCCCTGGGGGGCACGCGGTCATCGAACGGCTGACGACCACAACCGCGATGCTGGCAGGGAAGGGCATGGATCAGGTGGCTGCTGGCCGGGCAGCCATGAGCCTGCTAGGTAAGGCGGTGTCGGGTCAGGCCACAGTGATTGCCTTTGACACGGCGTTCTTCGCCGTGGCCCTGCTGTTCGTCTTTGCCGCACCCATCCTGGTCGGCATCAAGATAAGTCTCTCGCGCTTCGCGAAAGCGCATGAACTACGGACGAATTGATCACCCGCACGAAAAAGCCCGGCTGTTGAGGCCGGGCTTTTCGTTGAGTCCTGCGGTAAAGCACTGCATTCAGACGGCGCGGCTTTCGATCAGACGGTCGGAGCCACCTTCGGCGACGCGGTTTTGCAGCAGCTTGTCGGAGCCGCCTTCAGCGACGCGGTTTTGCAGCAGTTTGTCAGAGCCACCTTCGGCAACGCGGTTTTGCAGCAGTTTGTCGGAGCCGCCTTCAGCGACGCGGTTTTGCAGCAGTTTGTCGGAACCACCTTCGGCAACACGTTTTTCCAGCAGGCGATCCGAACCGCCTTCAGCCACACGATTCTCGATCAGACGATCGGAACCACCTTCAGCCACACGGCTTTCAATCAGGCGATCCGAGCCGCCTTCAGCGACCACAGGTTGAGCGGAGGTTGCGGCGAAAGCGTTAACTGCGAAAACCGAGAAAGCGATGCTGAGGAGGGTCTGGCGTTTCATGATGGTGTGCTCCGGGGGTGCTTATGGGGTGGTATGGAGCAGATGTTACGCCGTGGATTTTTTAAGAGAACTTCATTGAATCAATGGTGACTATCGACGCAGTCAATGGATCGAACACTGCGTGTGCGGCGAGGGGACTTTCTGTGGCGAGGGAGCTTGCTCCCGCTGGGCTACGCAGCAGCCCTTTTTTTGGGGCCGCTTCGCGACCCAGCGGGAGCAAGCTCCCTCGCCACAGGGTTATCGCAAAGCTATCAAGCCTCGCTGATCTGGCTGACACTGGTGATCTGCCCATTCCAGACCATCTCGTAATGCGCCGCTTGAATGATCGAGGACACGGGCCTTGGTGTCATCAACGCCCAGCAATGACTGCCCGGCATCCGCACCGAGTGATAACGCAAGCCGGGGCAACCGGCGTCCCGCACCGCCCGCCCCAGAACACGGGAATGGCTGTAGTCGTCCGGCGCATACACCGGATCGCTCATCGGCAGTGCAGTAGCATCCTTCATCCCTGCATCGCCAAAAGCACAAGCCAACCCCCGAAACACAAACCGCTCATAGTTCAGGCTCGGCACCTTCGACCAATACAGAGCCTGGTGATGCCGCACCTCGGCCAGTGCCGTTTCCATTGAATCCGCCAGATACAACACGCCAAAACTGCCGTCACTGAAGCGCGAACCCGCCGGGTTCACATGAGTAAACGGCGCGATGGCATAAGAGCAACCCGCAATCCCGAACGGGATCTCGCTGCGTGCAATCAACTCCAGATGACCGACCTCATTCTTCAACCGCGGATTGGTCAGCGCCTGAATCTCGAACAACACCTCAAACTCATCCGCGTCCGCCACATCATCAAACAGCGCAATGGGCGGAAACTTCGAGTTGACCAGGCGATAAGCCTGCAACGACTCACCGGCAAACACCGCCAGTTCACTCGCCATCACCATTGCGCCCCCCGCAGCATGTCGATGCGGCGGAAGGTTTCATACAGCGAAATCATGTCGCCCTGAGCCATGATCTCCAGCGGGCTACGACCATTGAAAAACTCATTGTCGTTGGTCATCGAGGCAAAACCGTAGACGTTCTCCGGGTTATCGAACACCAGCCGCAATGTGGCATGAATGTTCAGCACAAAACTGATGCGCTGCATCTGGTCCGCATCCAGCGCCACCGCCCAATCCGGGTCTCGCTGACGGGCGCGGGTGTAGGTACTGCGGGAGATGCGCAGGATGCGACAGGCCTGATCGCTGGTGGCCTGCCACTTTTCAAGGATGCTCACAGCGGCGCGCAGACCGGTGACGCATTGGTTTTTGGTAAAGGATTGGGCTTGGGCGAGGACGGCCATGTTCGTGTGCTCGTGTTGCATCTATAGATTCAAATGTAGATAGATTGAATCTACAGAGCAATGTTGGTACGACCAGTGGACTGGATGCGGACGAAAAAAAAAGCGTCTGCAAGGCTAATGCCGATCAGTTAAGCCACAACGCAACCTGTAGCAGCTGGCGTAGCCTGCGTCCGGCTGCGCAGCAGTCGCAAAATCAGAGTTCGCGGTACGTCAGAGAGATCGTGCAAGCCGGATTTACGACTGCTACGCAGCCGGACGCAGGCTACGCCAGCTGCTACAAGGAAGGCGTAGCGCCCTGTTTCGTTGATTGATCACCTCAATACATCTATTGAACCGAGGCTTGCGCTGCAACTGGTCCGGGCACGGGGTTAGCCGCCGTTTTCCCACTGGGAATAAACGCCGCACTGCCATTCTCATGCGCATGAAACAGCCGTGCGCCGTTGTTGGGTTTGGTGGTGATCAACCGATGGTCCGCCGTCAGATACTCCAGCGGCAATTGTTCAAGGTCCTTGTACTGCTCGACGATGATCGTGCGCTCGGGATTCCAGGTCTCGCCACTTTTCTTTTCCAGCCACGCCATCAGTGCAGCACTGTCGCCTGTTTGGGGAATGTCCGAATCCGGGAGCACGTAATAGAACGGAGCGCCATGATTTTGCAGGTACATGGGCAGCTTGTTGTCGACATCCACCAGCACCATGCGCCATTCGTTCCACGGCGCCGTCTTGATCGCTTCGGCACGCACATCCTGGGTGAATTGCATGACACCGCCGGCGCCGCCGTTGGTCCACGGATAGACAACGCCCAGAATCAAAAACAAAAGACCTGCCGCCCCGGCAATACCCTTCGTCCAACCCGGCCCGCTGACTTTACCGGCAGCCTGACGCACGGCCATGCGCCGGGTGACCCACCAGGCCGCCAGCAACTGGGCAAACGGCACCAGCGGCAATACGTAGTAACTGCGTCGACTGCCACTGGCGGTAAAGAACAGAAACAGCAATCCCAGGCCACAAATCAGCCAGCGAACATTGGGTTCGGTGTGCTTCCAGCTGCGCACGGCCACCCACAGGCCAAGTATCCAGCAGGGTGCCCAGGGCAGGGTGTAAACCGGCAGATAGAGCAGATAGGTATAGATCGGGCCGATGTTGTCGAACGGCTTGAAGAATCGAACCACGTTTTCCTGAAACACCAGGCCAAGCCCGCTCGGCCCATAAGTCGGCGTGCCATAGCGGTGCGATAGCATGAACGGCAGCATGTAGACCACACCGCCCACCAGCATCGCCAGAAACAGGCGTGGATTGAGGTGGTTTTTCCAGCGCTTCTCGCTGAGCAGGTGCGGCAACAGCATCAGCCCCGGCAGGATGAACCCGATCAAACCCTTGAACAGCGACGTCAGTGCCAGCATCAGGAAAAATACGATGTAGCGACTCAGCCGGGTGTCGTCCGGGCCGCGCCAATACCACCAGACAGCGGCCAACACACCGCAAACCGTTAAAATGTCGGCCGTGGCAACCCGCGCCCAGAACACGAAAAAGAACGTCGTCGCCAGAAACCAGCCGGCAATCAGGCCGGTGCCTTTGCTATACAACTTTTCACCGATCAAATAGACCAGCCAAATACTCAGCCAGGCCGCCAGAACCGAAGACAAGCGCAGCGACCAGTGCCCGAGGCCACCCATCAGGTGGGCAGTGGCGGTAATCAACCAATAGGAGGGCAGCGGCTTGTCGTAATAGGGCATGCCCTTTAGATAGGGGTCGAAATAATCGCCGGTTTGCAACATTTGCAGCGCGATGTTCGCCCAGCGCGTTTCCGCCCCCCAAAGCTCCCTTGTCCCCAACCCGAACAGCAATAGCAATGCGGATACGCCGAGCAGAAGGATCAGCGCACCCTGGTCACTTTTCAGAAAACTGACTAACGAATTTTTCATCACTATTTCGCACGTTGCGCTCGCCGTGGTGACGGAGAAGCGGCTGGAGCAACAAGGCTATCCGGCGAAATGTGATGGGATTGTCAGTAGATTGCGAATAAACCATTAGTTCTGTTTGAGGCTTGGTTACTCCATCAAGCGATGTAAGGCTGTGATTTACAAGATGAAAAATTGTTCATGTAAACCACCGCTCCATCATTGATGAAACGTACGCCCCAGTGCATCCAGGCGCGTGGCAATAGGTGGCAAGCGCCGACTGCTCGACGCCAGGGTTTCCACATCGTCCGCGGTGTTCTGCGCAATGCTCTGCACCGACTGCAAGCGCCCGACGATCTCGAAACTCGCCGTGGATTGTTCGCGGGTCGTCGTGACAATCCGTCCATTGAGTTCATCGATCTGCGAGATGTCACTGCCCACTGCCTGCAACATCGCCGCCGCCAACTGACTGTCCTCGACACAGCGCTCCACACCTTCGCGACTGTCCTGCATGGCCTCGACCGCTTTGCGGCTGCCTTGTTGCAAGGCCTCGATGATGGTCCGGATTTCTTTGGTGGAAACCGCCGTGCGCTGCGCCAGGCTGCGCACTTCATCGGCCACCACGGCAAAGCCCCGGCCTTGCTCGCCGGCACGTGCCGCTTCGATAGCCGCGTTGAGCGCCAGCAGATTGGTTTGCTCGGCGATGCTGCTGATCACCTCCAGCACCGTGCCGATTTGCTGCGCTTGTCCCGCCAATACCTGCACGGTCTGGTTGGTGCCTTCCAGGCGCGACGCCAACTGAGTGATTTCCTGCCGCGCCCGGTTCACGCTTTCCTGACCGCGAGTGACTTGCGCACTGGCCTGGCCGGCATGTTCAACGGCATGCTCGACATGCACCGCGATATGCTCCATCGCATCGCCCATGCGCTGCATCGACCCCGTCATCTGCGCGATTTCCGTCAACTGGTGTTTCGCGCCTTTCTCCAGCGTATTACTCGCCTTGGCCAACTCCTGGCCCAACTGACCCAAACCGTGAGAGTCACGCACCACCCCGTCCACCAACGCGGTGATCTGCATCAAAAACTGATCGAAACGCTGCGCCAGCGACACATGCACCCGCGCCTTGTCACCCTGTTCGGCATTGGCGGTGAACTGCGACGTGGTGGCGAGCATCTTGTCCAGCATGTCCTGGCTCTCCACCGCATCGGCCTGGCTGTGCACCGCCAGATAGAGCAGCGCGACCGTCTCCATCACCACATAAAAAGCGTGAACGAACACCATCGTCCACCCACCGTGATGCGCCATCACATACACCGGAAAACCCTGATGCTGCAGCACATGAAACACCACGTGATGCACGGCAATCGCAGCCGCCGCCACCAGAATCGGCAACCAGTCGCGATAAAACGTCAGCACCGCCAACAACGCAAAAATCCCGAAGTGCGACTCAATGACCCCCTCGGCCTGATTGATATGCAACGCCGCCATCACCATCAACCCAACACCCAGAAAACAGCGCATTAACCGCGACCCGCCGATGGCGCGATACAACACCGTCAACAACACACTGCTGCCACCGCCCACTAACAACGCTTGCTTGAACGTGTCGTGCCAGAACGCCAGGCCCAGCGCGAAGACGAACATCAGCCAGATCAGGCCCAGCATGATGCGATCGGCTTTGCGGTAGTGGTCGAGGAAACGAGGGGGGAAGGGCATTCACGTTTACTCCATGTAGTTGAGTGAGGATGAAGCAGGGGCGGATCTGATACCGACCCTGTGGCGAGGGAGCTTGCTCCCGCTGGACTGCATAGCAGTCCCCTTCTTGGGGCCGCTTCGCAGCCCAGCGGGAGCAAGCTCCCTCGCCACAAGTTCTTTATCGCTCAAGCAATTGGGGCAAATCTGTTGCCGCCATGGTCGAGGTGTATTTGAGAAATCCTGAGGAGCATAGCCGTTTGCCATCATTCTTGAATTGGTTGGCGGGGCATGGGGGGAACAATGGCAGATTTAGAGGCAAGTAATGCTGCATTGGCGGGGGGTGTACGACAGACTCCGTTGCAAAGCCTGTCGTACACCCAAGGTCATTACGACTTCTTCGGCGGATAGTTACCGCGCAAACCACCGGACTTGTTGCCGGTTTTGCTCGGCAGGTTCGGCACGACCGGACGGGATCTGGGCTGGGGGTTGGAGCGGCTTTGGGGTTGAGGTTGTTTGCTCATGCTCGCCTCCTGACTGTCAGGGCTTCGCGACGTGGTTTACTCATGAAGTTTAGCCAATTGACTGTGGACAGAGTCGTTTGGCACTTGGGGAAGGTGTTGTGAGCGATCAGTTTTTCTTTTTCGGCTCCATTCTCGGATTTTGCCTACAACTTCGGCAGGAGTAACCCACTATTCCAAGAGTGAAAAACGGGAAATATTGACGGCGCAGAAAGGGGGGGCACCGGCTAATGCCAGTCAGTTAAGCGGTAATGCGATCTGTAGCAGCTGCCGAGCCCGCGAGGCTGCGTTCGGCTGCATAGCAGTCGTGAGTCCAGCTGACGCGGCCTGCCTGACGTACCGCAATGACTGATTTTGCGACTGCTTCGCAGCCGAACGCAGCCTCGCGGGCTCGGCAGCTGCTACAAAACGACCGCAACAATCTGGAGCTCGATAAACTACAAGTCGAAATCCGAAGGTCCATGGCCGAAACCCGAAAACTCACGGCAGAAGAACGCAAGCTCAGGCAAGAGACCTTCTGGTCCCCGATCGCGGTGGGGGCTGGTACGGTGACCGCTATCGTCGCCGCTGTCAGCCTTTGGGCGAAGTTTTGAGCATTCGTACTCGCCACAGCAGACACGACTCGTGACCCACACAGGAAGTAGCAGCATGCCCACACAACCTACGAATCAATCCAGCATTGAACAACTGCACCGCGACGTTGCAGCTTTTGCCGAAGAGATGCGTAGACCCGCCCCGAACGCGATCCGCTCTGCTGTGGTGCCGTTCAGCATCGGTGCCGCCCTGGCACTAACAATCTTTGCCGCCGCCATAGTCGTCCGACTGCTCTAGTCTCTTGTCTTCCCTCCGATCTCGGGTGGGTGTGTTGTTGCTTTACACGCATTGAATCGAGTACCGCACGTCGTCCTCAACTGACTTCGAAATAGACAGAAAGAAGAACACAGGCGCCTTCAGCGTCCATATGAAGTTACTCCCTAGTCTGCGCTCGCAACCATCGTGCAACGGAATGGCCCGCAGTTTGGAAAAATCCGACAACACACTGTGTCGCAACCGATTCCGGATCGGTAGGCAATGCTTTCCAGCACCTGCGTGACCGCCCGAACACAACAATCAGCCATTGCTTACAGAACATTGTCTAGTCCTGAAATAGGTTTACACCTGTTTCACCCCAGCGCCCGTGCACTGGCCCGAGCCGCGCTCGAGGTGTCATCGCAGACTATTCTTGATCTGGGTAACCGACCGGTCGTACCGAAGGAGGTCACTCGTTTATGCACTGTGTCTTTTTCGAAATCCGCCGCGGTTCGATCTGATGCATGAAGGCAAATTGATCCGGGCCGTCATCGAGTTCCGATGAACTACGAGTCTGGGGCACGGCCCCAGGCACTTTTGTCTGACACCCTGAAACGGAGACGCCAGCATGAGCACCTTGCAACTTCACCCTGCACCGGACAATGGTATTCAACCCGCCGCCGCGAATTTCGCAGGTGGCACCCTGCAATGCCTGTGTGCGACCGACAAAGTCGAGGTCAAGATCGACGCACAAACTCTGCATAACCACGCGTGCGGCTGCAGCAAATGCTGGAAACCACAAAACGCGACATTCGCCGTCATCGCCGTGGTGCCTCGAGATAAGGTCAGCGTCATTGCCCACGGCGAAAAACTGGCGATTGTCGACGAAACCGCCACCATCCAGCGCCACGCCTGCAAGCAGTGTCACGCCCATCTCTTTGGGCGCATCGAGAACAAGAACCATGCGTTTTATGGCCTGGACTTCGTCCACACCGAGCTTTCGCCACAGAGCGGTTGGGCTGCGCCGGGATTCGCGGCGTTCGTGTCCTCCATCATCGAAACCGGCACACCGCCAGCGCAGATGAAGGCTATCCGCGAGCGCCTGCGTTCGATCGGCCTGGAGCCCTATGACTGCCTGTCCCCGGACTTGATGGACGCACTGGCGACTCATGTCGCCAAACAGAAAGGCCTGCTCCCCGCCGCCTGATTGATCGGTCGCCGCGGTTTCTATTGCGGACCGCGGCTCCGATTCACCTTTGATGTTGTGCGCCCCACATACTTGACTGGGGGCTGTCGTCATCAAGACAACAGGTTACGCCAGCTTTCAATTTCGCTCGTACCAATTTTGTACCACCAGGCTCTCAACCCACCTTTTCGCCAAGGCTAACTGCATCCATACCCCACACAATCGCCCCCTGTATTGGGGGATATACCCCGTCATCGGGGCTTTACCCCCGGTTTCTCATACGCCTGCTTAAAGCCAGCAGGCAAGGGGGGGGATGGCGTAGAGCCATTGGTCACTTCCTGTCATTTTTGGCAGGAAAGTTGCGTCGTCAATATCCCGGCTCGAAATCAACCGTTTCGCCAGCCGGGCTAGACGCAGTGGTTCGTTGCCCCTGTATTGCCACGCACTCCGAAGAACCAGTCAGAGGTGTTTGCGATGAAACTAGATACCGGAAGGTTGAAAACTAGTCCATTGTCCAAAACCAGGCTGGCGCTGAGTATCTCTGCTGCCGCGATCATGCTGGGGCTGGGCTTTTCCCAGACCCAGGCAGCCCCCCTCGACAACACCGATCCACCGCCTCCTACCGACCCGTCGGCATTCACCAATCAGCCCGCCGACCCCAATGCCGCATTGCGGGACTTGCTCAAGCAGCCTCGTGCAAACGTTGGCGCCTTTGACTTACCCAATGGCGTGGTCGGTGACCGCACGACCCCCTTGGTCGACAATGTGCTGCCACCCGATCTGCAACCCAGCTTCAACATCCCCACTAACGGTAATGCCAGCCCAGTGTTCGGGGCTCAAGCGTTCACCCAGAAGCTTGAGCTTTTCGAGGAGTTCGGCTCGAACAAACTGGATCCGACCGACCCGCCATCACCCGTTCCGTTTCCGGTTCCGACGGTCGGCCCCGCACCGGCGCAAGATCCATTGAAGGTGGCGCGTAGCGGCCCGTCGCCGGCTGCACTGGATGCCTTTCTCAGGCAGCCGGCATTGACGCCCTTCCCGACAGAGTTCTCCAATGTACTGGACCGCAACCCCTGGAAGGCGCAGATCGAGGATTTCCTCAATCGCCGGGTCGATTCGCCCGCAGAAGGCCGGCCACCGGGAAAAGGCTGGTCGCACCAGCGTTTCAATGAGTTTCTCCCGCGCAACGCCTTCAAGACGGTGCAAGCGGGCGCGCACGTCAACAGCGGCTTGCGTGATCGTATGCAACGGCATAACTACGCCGTGGGGGAATTCGCGCCAGGCGGGCTCTATCACAACACCAACGGCGACCCGGCCAACGAGGGTACAACCAAGGGCATTCAAGTGCAGTTTCACCCCAACTTACCTGTCCAGGACCATAATGCGTTGTGGACGTTCGACGGCACCTTTCCGCCCAAACTGCTCCAGGTGCGTTATGGCCAGGCGATGCTGATGCGTCATTACGATGCCTTGCCCATTGACCCATCGGCCAACCGGGGCTTTGGCTTGCACACCATCACCACCCATGAACATAACGGCCACTCGCCCGCGGAAAGCGACGGTTTTACCAACGCGTTCTTCTTCCCGGGCCAGTACTACGACTATCGCTGGCCAATCCAGTTGGCCGGTTACGACTCCATCAATACCAAGGCCGAGGACCCGCGGGCAGCGTTCCCGTGCGACCCCGGTGAAATCCTTTTCGTCAACGACGCCACCCCCGGCTTCAAGACCTGCAACAACGGCACCATCAAGATCCGTGGCGACTGGCGCGAAACCATGAGCACCCACTGGTTCCACGACCACATGCTCGATTTCACCGCGCAAAATGTCTACAAGGGCAATGCGACGATGATGAACTACTACAGCGCCGTGGACCGTGGCAACGAATCGGTCGACGACGGGGTCAACCTGCGCTTGCCCAGCGGTTCGGCGCTGGGTTGGGGGAACCGCGACTATGACATCAACCTGACGATCGCCGACAAGGCCTGGGATCAGGCCGGACAGTTGTGGTTCAACCCCTTCAACACCGACGGTTTTCTCGGTGACCAGGTGCTGACCAACTGGGAGTACAAGCCCTTCCTGGACGTACGTGCCCGCCGCTACCGTTTCCGGATTCTCAACGGAGCGGTTTCTCGCTACTTCAAGCTGGCGGTGGTGCGCCAGGTCAATGGTAATGGTGGCGAGTTTCCTGGCCCGAAAAACTCCGGGGTTTCCTATAACCGGGTGCCGTTCCACATGATTGCCAACGACGGCAATATCATGGAGCACGCGGTGCCGTTCGATGGCAGCCTGGACCTGGACGGCGACGGCGATAAACAGGACAACAATGCCATTCTGCCGATGCTGGGCATTGCCGAACGCTATGACATCGTCGTCGACTTCGCGAAAAACGGCATCAATCCGGGCGACAAGATTTTCTTCGTCAACATCGAGGAGCATGAAAACGGCAAGCGTCCCAATCGTGACATTCCATTGGCGGATGTACTCTCCGGGAAGTACCTGCCCGTCGTCAGGCAAACCAGCCACGGGCCACAGTGGGTCAACGGTGACCCGGGCGTGGGCCTGTTCATGCAACTGAACGTCAAGCCTTACACCGGCCAGGATGTCAGCCTGAACCCGGTCGATTTCGAGCCCGCCAAGCCTGGCAAGCCCGAGGGCAGGTTCATGATCCCGCTGCCCTTGCACCGTGATGACCCTGCCGATATCGCCCGGCTTGCCCAAGCGCGGCACCGCACCTTTATCTTTGGCCGCTCCGACGGAACAGATTTTGCGCCATGGACGATCAAGACCGATGGCGGCCCAGGTTTCAACATGGACCCGCGCCGGATTTCAGCCGCGCCACAACTGGCCACTGGCCCGACACCGGCAGGTTTCAAGGGGGAAGGCACGCTGGAAATCTGGAAGATCCAGAACGGCGGCAATGGCTGGGATCACCCGGTGCATGTGCACTTCGAGGAAGGGGTCATTCTCACTCGAGGTGGCAAAACACCACCAGAATGGGAAAAAGGGGCGCGCAAAGATATCTATCGGATAGGCCCCGATCCGGACAGCGGCGACAATGTCGAAATGGCCATACGTATCCGTGAGTTTGTCGGTACCTATATGGAGCACTGCCACAACACCCAGCATGAGGACACGTCGATGCTGTTGCGCTGGGACTCTGAGCACCCGGGCCAGATCCAGTTGATGCCCACACCCTTGCCCAGCTGGGACGGCGTGAAATTCGTGGCCTCGGTTGCGTTACCGACATTCCGTACGGGAGATGGCGTCGGGCCACAGGTCAAGGTCAACAATGACCAAGGAAGTAGCAGTGGCAGCGGCAGCGGCAGTGGAAGTGGCAGTGGAAGTAGCAGCGGTAGCAGCAGCGGCAGCGGAGGCAAAGGCAAAGGCTAGCGTCGTCTATCAAACGGCTGGTTATGTCGTCAGCAAACGCAAAAAACCGCTTACATGACCGTTTCAATCCCAAAGCCGCCTGTCATCGCAGTCGGCTTTGGGGCGGTTGCTGTCCTTCGCGACGGGCAGCATTCACCCTTGAAAACCTGGGCAACGCTATTCAATAAGACGACTGCTTTTCGCCGGTAATGACAGACAGCTTGGCCCCCTTCAGTGAGTCCCTTCCCGCACCGACCGTCTGACCTCAGCCTGTATGGCATAAGCCGGCGCCTCCACGGCATTGAAATCTTGTGTATACCGCTGGGCAAATCCGTCTACCCCCCATTCCTGGTACTGCTGCACATGCTTGAGTTCGTGAGCCCAGAGCGCGATGTCCTGTTCTGCGGTTTGAGCGTCCCGGAAGAGGATGATGTCGATCAGCGTCACCGCACCGACATCGGGGTTTTGCAGCATGGCTGTGGCGGCAGTGAATTGGTCGTTGTCGCTGACTTTGTAGCGCACGGCATCGAGGACGCTCGGGTCGTACCAGCGCAGCAGTTGCTCCCGAATGTACGGTGGAATGGGTTGGATGTCGGCGTTGGCTGCTTCAGCGCGGGCTTGGGTGAGCCACATCGCCAGGGCGGGTGCCGCGACCTGGTAGATGTCATCTGGCAAGCAGATGCAAACATCCAGGCACACTTGTTTTTCGCCAGGTGGACAAGCGTCGGTCTGGGCTGGCACTTCAAAAGTCAGGCATAAAACAAACAGCGCCACCAGGCGCGTGATGATGGGCGGCATTGGGCGCTCCAAGGGACGGACGCAGCGCGAACAGTGCGGTCACAATTGATCGACGATCCGCATGGCTTTAGCGTAGTCCCGAACCAGGCGCCCCCAAGATAATCGCAGGAAGTGACAAACCACCTTTCCTGCGAGCCCCCCACTTTAATAGACATGCGTCCGCGGCTGCTCCTGGCTGTTAGCCGCCTGATTTGGAGGAAGGACAGCTAACCCTTGGCCGATGAAAACAACGAGACATTCGTTAGTGGTTAATGGCGTTCGCGTGAACATTTTTACCGGCTTCTGCAGCAGAAATTGGTAAGGAGTCTAATATTGAAATGCCGTAGATCGCTCCATCCCATACTTGCGTAATGATGCGAGGGACCGTTGGCATGCAGGTGGCTCCAACACCGGACCGGTGCTGGCTAAATGGATTCAAACCTGGAGGGAACCATGAGCAATCCCATCGCCATTGGCGAGCCACCTGAAGCCGTTCGCCTCATAGTCAAGGTTTACGCCTTCTTGCTGCTCGCAGGTTTTGCGCTTGTTCCGGCCTATCTGATTGGCTACTTATACTTCTTTCAGGACCCCACGCTTATATTCGAGAATCACCTGTTCCATATAGTTGCGATCACGGCAGCCACCTTGGCGGGCTCGTTTGTTACATACGTAACGTGGCGCTGCTATCAGTCATCGGGAGATCCGCTACTGCGATGGATGACGCTTGGTTTTCTCGGTTTTGTCCTGATCTACGCGTTGCACGGTGCGTTCACTGGGCAGGCACACAACAATATCTGGCTCTTCCTGCTTTATGGACCGGCCTCTCGACTGGTCATGTCGATTCTGCTGTTAGTCGGAATGCTGTCGTACCACCGCCCACCTGATGCCGCGGACCAACGAATGAAGGCCCGCTCCTGGTTGACCTGGATAGGACTGTTCCTGCTGGTTGACGTGGCAGTGGCGTACGTCGCGTATTCGCCGATCGCCGGCAATCTCGCGGTGCGCCTCTCGATGGAAGGTGGTGCCTTCGTTCTTTCCACATTGACCGTGATAATGCTCCTGCTGCGCCGTATCCATTCGCCGCTGATGATGATTTTTATCATCTCGGTCACCGCGTTCGCGCTGTCATCTCTTGCCTTCATCCTTGCGCGTCCGTGGAACCACATGTGGTGGCTCGCTCATGCGATCTTCGCCGGTGGATTCTTCATGTTGAGCTATGGGGTAGTGCAAGCGTTCCTCACCACACGGTCGTTCTCGAAAATTTACAGCCAAGAGGAGTTGATGGTGCGTCTTGCCGAGTCGATGGCGTATACCGAGAGCGCCCTGCAGGAACTCCAGCGCGCCAATCAAGAACTCGGACACCTTGCAGCGACCGATCCACTGACAGGCGCTGATAATCGGCGTCGGTTCATGGAGCGGGTCGAAGACGAAATTGGCCGGACCCTGCGCGGCAGTGCGCCGTTCTCCGTTTTGGCACTCGATCTGGATAATTTCAAGTCCATCAACGATCGCTTCGGGCATCAGGTTGGCGATGACATCCTGAAGAGTTTCGTGGAGATATGCCTCGACTCGATCCGGCCGTATGACGGCGTAGCCCGAGTGGGCGGGGAAGAATTCATGATACTGCTGCCTCAAACTTCACTTGAAGGCGCGCACGTAATCGCTGAGCGTCTGCGAAGCACCGTTGCTAATAATTCTTTTCATGGCCTGCAGCGGTCGACCGCGGTCACAGTGAGCATCGGCGTATCGCAATCCGGCCGCGACGGCGACACCATCGGAGTAATCCTGCGTACAGCCGATCAACGCCTGTATCACGCTAAACACGAAGGCCGTAACCGTGTGGTCACTACCTTCAAAACCAGCCTTCAATCTCTGCCCTGACCATCGTCTCGAAGTCGCTGAAAGCGTCGGCACCGATACCCGGCTTCGCGCCACAGCATGGAGCGTTATTCGATCTGCACATTCGCAGCGCTCCTTGCACAACGTGCAGGCTGCGCCTGGCTTCGACCGACTTTGCGATCTGCTGAGTATCAGCCCGGCACATTGTGGGCAAGTCAGGCGCAACGGTGGTTAGTTAGCTGTCCGGCACAAGACACGCATATCGGGCGCTTTGGGCTAATGGAAGGGGCATCTTGGGCAAGACAAGGGGTGTTGATTTGTCCTTGATGTCGAGCTGGGTCAAAACATTCAGGAATGTCTGCAATGGTCGATTTCCGACAGTCGTGACAGGCAGAAGTCGGCCAAAAGCAGACCATGGACACGCAGCTAATACATTCAGTAATGTGCAAAAAAATATGCCGCTTTCCCCCTTCTTGATGCTGCGTTTACAGACTCGATTTTTTGATTGCTCAAGGGATTACGCATGAACATGGAAAGTTATGCGACATCGCATGTCGCAAAATTAATTGTCATGCCAAAAGCCGTACGGCACCTCAAAGTTGAATGACAGGAGCAATAAAGTGGAAATCAAGATTGATATATTGGATTCTCCAACGGAAAAGGATCAAGGAGTTCTGAATAATAGGTTTTCAGAATATCTTCGAGTCCAATATCCAAATCTACCGCCAGAATCGGAAGATAAAATATTTATGGTGGTTGCACACGATGAAGTAGGCGACTACATCGGTGCAATAAGCTGTAATTGTTACTGGGATGGCTTAGAAATTGACACCTTTTGGGTTAAGGAATCTCATCGCGGTAAAAAAGTAGGCTCTATGCTATTGGAAAAAGCAGAAACGATTGGCGCCAACAATGGGGCAGTAGTTGCATTCTTAAAAACCGTTGATGCTAAACAGTTCTATGAGCGGCATGGGTATGAGATTTATGGTGTTCTTGAGGATCGACCAATCGGGACTAACCTGTATCATTTAAAGAAACGGCTAGTAAAACATGCATAACAACTGGTTCAAACCGTTCGCTTCGCTCACTGGCACGGGCTAAAGCCCGCCCCTTAACCAAATGCTGGTCAGCGTCCGCATTGGGTCGGATAGCAACGGTCTAGCATCGACCGTCACTATGGATGATCAGACCTCCGTTTGTTCTGCCATTTCCAGGGCATCATCGACCTCAATTCCCAGGTATCTGACAGTGCTTTCAAGCTTCGTATGACCAAGCAGGAGTTGGACAGCTCTCAGGTTCTTCGTCCTGCGATAGATCAACGATGCCTTGGTTCTCCGTAGCGTGTGGGTACCGTACATGGTTGGATCAAGGCCAATGGCTGTCACCCACGCTTTGACTATTCGAGCGTATTGCCTGGTGGAAAGATGGTCTGAGGCGTGCAATCGGCTCGGGAACAAGAAGTCCTCGCTGCGGAGACGAGCCCGATGCATCCAAGCCTCCAGAACCGTTCGGGTTTGCTCAGTGATTTCAAATTGCACTGGGTGCTGAGTTTTCTGCTGCATCACGATGGCCCGTGACGACACATGCTCCCCATGAGCGATGTCTCGGACTCGCAACTTGGTTAAGTCACAGGCACGCAGCTTGCTATCGATGGCCAAGTTGAAGAGCGCCAAATCACGCGTCTTCTCAGCAAGCTGAAGTCTTACTCGAATGGCCCAGATATCTCTGACTCGAAGCGGAGCTTTCTGCCCGACAAGCTTTCCCTTGTTCCAAGGCTGATGGCTGTATCTAGCAATAGTGTTCATGGCTCGTCCTCCACGTTGAGGGGAGGACAAGGGTGGATCAGTCACAATGGCTGGTGGTCGCTATTCGACCCATTGCTGCCCTCCGCTAAGGGCAGCTAGGGATTGTGAATTCAGCAGGTCGATGCAACACAACTAAATTCTGTGTAAACGACATGCAGACGGCCTCAGCGATTGAGCCTGGTAATTTTTGAACCCTGCAATCCCAGCCCGGCCATTAAGCCCTTTTGATCAAAGATGAACGCATAGACATCGGACTGAGCCGTTGAAGTAGTCATCGACTTGGCCATGCCTGAATCTACGACCACGATGCTTGGGCCCACGCCGACCTCGAATCCATTAACATTTTTCAGATCGTTCATCGCTGAATAGGTCATGAAGAACATCACGTATCCAAACCGCTGCACGCCCGCCTGAAGGCCGTATGAGGCTGCTGTGGTCGCGTAGTAGCCCGTCACTTTTCCGTTCTCAATCAATTCGCCTTCGCCATGCTGTGCGCCGGCGATGAGGCCCGCTTTCAGCACATCAGGGAAAACGAGGATACCCTTGGCTCGCTGCGCGAGGGCGCGCGCTTGCGGCGTTTTGGTATACAAACTCTGTAACGCCGCTTTCGCCTCGCGGTCCATTTCCGCGTTAGCAGCCATCGCATCAGAGGCGGAAGTTGATTGACCCATTTGGCAGCCCGCCGTGATCGCGAGGATTGAAATCATTGCCATCATTCGAAGGTATTTGATCATGAGCAATACTCCGTTTCTGTACCTGCCATTGAGGAACCTGCGTGGCGATAGCCGTTGCGGATCAAAGACTGACGGGGTCGATCTTTCCCTTAGACTTTAATCCTAATAAGCAGTTGGTCAAATGCTATGCACATGCATGTTCCTCAGACGAAATCGACAGTCAGCTGCTGGCCGGAAACTGACGTTGACGAGAGGCAGCTGCCGGACAAAGCCTGTCTGCTGGACTCGGCTGAAATAAACCCAGGGCTGCCGTCTTGGAGAGGCCGATTAGAGTAGAAGAAATAAATATGCGCCCAGTTTTCAAACGAAGTAAGCGGTGGTTGAGCGCATTGTTAGCTGTTACCACCATCCGTTGCTATGTAGGACGGTTTTTTTGTAAAAGTCTATGTTTGCGCGGAGTGCATAAAATGCACTTACTCCATATTTAAGGGCATTGGATAATTCGGGGTATCCGAGCGCATCTAGAAGAAGACTTAGGGCTATAACAATGGCAACTGACAAGATTAAGTATGTGATTGATTTCTTCCACATTCCTTTGGATAGGTAATATATTGGGCCGAAGAGATACGCCAATATGTTAAAAGAGAAGGCTTTTCTTCGCTCCGGCTTTGGAAGATTTTTGAGGTTGGGTAGCTTTGGCCCGCCTGCATGAGCGATTGCCTTGAAGCGCTCTTTCCAAACTGCAGAAATCGGTAGGTTTTCTATCATTTCGTCAGTTGGTTGTTCGTTGAGTTCGAGAACCACTGCGGTGGGTGGGGAGTAGGGATTATGAGATTCCATGAGGCTTCCTTATTGATGGTGGCTAACTATAAGTAGACGGCAGAAGTGGCGTAGTATTTTCCGTCGTTTCTGTCGCATAACGTTCCTTGCTCATGCGTAACTCCCTGTTTTGCTTGAGTGTCGCGCCAGAAACACGAAATGAGGCGAGTAGGAATGGCGGCATTGTCTTTGGCCTCATTGCGGAGTCTAGCAGCGCGCCCGAGGTCTTCTATTGGCCGATTTCTGCCTCTGACGTGGGGCCGCGTGCGACCCAATACGGTCGTTTCGTTGCTTGCTAAGTCATGTCATAGCTCAACGAGCTGCAAACATCCCTGTTGACAGGCTGTGAGAATCTCTTGCGCCAACTGGTCATCGGCCACAGCTCGAGCTAGTGCCAAGCCACCAATCATCCCTACGGCAATTTGCACAGCATGCTGGCGTGTATCCGTCTCTGTCGTCGATTTCAGTCCGGATTCCAGGCGTGTAATGAAAGCTGCGAGCACTTGGGTGTAGCTCTCCTGGATGGCTCCGTCCTGCTGAGCAGCATCATTGACCATGAAAGCTAACGGACAGTGCATACGGCTTGCATCCCGATGGTCCATGCGCAGATAGTCTTTCACTACCTGTTGTAAACCGTCTTTACCAGCCTCCTCCAGTATCGCGCCCCCCGCGTTCGCGGCATTTCTAATAGCTTCGGTGTAAAGCTCCGTTTTGGATGCGAAGTGACTATAGAAGGCCCCCCGGGTCAATCCGGCACTCTCCATAATTGAGTCGATACTGACTTTTTCGAAACCTTCTAGTGCGAAGAGTCGCGCTGCGCTATCCAGAATCATCTGTCGAGTGGTTGCGCGCTGTGTAGCAGGCCAGGGCATACATCTTCTCCTCAGTAAAGCGTGAGATGGAGTATGACAAAACGGGACTTTATGTTCTTGAACATAAAGTCATACCGACCAGAATTGCCGACTCTTCCCTCAAGGAGCTACTCATGAGATTGCACATACTGGGACCTGGATTTAGCACCTTCGTACGTAGTGTCAGACTTTACTGCGAAGAGAAAGCGCTGGATTACACACACGGGATGCACGTGGATGGTAAAACGATCACGCTCCACAGCCCTGAACACAAAGCACTGCATCCTTTTGGCAAGGTCCCGGTATTGCTGCATGGTGAGCGGAACGTAATCGAAACAACCACCATTTGCCGCTACCTGGATGAAGCCTTTGCGCATACTTCTCTAAGACCCGCAGACTTGGCCCAGAAGGTAAAGGTCGATCAGTGGTCCGCTGCCCTGGCGATGTATGCCGATGATCGACTGATACGTCGTTATCTTTTATTGCTGGTTTCACCTGCGCAGCCGTCACGCCCTATCGATAGAGAAGCTGTGGCTACCGCCGAGCCAATGGCGATCCAGACACTTGGGCTGCTGGCGAAGCATTTGGACGGGCAGCCATTTTTCTGCGGGGCGGACTACAGCATGGCGGACGCCATCCTGACGCCTATGCTCGATTATTTGGAACGCGTGCCCGAAAGTGCGCAGTGGCTGAAAAAAACATCAAATCTTCGTGATTATCTTTTTCGCATGCGATTGCGCCAGTCAGGGCGCAATGTGTTGACCGAACCGAACTTTAGTTAATGCAGAAAATGATGGACTTATCGTTCGCCCAAGGGCCGCTTTTGGCCCGTTTCTGCCGGTTCCCACCGACTGCTTTGGGGCGGTTTCAGCCGATCGTGGAAGGCAGAGATCGGCCAATTGCCGTCACTCGGAATCGACATTCCACCTGGATATCAAGCTGTCCACGAACCTGAAGACCCCCACTCCTACGCAGCTTTCGTGCTGCTCCCTCGTTGGCGATAAAGTCCCGCCAAATCTTAACGAGGGAACGACATGAAATTGTTCGTAGGAGCTTTGGCGGTGGCGATGTTGGCGGGATGTGCTGACTCTGGCCCCATAAAAGTTGGCCCAGACACCTACACGATTTCAACGCGTGTTCCTTTCGGTGGTCCTGCCTCCGCGAAAGGGCAAGCTTTGAAGGAGGCAAACGCGTTTTGTGTGTCCCAGGGAAGGGAGATCCTCCTCGACCATATGCAGGCGAGTGAATGCGCGCTACACGGTGGCTGTGGGGAAGCAGAGATATTTTTCTTTTGCCTAGCCTCGAGTGATCCGCAGCTGAAGCGTCAAAAATACAGCCCCGACCCGACTCAGAAGATCGAAATTGATCAGCAGTAGACAGCTCCTGTAGTAGGCTCGGTTGAGGACCGCGGCAGCCTAAAGTTTCGGAAGTCCTGACACGAAAAAGCCCAGACTAGTGCTTAATGCTGTTCAGTTAAGGATTCTGTAGGAGCGAGCTTGCTCGCGATGGACTCAAGAGCGCCGCGTTTAGTCAGTAAACACGCGGCATCGTTAACGACCA
>NZ_JBWKXF010000034.1:0-61692 GCF_059422645.1 Pseudomonas sp. GW821-FHT01C01 | reverse complement strand
GCCGGGTTGGTCAGGGTGGCGGTGTAGGTGATCTGGCCGCCTTCGGTGATGTTGCCGGTGGCGGTCAGGGTCAGGCCTGTGTTGTCCACCGAGTCGGTAATGGTGGTCACCGCTGGCGTGGCGTTTGGCACCAGGTTTTCGAAGTTGCCGCCGGTGGCACCGGTGATGGTGGTGCTGACGGTGCTGCCGTTGACATAAACGTCATTGGCCAGGGTATCGACCACGACGGTGCCGGTGGTCTTGCCCGCTTCGATGGTAATGACCGCGCTGTTGCTCAGGGTCACGGTCACCGGTGTCTGCGCCGGGTTGGTCAGGGTGGCGGTGTAGGTGATCTGGCCGCCTTCGGTGATGTTGCCGGTGGCGGTCAGAGTCAGGCCCGTGTTGTCCACCGAGTCGGTGATGGTGGTCACCGCTGGCGTGGTGCTTGGGACCAGGTTTTCGAAGTTGCCGCCGGTGGCACCGGTGATGGTAGTGCTGACGGTGCTGCCGTTGACATAAACGTCATTGGCCGGGGTATCGACCACGACAGTGCCGGTGGTCTTGCCCGCTTCGATGGTAATGACCGCGCCGTTGCTCAGGGTCACGGTCATCGGCGTGCCGGCCGGATTGGTCAGCGTGGCGGTGTAGGTGATCTGACCGCCTTCGGTGATGTTGCCGGTGGCGGTCAGGGTCAGGCCTGTGTTGTCCACCGAGTCGGTGATGGTGGTCACGGCCGGTGTGGGGTTCGGCACCAGATTTTCAAAGTTGCCGCCGCTGGCACCGGTGATGGTGGTGCTGACGGTGCTGCCGTTGACATAAACGTCATTGGCCGGGGTATCGACCACGACGGTGCCGGTGGTCTTGCCCGCTTCGATGGTAATGACCGAGCCGTTGGACAGGGTCACAGTCACCGGTGTCTGCGCCGGGTTGGTCAGCGTTGCGGTGTAGGTGATCTGGCCGCCTTCGGTGACGGTGTTACCAGCCGTCAGGGTGACCGTGGTGGTGTCGACGGTGTCGGTGACCTGGGTCACGGCCGGGGTGGTCGGTGGCGTCACAGTGATGCCGCTACCGCCGTTGGTGCCGGTGACAGTTACGTCGATCTGGGTCGCGTCGTTGTAAACAGTGTCGTTCGGAGCCAGTGGCACGTTGACGGTGCCGGTGGTCGAGCCCGCGGGAATCACGATCACCGCGCCGTTGGACAACGTGACAGTCAGGTCGGTCAGCGGTGCCTGGGTCAGGGTCGCGGTGTAAACCAGCACGCCACCGGCTTCGGTGATGGTTGGCGTGGCGCTGAGGCTCAGGGTCGACTCGCGCAGGACGTTGGCGGTGGTGTTGTTGGTCTGGCCGCCGGTGGTGTCCTGAGTGGTTTGCGCAGCAGAGTTGATGCCCGCGGTAGGGAAGCCGATGGTCGGGTCGACGCGGCCGGCAGTGGCGTCGAGCATCACGAAGCTGTGACCGCCACCGACGGCACCGCCAGAACCTGCGGCAGTCGGGCCGGCAGCGGTGGCTTCAAGGTCTTTGGTCGGGTCGGCACCGGCGGCAATGGCTTGTTGCAGTTCTTCAACGGATGGCGCGGCTTGCGCGGTGGCTGCTGCAAGATCAGCGCTGGAGTCCGGGGCGTCAGCGCTCCACTGGGTGTCGCGGCCCAGATCGAGGGTGCGGCCATCGGCCAGTTCCAGGGACACGGCACCGGAAAGGCCAGTGTCGATCTGGTCGCCGACAAACAGTTTGTCGCCTTCAACCAGAACGCGGCGGATGCCATCGGGGGACACCACGAAAACCTGACCGACAATGCTTTTGACGATGGCAACAACACTGCTCATTGAAGATTCTCCGGGGTGTCACGTTCAGTTGACTTCCATAGACCTGATGGCGTCTGCGCCAACCAGTCTGGACGTTCATTGCAAAATGGATGCACAAATTTGACGCATAAATTCGTCAATAATTTGGCTATAATTTTTAGTTATTAACTTTATGCCAAACTATTGACCTTCTCGGAGCCATCCTAAACAATCGTCCCAGTAATGTCACATTGATATTTCTGTGGTGACCTGTCCTCGGTCTGCGATCCAGTTCCGCTTTTGAACTTTCCGACATACGGTCATTCCGCTTGCCATCTTCCGACGCAGCACGTTCTTTTGCTGTGATTCAAGACAAGAAGTTCTGGGAAATTCCTACAATGCGTTCGCCTTTGTTCATGGCTATACCTTTCGCCTTCGCCGCGTCTTTCGTCCAGGCGCAATCCTTACCAGAAGCCATGCAACAAGCGCTGGATGTCCATCCGGAGGTCCAGGCAGGCGTCAACAGTCGATTGGCTGCGGATTATCAGTTAAAGGCTGCGAAAGGTGGATACCTGCCACGGGTCGACCTGCTGGGTGGTTACGGTCGTGAAGGCACCGATAGCGTGACAACACGCACGGACGGCAGCAACAATCACTGGGAAACCCTGAATCGCAGTGAGTCAAGTCTGCGACTGACCCAAATGGTCTTTGACGGTTTTGCGACGTCCAGCGAAGTGGGGCGTCAACAAGCCGTCGTCAACTCCCGCGCTTACTCGCTGCTAAGTACTTCCGAGCGTACCGGTCTGACCGTGGCCCAGGTTTATCTCGACGTGCTGACCCGCCGCGAATTCGTGCGTCTGGCCGAGGACAATCTCAAGAGCCACCAGCGCATCTACGATCAGATCCAGCTGCGCACCCAGCGTGGTGTCGGCAGTGGAGCTGACCTCGACCAGGCCGAGGCGCGGATGGCTCAGGCGCGCAATAACCTGATCACCGAACAGACCAATCTGGCTGACGCCGAAACCAATTACCTCTCCGCTGTTGGTCAAATGCCCGATCAACTGGAGCGCCCGGCGAATTTCATGGCACTGATGCCGGCCAACCTGAATGAAGCCCGTGCGCAGATGCTGGAAAATAGCCCGATCCTGCGCTCGGCCGAATCCGATATCGCTGCTGCCGAGAAGCAGTACGACACGGCCAAGTCGACCTTCTATCCACGCTTTGATGCTGAATTGGGTCGCACTGCGGACAACGACATTGATGGTCAGAACGGCCACAACAACGAATGGCAAGCCATGCTGCGCATGCGCTTCAATTTGTATTCCGGCGGCAGCAACAAGGCCGATCTGGAATCCAAGTCCTACCTGTCGAACCAGGCGTTGGACATCCGCAACAATGCCCTGCGCCAATTGAATGAAGAGCTGGGCCTGGCCTGGAACGCCCTGAATAACGCCAATGCGCAGGTGCCCATCGCCCAGCAATATGTCGATCACAGCACTGCCGTGCGTACCGCTTACCAGCGTCAGTTCAGCCTCGGCGAGCGCACCCTGCTCGATTTGCTCGACAGCGAGAACGAACTGTTCACCTCCTCTCGCCGCCTGGCAGAGATCAAGAATATTCAGTTATTTACTCAGTACCGAATCAAGGCGACCATGGGCGAATTGCTCAAGAGCCAGGGAGTGGTCGCACCGTTGGCATCCGTTGTGCAGAACGACATGCAGCCCAAGGTCCAATTGCCTGGTATGAATTGAGCAGGACCATCATTGTTCAATTGTTAGCCAAGAGTGCCGAGCGTGGAATCAGAAGTCAGTCGGGTTCAACTCATTCATGATCCGCGCGCGTTGCATGACGATCCGCTACTGGATGGTCTGCTCGCTCTTTGCATGCTGCACCAGAAGCCTGCCAGCGCGGCAATGCTGACCACCGGCCTGCCGCTGCCCGAGCAGCGCCTGAGTGTCGATTTGCTGCCTCGCGCGGCAGCTCGCGCTGGGCTGCAAGGTCGGGTGCTGCAACGCAAGCTGGGGGATATTCCGGCGATTGCCATGCCGGCATTGTTGTTGCTCAAGGACGGTCGCACTGCCGTCCTGCTCGGCTGGCAAGGCGAAGATCAGGCACGGGTGCTGCTCAGCGAAAGCGATGGCGGCGAGTCCCTGGTCAGCCGTGAACTGCTGGCCGACGACTACACCGGCAAGGTCTTTTTTGCCCAGCCCCAGCACAAATTCGACGTCAATCACGGCACGTTGATTCCGCGTGCGCGTTCATGGTTCCGCGACACCCTCAAGCGTTCGCGCTGGTTGTACATCGACGCCATCGCTGCCAGTTTTCTGATCAACATCATCGCCATGGCCGCGCCGTTGTTCGTGATGAACGTCTACGACCGCGTCGTACCGAACCAGGCCGAAGCGACGCTGTGGGTGCTGGCACTCGGCATCACTGGCGCCTACCTCTTCGACCTGATCCTGAAAAGCCTGCGTAGCTTGTGCCTGGATCTGGCCGGCAAGAAAACCGACCTGATTATCTCGGCCACGCTGTTCGAGCGCATCGTCGGCATGGCCATGAAATACCGGCCGGCGCGGGTCGGCAGCTTTGCCCAGAACATCCATGAATTCCAGAGCCTGCGCGACTTCCTCGCCTCGTTGACCCTTACCAGCCTGATCGACCTGCCGTTCACTATCCTGATTTTCATCGTCATCGCGATCCTCGGCGGGCATCTGGTGTGGATACCGGTGCTGGCATTCCCGATTGCCCTGGCCATCGGCTATGCCTTGCAGAAACCCCTGGTGGCGACCATGGAGCGGACCATGGCGCTGGGGGCCGAGCGCCAGTCGAGCCTGATCGAAACCCTGGCCGGCCTGGATGCGGTGAAGGTCAACAACGCCGAAAGCGAACGCCAGTATCAGTGGGAACAGACCATCGGCACCCTCAGTCGCCTTGAGTTGCGGGTGAAAATGCTGTCCGGCCTGGCGATGAATATCACCTTGCTGATCCAGCAACTGGCCGGGGTGATCATGATCGTCTTCGGCGTGTACCAGATCATCGACGGTCACCTGAGCATGGGCGGCCTGATTGCCTGCTACATGCTCAGTGGCCGTGCGCTCAGCCCGCTGGCGTCGCTGTCCGGGCTGCTGACCCGTTATCAGCAGGCGCGGGTGACCATGACCTCGGTCGACCAGATGATGGAGCTGCCCCAGGAACGCAATTTCGAAGAGCGTCCGCTCAGCCGCAAGGTGCTGCAGGGCGCCATTGAGTGCCGTCAGCTCAACTTCACCTACCCGCAACAGCAGAATCTGGCGCTGAAGAACATCAACCTGTCGATTCGCCCCGGCGAGAAAGTCGGCATCATTGGCCGAAGCGGCTCGGGCAAGAGCTCGCTGGCGAAACTGCTGGTGGGGCTGTATCAGCCGGATGACGGCGCGTTGTTAGTCGATGGTGTGGATATCCGCCAGATCGACGTCAGCGAGTTGCGCTACAACATTGGCTACGTACCCCAGGACATTCAGTTGCTCGCCGGCACCTTGCGCGACAACCTGGTTTCCGGCGCGCGGTATGTCGAGGACGAATTGGTGCTGCAAGCGGCAGAGCTGGCCGGCGTCCACGAATATGCGCGCCTGCATCCGCAGGGTTATGAGCTGCAAGTCGGCGAGCGCGGGCAGAACCTCTCCGGCGGTCAACGGCAAAACGTCGCCCTGGCCCGTGCACTGTTGCTCAACCCGCCGATCCTGCTGCTCGACGAGCCGACCAGTGCCATGGATAACACCGGCGAAGAGCGCCTCAAACAGCGCCTGGCGGCGGTGATCGAAAACAAGACCATGGTATTGGTGACGCACCGGGCATCGCTGTTGTCGCTGGTGGATCGGCTGATCGTGATCGACCGCGGGCAGATTCTCGCCGACGGCCCGAAAGCCGCGGTGATGGAAGCGTTGAAGAAGGGGCAGATCAGTGTTGCTTAAGTCGGGTAAGGATTCGATCCGTCGCTACTTCAAAGGCACTGCATCGCTGCAGGGCCAGCCGCTGCCGGAGGTCAACAAGGCGCTGATCGAGGATGCGCCACGCGTGGTGCGGCTGACGATCTGGGCGATCATCGCTTTCTTCGTGTTCCTGATGCTCTGGGCCAACTTCGCGATCATCGACGAAGTGACCAAAGGCGACGGCAAGGCGATTCCATCGTCGAAGATTCAGAAAATCCAGAACCTTGAAGGCGGTATCGTTGCCGAGCTGTTCGTTAAGGAAGGCCAGATTGTCGAGGCCGGCGCACCGCTGATTCGCCTGGACGACACGCGATTTGCATCGAACGTCGGTGAAACCGAGGCCGATCGGTTGTCGATGCTGCTGCGGGTCGAACGCCTGAGCGCCGAGGTCGAAGATCGTCCACTGAACTTCCCCGAGGATGTGCTCAAAGCCGTGCCGGGGCAGGCCAAGAGTGAAGAGTCGCTCTATATCAGCCGTCGCCAGCAACTGCACGACGAGATTGGCGGCTTGCAGGAACAGTTGATCCAGCGTCAGCAAGAGCTGCGCGAATTCACTTCCAAGCAGGCGCAGTATCGCCAGCAATTAGGCTTCCAGCGTCAGGAAATCAACATGTCCGAGCCGTTGGTGGCCCAGGGCGCGGTATCGCCGGTGGAAGTCCTGCGCCTCAGGCGTGCCGAAGCGGAGACCCGTGGTCAGCTCGACGCCACCACGCTGGCGATCCCACGGGCCGAATCGGCGATCAAGGAAGTGCAGCGCAAGATCGACGAAACCCGCGGCAAGTTCCGTAGCGAAGCCCTGACCCAGCTCAATGAAGCACGTACCGACCTGAACAAGGCCCAGGCCACCGGCAAGGCCCTGGAAGACCGGGTCAGCCGTACGCTGGTCACTTCGCCGGTACGGGGTATCGTCAACAAATTGCTGGTCAACACCATCGGCGGGGTTATCCAGCCGGGCAGCGACCTGGTGGAAATCGTGCCGCTGGACGACACCTTGCTGGTTGAGGCGAAGATCCGCCCGCAGGACATCGCGTTCTTGCATCCGGGACAGGAAGCGACGGTGAAATTTACCGCCTATGACTACACCATCTACGGCGGGTTGAAGGCCAGGCTGGAGCAGATCGGCGCCGATACCATCACCGATGAAGACAAGAAAACCACCTACTACATCATCAAGCTGCGCACCGACCGCAGCCACTTGGGCACCGACGAAAAACCATTGCTGATTATTCCGGGGATGGTGGCTTCCGTGGACATCATCACCGGCAAGAAGACCGTCCTCAGCTACCTGCTCAAGCCGATCATCCGGGCGCGGGCCGAGGCGCTGCACGAGCGGTAGTACTTCATCGAGGCTGATGGACTCTTCGCGGGCAAGCCCGCTCCCACACTGGATTTCTGCCGGGCACAAAATAAGTGGTCGCTGAAGATCAAATGTGGGAGCGGGCTTGCTCGCGAAGGCGTCCGCTCAATCTATGCGTCTTCCGATCCGAAAATCCCAATCCACCAAAGAGTGACAAAAATGTCACCAGCCACCCGGTATCGGGCCTAAACAATTGCCATATCGTTATTCATTAACGGTATTTAAATTTCAATTCTTATATCTATAAAGTCAATCTCCTGCGTACCTGCCGACCAATCGGCGCGCCGCACGACACGAACCAACACGGAACCTCCGTGAGTTTCTGATCGACGCGCGCGCCTTTGAGCGTGCCGTGCGTGGGAGTGATTTATGTCTGCAGCTTCAGCTTCGCCAAGCATCGCGCCACAACGCTTCGAAATCCGCCCGTTCAGCGGTGCGGTGGGCGCCGAAATCATCGGCCTCGATTTGTCCCGCCCGATCAATGATCAGGACTTCGCCCGCATTCACCGCGCGCACCTGGATCATCACGTGGTGGTGTTCCGCGAGCAGCGCATAACCCCTGAACAGCACATCGATTTCAGCCGTCGTTTTGGCGTGTTGCAGATCCACGTGCTCAAGCAGTTCCTGCTGGCGAACCACCCGGAAATTCTCATCGTTTCCAACATCGTCGAGAACGGCCAGAACATTGGCCTGGGCGATGCCGGCAAGTTCTGGCACTCCGATCTTTCCTACAAAGAACTGCCGAGCCTGGGCTCGATGCTGCATGCCCAGGAGTTGCCGTCCGAGGGCGGCGACACGCTGTTCGCCGACATGCACAAAGCCTGGGACAACCTGCCCGAGGCACTGCGCAAAGCAGTAGAGGGGCGCTCGGCAGCGCATTCCTACACGGCGCGCTACAGCGAGACCAAATTCGAAGGCAACTGGCGCCCGACCCTGACTCCCGAGCAACTCGCCCAAGTGGCCGAAGTGGTGCATCCGGTGGTGCGTACCCATCCCGAAAACGGTCGCAAGGCGTTGTTCGTCAGCGAGGGTTTCACTACCCGCATCGTTGGCCTGCCGGAAGACGAGAGCCAGCAACTGCTGGCCGAACTCTACGCCCACAGTGTGTTGCCGCAAAACATCTACCGCCATCAATGGCAGCCCCATGACCTGGTGTTCTGGGACAACCGTTCACTGATCCACCTCGCCGCCGGATGCCCCAGCCATCTGCGCCGCAAGCTGTATCGCACCACCATCCAGGGCGACGCGCCTTTCTGATTTGTCGGAGATTTGATTATGTCCAAACGTCTTCCCTTTGCACCACTGGCCGCAGCTATCGGCCTGGGTTTCAGTCTGATCGCCGGCAGTCTGGTGGCGCCAACCGTAGCCCACGCCGAAGGTGAAATCCGCATCGCCGAACAGTTCGGCATCGTTTACCTGCTGCTCAACGTGGTGCGCGATCAAAACCTGATCGAGAAATACGGCAAGCAGGAAGGTATCGACATCAAGGTCGACTGGACCCAGCTCTCCGGTGGCGCGGCGGTCAATGATGCGCTGCTTTCCGGCTCCATCGATGTTGCCGGTGCCGGCGTCGGCCCGCTGTTGACCATCTGGGACCGCACCCATGGCAAGCAGAACGTCAAAGCCGTGGCCTCTCTGGGTAACTTCCCGTACTACCTGGTGAGCAACAATCCCAAGGTCAAAACCATTGCCGATTTCACCGAGAAGGACCGCATCGCGGTGCCGGCGGTGGGCGTGTCGGTGCAGTCGCGCTTCCTGCAATACGCGGCTGCCAAGCAGTGGGGCGACAAGGAATTCAACCGCCTCGACAAATACACCATCGCCGTTCCGCATCCCGACGCCACGGCGGCGCTGGTGGCTGGCGGCACGGAGCTGAGCGGGCACTTTTCCAACCCGCCATTTCAGGATCAGGAACTGGAAAATCCGAACGTGCACGTGGTGCTCAATTCCTATGACGTGCTCGGCCCGAACTCGCCGACGGTGTTGTTCGCCACCGAGAAATTCCGCAACGAGAACCCGAAAACCTACAAAGCCTTCATCGAAGCGCTGACCGAAGCCGCACAGTTTGCGCAGAACGACAAAGGCGCGGCAGCGGACACTTATATCCGCGTCACCAAGGCGAAAATCGACCGCGCCGCGTTGCTGAAAATCATCGACAACCCGCAGTTCGAATTCAGCATTACGCCGAAAAACACGTATCCACTGGCCGAGTTTCTCTACCGGGTCGGCGCGATCAAAAACAAACCGGATTCGTGGAAGGATTACTTCTTCCAGGACGCCAAACCGCTGCAAGGGAGCTGATCGCCATGAACGCCCCTTTGCAAGGCCACACGGTCAGCAAACCGATCGCGGCAGCCCAGGCGCTGCTGTCGGTCGATAACGTCAGCCTGGAATACCGCACGCCGCAAAGGGTGGTGCGGGCAACCCATCAAGTCAGTTTCGAGATCGATCCGGCGGACCGTTTTGTCCTGCTCGGCCCGTCCGGTTGCGGCAAGTCGACCTTGCTCAAGGCCGCCGCCGGATTCATCCAGCCAGTGGAAGGCGAGATCCGTCTGCAAGGCCAGCGCGTCGATGCGCCGGGGCCGGACCGCATCGTGGTGTTCCAGGAGTTCGATCAACTGCCACCGTGGAAAAGCGTCAAGCAGAACGTGATGTTTCCGCTGCTGGCCTCGAAAACCCTCAAGCGCAAAGAGGCTGAAGAGCGGGCGTTGCACTACCTGGAAAAGGTTGGGCTGGCGGCGTTCGCCGATGCTTATCCGCACACCCTGTCGGGCGGCATGAAGGCGCGAGTCGCCATTGCCCGGGCGTTGGCCATGCAGCCGAAAATCCTCTTGATGGATGAACCCTTCGCTGCCCTCGACGCCCTGACACGGCGCAAGATGCAGGAAGAGTTGCTGCTGCTCTGGGAAGAGGTGCGCTTCACGTTACTGTTCGTCACGCACTCCATCGAGGAGGCGCTGGTGGTGGGCAACCGCATTCTGCTGCTGTCGCCGCATCCGGGGCGCGTGCGGGCGGAAGTGCACAGCCATCAATACGATTTGCACAGCCTCGGCGGCGTGGCGTTTCAGGAATCGGCGCGGCGCATTCATCGGTTGCTGTTTGATGAAGGTCAGTCGGCGGAAACCGAGCGTGAGCTGGATTTCGCCGACATCTGCATCGCTTATTGATCCCGTTGAGAGGAGGGCCCGATGAGCCATTTATCATCCCCGCGTGAAGAGTTCGAAACCGTTTTGCCGCCACTGACCAGCGTGTCGCTGGAGCGTGAGCTGCCACTCGGCCAGCGCTTGTGGCAACAGGGTTGGCTGCGCAAAAGCCTGATCCTGATATTGCTCGCGGTGCTTTGGGAAGCCGTTGCGCGCTATCAGAACAACGACCTGTTGCTACCGGGTTTTGTGCAAACCGCTCACGCGCTGTACGACGGCCTGCTCAGCGGCGAATTGCTGGGCAAGGTGTGGATTTCCCTGGTGGTGCTGCTCAAGGGCTACCTGATTGGTATCGTCCTGGCATTCGCCCTGACTACGCTGGCGGTGTCGACGCAATTCGGTCGCGACTTGCTCAGTACCCTGACTTCGATGTTCAACCCGCTGCCGGCCATCGCCCTGCTGCCGCTGGCGCTGCTGTGGTTCGGCCTGGGGCAGAACAGCCTGATTTTCGTGCTGGTGCATTCGGTGTTGTGGGCCCTGGCGTTGAACACCTACGCCGGGTTCCTCGGCGTCTCGGAAACCCTGCGCATGGCCGGGCGCAACTACGGCCTCAAGGGCATACGCTTCGTGCTGTTCATCCTGATCCCGGCAGCGCTGCCCTCGATCCTCGCCGGCCTGAAAATCGGCTGGGCGTTTGCCTGGCGCACGTTGATCGCCGCTGAGTTGGTGTTTGGCGCCACCAGCGGCAAGGGCGGGTTGGGCTGGTACATCTTTCAGAACCGTAATGAGCTGTACACCGACAAGGTGTTTGCCGGGTTGGCGGTGGTGATTCTGATTGGGCTGCTGGTGGAGAATCTGGTGTTTGATTCGTTGGAGCGGGTGACGGTGAAGCGGTGGGGGATGCAGCGATAGGGTAATCAGTCACACCTCTAGCTCGAAGTGATTTGCCTACGAAAGGCATTTAAAAATGTAGTTCATCATCATTGCCTAATTTGCCGCGCAGCCCTCGTAGCTTCGTTGTAACTGGGCGGTGGAGGCGCTAGCTGAGATTGGTAGATGGGGAGAGATGCTTCCATTTTCATGGTTTGCGATTTCGACGTGCCAGAGTTTGAAGAATGAGCGGAGTTTGCACTTGAAGCGGAGCGTGAGCCACCGGCTTGACCACCCCGTGGTTGAGCGGCTGTAGGTGAGCGGCTCAGATTTGATGCTCGGGGAGAATCTGTAAGCATCGAATTACTAAAATTGTCTTTACCCCAACCTTGGATCGGCGAGTGATATGGTCCTATATCATGGGTGATTCTGATACTCTCCGTATTATTGTTACGTACTATTACATCAGCCGCGCCCAACATAGAACTAACCATACCATCGCTTTCGGGGTGGTATATGCCCCTGTTCATGCCATTGCTTGAAAAGTTTGCAAGGAATCGCGCGGTGGGTTTCAAAATTGACTTACGATCCATTGGGCGGGTGTTAGGCCATGTCACACCTAAGTCATCCAGTTTTTTTGCAACAATAAGTATTAGGTGTGAAAAAAAACCTATATGCCCCGTAGGATCCGCCCGATTGATCGGATCCCCCACGCAATACATATACGCATTCAACCCACCCCCACCAAACGGACTCCAACTGTCCGGGCTATGAAAACGCATCAATCGCGGGTTGTAGACGCGGTAACCGTTACCCAGCAAATACCAGCCGATATTCCCTTCGCGCAATTGACCGTTAAAGCCCAGTCGCGTCTCGACCTGCTTCTGTGCGGACCGTTCGCCGTAAGCGGAATAAGCGATTGCATTGGTCTTGCCATCGACGATTTCGCCAATGATTGACTGGCTGCTGTCGGTTGCCAGCAGGACAGTGCGGCGCGAGGCAGGATTCATGTCGAGACACCTTCACGAAGGATGGATACATGCCTTAGGTTTTACTCGCTGCCATCACGGCTTGTGAACTATCAGAACTGCTAGTTTTTTCGTGGGGTGCTAGTGGTTAAACGCTGGGGGGAGCGATAACGTCCTGATTTTGCAGGGTCTGGGCTGGCCCTTTCGCGGGCAAGCCCGCTCCTACAGGGTTCTGTGGTGAATACACAATCTGTAGTCACCACGTCACTTAAAAGATGTTTGCTAGCATTGCGTCTGAATCAATGCTGATCAGTCACGAGTGCTTACGATGCAACTACCCGACATGAACCTGCTGGTCGCCCTCGACGCGTTGCTCGATGAGGGCAGTGTGGTGGGCGCGGCGCGGCGGATGAACCTGAGTCCGGCGGCCATGAGCCGGACGTTGACGCGCATCCGCGAAGCCATTGGTGATCCAATCCTGGTGCGCGCCGGCCGTGGCCTGGTGCCGACCCCCAAGGCGCTGGAATTGCGCGAGCAGGTGCGCAGTGTGGTGGAGCAGGCCGGGTTGCTGTTTCGTTCGGCCGATGCGGTGGAGCTGAGTTCGCTGCGGCGGCGTTTCAGTATTCGGGCCAACGATTTCTTTGTCGGCGTCTACGGCGGCAAGCTGTTCGACACCCTTGACCGGCAGGCGCCGCACTGCGAATTGCGTTTCGTCCCGGAAGGCGATGGCGATGACGAGGCATTGCGCGAAGGGCGGATCGACCTGAGCATCAGCAACACCCGGCCGTTGACCCCGGAAGTGAAGGTTCAGAACCTGTTTTCCACGCACTTCGTCGGCCTGGTGCGCGAGGATCATCCGCTGCTGGACGAAGAGATCACGGCGGAGCGCTATGCGGGTTATTCCCATATCAGCATGTCCCGGCGTGGCATTGCCCGGGGGCCGATCGATACCGCGCTCAATGCCCTGGGTCTGGAGCGGCGGGTGGCGGTGATCGCGCCAAGCTTTCATGCGGCGATGTTTGCCTTGCCCGATTCCGACCTGATTCTGCCGGTGCCCAAGGAAGCACTGCTGAGCGTACGGCGGTTGGGATTGAAACTGCGCTCGTTCGACCTGCCGATTCCTTTGCCGACCCTGATGCTGACCCAGGCATGGCACCCGCGCTTCGACAAGGATCCGGCGCACCGCTGGCTGCGTGAAACGCTGAAAGCCTGCTGCGATGAAACGTGGCTGGCTGCGCAACCGGACTGAAGTCGAGCGCAATTTCCCCCTGTGGGAGCGGGCTTGCTCGCGAAGGCGTTGGGTCAGCCAGTATCAATGTTGAATGATAGATCGCATTCGCGAGCAAGCCCGCTCCCACACAAGGTTTTGTATTGTTGCGTTAAATGCACTTATAACCTGCCGATAAGTTGATTTTCGTCAGGCATCACGCTTCCTAGAATGCTTCGGTATTTCCACTCCGGAGCTTGCAGCACATGACTTCCCTTACGGTCACGGCACCTGTTGCCGCGGCCAGCACGGCAGCCGCGCCGCCGGTCTTCGGCCCGCGGATCATCATCGGCCTGGTGGGCGTGCTGCTGGCAGTGCTGGTGTCGGGCCTGAACGAGATGGTGACTAAAGTCGCCCTGGCCGACATTCGCGGCGGATTAGCCATCGGCTATGACGAGGGCACCTGGCTCGTCGCCAGTTACACCGCGACATCAGTGGCGGCCATGGCTTTCGCGCCCTGGTGTGCGGTGACGTTCTCGTTGCGACGTTTCACCCTGTGCGCCATCAGCCTGTTCACCGTGCTGGGTGTGTTGTGCCCCTTCGCCCCGAATTACGAAAGCCTGTTGTTGCTGCGTACGTTGCAAGGCCTGGCCGGCGGTGCATTGCCGCCCATGCTGATGACCGTGGCCCTGCGGTTTTTGCCCGCCAATGTGAAGTTGTATGGCCTGGCTGGTTATGCCCTGACGGCGACGTTCGGCCCGGGCCTGGGCACGCCATTGGCCGGGATGTGGACCGAGTATGTCGGCTGGCAATGGACCTTCTGGCAAATCATCGCGCCGTGCCTGATTGCCATGGCCGCAGTGGCTTATGGTTTGCCCCAGGACCCGCTGCGCCTGGAACGCTTCAAATCCTTCAACTGGCGCGGATTGCTGCTGGGTTTTCCCGCGATCTGCATGCTGGTGATCGGCATCTTGCAGGGCAATCGCCTGGACTGGTTCGAGTCGAACCTGATCTGCGGATTGCTCGGTGGCGGGCTGTTGCTGCTGGTGCTGTTTTTGACCGGCGAGTGGTCGCAGCCGATGCCGTTTTTCAAGATGCAGATGCTCGGCATCCGTAACCTGTCTTTCGCTCTGCTGACCCTGGCGGGCGTGCTGGTGGTGTTGCAGGCAGTGATCATTATTCCGTCCAGCTACCTGGCGCAGGTCCAGGGTTATCGCCCGGTGCAGACCGCGCCGATCATGCTACTGGCGGCGCTGCCGCAATTGATTGCGCTGCCGTTGGTGGCGGCGTTGTGCAACCTGCGTTGGGTCGATTGCCGATGGGTGCTGGGCATCGGCCTGAGCATGCTGGCGCTGTCGTGCGTCGGTGGCTCGCAACTGACGTCGGTGTGGATTCGCGACGATTTCTATGTGCTGCAATGGCTGCAGATTTTCGGTCAGCCCATGGCGGTGCTGCCGTTGTTGATGCTGTCCACCGGCAGCATCAACCCGATGGAAGGGCCGTTCGCATCGGCCTGGTTCAACACCGTCAAAGGTCTGTCGGCGGTCATCGCCACCGGGGTGATCGAGGCGCTGACCACCGCACGTTTGCATTTTCACTCGACCATGCTGGTCGACCGCCTCGGCAACTCGCCGCTGGCCGAGCGCGACAGCACAGGTCTCGCTCATCGTCTGCATGAGCAAGCGGTGGTGCTCACTTCCTCGGATCTTTACCTGTGCATGGCCGGTATCGCCGTGAGCTTGATCCTGCTGATTTTCTGGCTGCCGACGCGGATCTATCCGCCGCGCGCACCGACCTGAATGCTCTACTGAAACAGAAGGTTTTTATGAACACTCAAGCAAAGCAAAAAGTCGCGGTTGCCGTGGCCGCCGCAGTGGCCGTCGGCGTGTTGTTGTACCTGGCGATGCCCGGCCTGTTCGGCAAGCGTACCCAGCAGAACACCAACGATGCTTATGTCTCGGCGGATTTCACTCTGGTAGTGCCGCGAGTCGCCGGGTTTATCAAGCAAGTGCTGGTTGAGGACAACCAGCAGGTCAAGGCCGGGCAGTTGCTGGCACTGATCGATGACCGGGATCTACGCGCCGCCGCCGAGGCCGCCGACGCCGAAACGCTGGTGGCCAGGGCGCAACTGCAAAACGCCCGGGCGACCCTTGAGCGACAGGCGTCGGTGATTGCCCAGGCGCAATCCTCGGTAGTCTCGGCCAAGGCGGAAATGTCGTTTGCCGAGCATGAATTGAATCGCTACAACCACCTCGCGGGCGTGGGTGCCGGCACGGTGCAAAATGCACAACAGGCGCAAACGCGCATTGACCAGGCCAGCGCACGACTGGCCAACGCCACGGCGGTGCTGGCGGCGGAACGCAAGCAAGTGGACATCCTCACGGCCCAGCGCGATGCGGCCGAAGGTGGCCTCAAACGAGCGCAAGCGAAGCTGGAAATGGCCAGCTACGAGTTGTCTTACACGAGGATCGTCGCGCCTCAGGATGGCATGGTCGGCGAGCGCGCGGTACGGGTCGGCGCCTATGTCACACCAGGCAGCAAAATCCTCGCGGTGGTGCCGCTGGCGCAGGCTTACGTGATGGCCAATTTCCAGGAAACCCAACTGACGGATGTGCAGCCGGGACAGGCTGTGCAAGTGCGCGTCGACAGCCTGGGCGGCGCAGCACTGAACGGTCGTGTCGAAAGCATTGCACCGGCCACCGGGGTGACGTTCGCCGCGGTCAAACCGGATAACGCCACCGGTAACTTCACCAAGGTGGTGCAGCGGATACCGGTGAAAATTTTGCTGGAGCCGGGACAAGCGCTGACCGAGCGCTTGCGGGTGGGGATGTCGGTGGAGGCGAGTATTGATACGGCCACCGCCAAGGCGAAAGAGGTTGTTCAGCGATGAAGATTTTCGTTGATCGCGCTGGCGCCTTCGCGAGCAAGCCCGCTCCCACATTGAAACGCATTCCCCTGTGGGAGCGGGCTTGCTCGCGAAGAGGGCATCAGTCTCGCCTGACTTTTTCTGCCTTGCTTGTGCTGAGTCTGTCAGCCTGCACCGTCGGCCCGGACTTCCAGAAGCCTGATGCACAGCAGATCGCCGAATGGGTCAAACCATCAAAGGCAGCCGCCAGCCAGGCCGTCGCCGAAACGATGGACGAGCGCTGGTGGGAAGTGTTCAACGACCCGAAACTCTCGGCCCTGAGCCAGCGCGCCCTGACCGACAACCTCGACCTGAAACTGGCCAGCAGCCGCTTGCAGCAAAGTCGTGCGGTGCGTCAGGTCATCACCGCCGAGCGTTACCCCAATACGGCCGCCAGTGGCCGTTACGGACGCAACCGCAACAGTGGTGAAGGCCTGAGCGACCCGTCGGGACACAACGGCCAGTCCGCATTCAACCTGTGGGATGCCGGCTTTTCCGCCTCCTGGGAGCTGGACTTCTGGGGGCGCGTGCGTCGGGAAACCGAAGCGGCCGACGCCACCCTGGAAGTCGCCGAGAACGACCGGCGCGGTGTGCTGCTGTCGGTGTTGGCCGAAACCGCCCAGGACTACATTCAGCTGCGCGGTGTGCAAAACACCCGGGCCGTCACGGAGCAAAACCTCGGTGTCGCCCGTCATAGCCTGAAACTTTCGCAACTGCGCCTGGCCGACGGCGTCGCGACGGATCTGGATGTCGCCGAAGCCGCCGCGCAGGTGGCGGCCATCGAGTCGCGCCTGCCCGCACTGGAGCAGCGCCAGGCGCAACTGATCAACGCCTTGAGTCTGTTGATGGGCGAACCGCCCCAGGCTTTGGCGGCGCAGTTATCCACAGACGCACCGGTGCCACAAACGCCGCGTCAGGTCGCCATTGGCTTGCCCTCGCAACTGGCTGAACGTCGACCGGACATTCGCCAGGCCGAAGCACGGCTGCATGCCGCCACGGCCAGCATTGGCGTGGCCAAGGGTGATTTCTATCCGCGAATCACCCTGTCGGGGAACATCGGTTCCCAGGCCATGCAACTGAGCGATTTCGGCTCCTGGGGTTCGCGTTCGTTCGGGATCGGCCCGCAATTCAGCTTGCCGTTGTTCGACGGTGGCCGTTTGCGGGGCGTACTCGAGTTGCGTGAAGCGCAACAACAGGAAGCCGCTATCGCCTATCAGCAAACCGTGCTGCGCGCCTGGCATGAAATCGATGACCAACTGACCGCCTACAATGCCAGCCAGTTGCGCCGCGACAGCCTGGCCGAAGCCGCGCGCCAGAACCGCATTGCCCTGGACACCGCGCAACAGCAGTACGTTGAGGGCGTGGTGGATTTCGTCACCGTACTCACTGTGCAAGGGGCGTTGCTGGCCACGCAGGAGCAGTGGGTCGAGAGCTCGACCGGCGTGTCGCTGGCGGCCGTCGGGTTGTACAAGGCGTTGGGTGGCGGGTGGCAGTCGGTCTATCCAGTGGCAGAGACGGCGCAGCGCTGACGTTGCAGCCGCCGACTATCGCTCCATTAGTGGGCCAGCATCGACGTTGCCTGGCTTGAAGCGCTAAAGTGAAGCGCAAACAATCCGGCTGGTCACTGAACGTTGCAAGGGGAAGCAATGGAGGCGCGCAGAGAAACGCCGATGGGCGACACTCAGGGACCGCACGCCAATCCTGGTTTCGCCAGGGGCGCGCAACCGCTGATCCGCTGGGCGCGGGAGCATTGGCTGGTGCCGATTCTGGTATTGGCCGCGCTGGTGCGATTTTACGATCTGACCGCCGCCGCGATCTGGGGCGACGAGGGCTCCAGCCTGCTGCTGGCCCGTTATTCATTACCTGACATCTGGGTGCACGCCGCCTACGACGTGCACCCGCCGCTGTACTTCATGCTGCTGCATGGCTGGATCGCGATGTTTGGCGACGGCATATTGTCGATCCGCTGTCTCAGTGCCCTGCCGGGGATTGCCTCGGTCGGGCTCGGGGTGTGGCTGGTCGATCGGCTCGCCACCCGCCGTGCCGCGATATTGGCCGGTTTCCTGTTGGCCTTGCTCCCGACGGCGGTGCGCTATAGCCAGGAAGTGCGAATGTATTCGCTGCTGGGCCTGTGGTTGCTGGGGGCAACCATTGCGCTGGTGTACTGGATCCGCAAACCGCAGTGCCGGCGCTACCTGGTGATGTATGTCGTGCTGATGAGCGCGGCGTTTTATACACATTACTTCACGGCCCTGTGCGTACTCTGCCATTGGTTGTACCTGGGGATCATCCGAGTGCAGCCGGGCCATCGTCTGCGGCATATCCAGCGGGGTGACTGGTGGCTGGCCAATGTGGCAATCGTTGCGCTGTATCTGCCGTGGTTGCCGGGGTTTGTCGACCTGCTACGGCACGTGGATCAGCTCAAGGCCAATGGCGACGTTGGCTGGGAACTGCCCGTCAGTCTGGATTCCTTACCGTCGATGGTCTGGTCGTTACTGACCCAGGACGACGGTGAAACCCTGCCGCCCCTGGTATTTATTGCCTTGCCGCTGACCTTGCCGGTGTTGGCGTGGGTGGCGCTGGCGCGTGATCGAAGTGTGTTTCGCGGCAGTGTGTTGCTCGCGGTCTATACCTTTGTCCCGATGCTGCTGGTGTTTGCGGTGTCGTTTTTTTCGCCGATATTCATCGAGCGTTACCTCACTGCGTTTGCCCTTGGCCTGCCGCTGCTGGCGGCATTGGCGATCGACCGCTTGTACAACGGCTCCCGGGTGCTGGCCCTGACGGTGCTGGTGCTGTTTGTCGGTGTTGAACTGGTGGGCCTGAATAACAACGCGACGGTGGACGTCCATGATCAGGTCAATGTGCTGGTGGAAGACGTCAATCTGCATTTTCAGCCGGGGGACCGGATCGTCACCAGCGACATGCTCTGGTACTTGAGTTACGTCTACTACAACCGCACCGAGACTCAGCCTCTGCTGTACACCCCGCCACGGGTCGATGGCACTTCAAGCCGACCGAACGAATATGGTTTCGGTACGTTGACGACGCCAGGCGTGTATCTGGACCACTTGAGCGATCTGCCCAAGGGCACTGGACGAATCTGGTTGATCGGCACCGCCGACATACCGGACGAGTTCGCACCTTTGCCGGCGCAATGGCATATCGGTCGTCAGATGAAGGCGGGTGGTGCCGCTGCGAGGTTGTACTTGTCCGGCAATAACGGGCAATGAGGGACGACACCGCAACCTTCAGGATTTCGACGACAAGTCCGCCATGCCCTTGAGCAATTCGATCGGCAGCGGAAAGACGATGGTCGAGCTCTTGTCCCCGGCAATCGAACTCAGGGTCTGCATGTAGCGCAGCTGCATGGCCCCCGGTTGGCGGCCAAGCATTTCGGCGGCCTGCATGAGTTTTTCCGACGCCTGCAATTCGCCTTCGGCGTGGATCACCTTGGCTCGCCGTTCCCGTTCGGCTTCGGCCTGCTTGGCGATGGCGCGGATCATCGATTCGTTGAGGTCCACGTGTTTGATCTCGACGTTGGCGACCTTGATGCCCCAGGCGTCGGTCTGGGCGTCGAGCACTTGCTGGATGTCCAGGTTCAACCGTTCGCGTTCGGCGAGCAGTTCGTCCAGTTCGTGTTTACCCAGCACCGCCCGCAGCGTGGTTTGCGCCAGTTGGCTGGTAGCGGCGAGGAAATCTTCGACCTGGATGATGGCCTTCTGCGGATCGAGTACGCGGAAATACAGCACGGCGTTGACCTTGACCGACACGTTGTCGCGGGTGATCACGTCTTGCGGCGGGACGTCCAGCACCACGGTCCGCAAATCGACCCGGACCATTTGCTGGACCGCCGGAATCAGCAGAATCAGGCCAGGGCCCTTGACCTGCCAGAAGCGCCCGAGCTGGAATACCACTCCGCGCTCGTACTCGCGCAGGATGCGAAACGTCGACCCCGCCAGTGCGATGACCAGCAACAGCAGCGCGACAAGACCCAATTGCAAACCCATGACTATTCTCCGCCCGGCGCCGCGTCAGCCGCGGCCACTTGCAGCAGCAAGCCCTTGCGCCCCACCACCCGCACCCGTTGCCCGGGTTGCAGCGGCGTCGCGCTGAGCACTTGCCATCGTTCTCCTTGCAGATGAATCCAGCCGCCATAGGCGTTGCCGGCCTGCAATGATGTCACCGCCGTGATGCTGCCGAGCAGCCCGGCATCACCACTGACAGTGTGGCGCGGTCGGGTCTTCAGGGCGTGGATCACCAGGTAGATCAGCAACAGCGCGCTGACCAGTCCCAGGCCGATCATCAACGGCACGGGCACTTCGGTATTGGACAGGATCACCGCGCCGATCACGAACATCACGATGCCGCCCAGGCCGATCACGCCGTAATTGGGCAGGGCCGCTTCGGCGATCAGGAATGCGATGCCGAAGGTGATCAGCCAGATCCCGACGGGGTTGGGCACCAGCAACACAACCGTGTCGGCAGCGAAGGCCGATCCGCTCAACGCCAACAGCAACGCGACTGCACAGTAACGCATGTTCACTTGACCCTCCGGGAGAGTCGTGGAGTGGCTCTGTACACAGTTTAGTTGAGCCTCGGCCTGTATGAATTTTGCTCAATTGCCGCCAATGTCCGATGGGCGGATTTACCCGCCGGAACGCGCCGACGGGCCTAGACTTTTACTACTGAAGCAAAGCGTTAACCATCGTCCGCCGTCGGTCATGGCGGACACCGAGGTGCATCATGCGTATGGCAAGAACCGTGCAGCGAAGCCTGGAAAAGGCTCAATGCGAATATGACATCGTCAGCCACCCACACTCGGCCAGCAGCCTTGAAACGGCGCGGGTCGCCGGTATTCCTGCCGAACGGGTGGCCAAATCGGTGATCCTCGACGATCACCATGGGCATTACCTGATGGCCGTGCTGCCCGCCAGCCGTCACCTTGACCTGAGCAAAGTCCGCAGTAGCGGTGAATGGCAGGTTTCCCGCGAAAGCAACCTGGCGCACCTGTTCGATGATTGCGAACGCGGTGCCGTACCGGCGCTGGGTGAGGCCTATGGGTTGGAGGTGGTCATCGATCCTCTGCTGACCCGGCAGAAAGACATCTATCTGGAGGCCGGCAACCACGTCAACCTGGTGCGTATGGACATGCCCGAGTTTCTGAAAATGGTGCCGCATGCCGAGGTGCGGGAGTTGAGTCATTGAGTTTTGTTTCGTCAATGCTGACGTCATTCGCGGGCAAGCCCGCTCCCACAGGGACTGCGATTAACCTGTGGGAGCGGGCTTGCCCGCGAATGACCGCGCAGCGGTCCCTTGATAAGTTCACCGGAGTTCGTCATGGAAAGCCCAACCCACAACCTCCCTTCGCTGTTCAAACAACTCGGCCTGCCGGATGACGCCGAAAGCATCGATAAATTCATCGCTACCCATTCACCGCTCAAACCGGAGCTGCAATTGGCCGATGCGTTTTTCTGGAGCAAGTGCCAGGCGGATTTCCTGCGGGACGAGATTCTCGATGACGCGGATTGGGCTGAGGTGGTGGACCAGCTGGATGTGATGTTGAGGAAGGGGCGGGGAGCGTGAAGGGGCATCAATCTGGTGGCCACTGTCGGGATGTATGGACCAAGGCAAGTATCCAGATGGCGTCCGGTCCCTGCTCATAAACAATGCGGTAACTCTGATGTGGAATCAGCTCGCGAGTGCCGGAAATGATCCCGGCGGGGCCGCTTTCCGGGTATTGGGCAAGCCGGGATAGCGCATCGCTGAACCGGTTGTCCATGTCGATGGCTGCTTTTGGGTTAACGGCATGCAGGTAATCCCAAATGTCTGCACGGTCCTGTGCTGCTTCTTTCGTCCATATTATTTTCATTCCTGTAACTCGGCCCGCCTGCGCCTGGCAGCGAACTCTGCCTCAATTTCATCATTTGTCAGCCCGTCGCCGGCGCGCATCGAAGCGCGTGCGGTGTCGACCTTGCGCTGCAGGAACTCTTCGTACTCGCGAGCTTGCTGCTGGGATTGAACGAACTGGCGCATCATTTCCCGGACTATTTGCGAGGCAGGACGATGAGCAGCTTCTGCTTCGGCCATGAACTGTTCGCGCAATTCAGATTCAAGTTTCATCGTAAAAACGGCTTGTTTCGACATGGGAGCTTTCTCGGACTACGTACTGAAAAAGTATATACATCTTCCATACATTGGCTGACCAGTTGTCGCCGCCATCGCGACGGATGGCGGTCAATGTGTTTCAAAACTTGACGGAAAATCCCCTCCAATGCGATATTGATAGTTAGCAAACTAACAGTGTGTATTTTCCCTCGTGCCGAACAACCTCGACGTTCTCCAGATGAACATCAGCAGCGCCATGGTGGTGGCCGCCAGGCATTGGCGCAAAATCTGCCAGACCACGCTGGTCAACTATGGAATCTCCGAAGCCTGCGCCGTTCCGCTGTTGATGATCGGGCGTCTGGGCGAGGGCGTGCGCCAGGTGACGGTGGCCCAGGCAGCAGGGATGGAGAGTCCGTCGCTGGTACGCTTGCTCGATCAGTTGTGCCATGGCGGTTACGTCTGCCGCACCGAAGACACACAGGACCGCCGCGCCAAATGCCTGAGCCTGACCGAAACCGGCCGGGAACTGGTGCAGGCGGTCGAAGTGGAGTTGGTGCGCTTGCGCCACGACGTGCTTGAAGGCATTGACCAGAGTGATCTGGAAGCTACGCTGCGGGTACTGAGAGCTTTTGAAGCGGCCACGCCGCCATCGGTGGCCATTTCTTGAACGGATTTTTCTCTGGCATGCCACCGGCGCGGGACTGGTTCTACGGAGTCCGCACTTTCGCTGCATCGATGATCGCGCTGTACATCGCCCTGCTCATGCAAATGCCGCGTCCGTACTGGGCGATGGCCACGGTGTACATCGTTTCCAGTCCGTTCCTCGGCCCTACCAGTTCCAAGGCGTTGTACCGGGCGGTCGGCACCTTTATCGGCGCTGCGGCGGCGGTTTTGTTCGTGCCGATGTTCGTGCAGAGCCCTTACGTGCTGGTGGTGGTGATTGCCCTGTGGACCGGCACGTTGCTGTTTCTGTCCCTGCATTTGCGCACGGCCAACAACTACGCCCTGATGCTCGCCGGTTACACCTTGCCGTTGATCGCCCTGCCGGTAGTGAATAACCCGCTGGGGGTGTGGGACGTGGCCGAGGCGCGGACCGAAGAAATCTTTCTGGGCATTGCCGTGGCGGCGGTGGTCGGTGCCATGTTCTGGCCCCGGCGCCTGGCGCCGGTGTTCAATGATTCGGTGAGCAAATGGTTTACCGATGCATCGACCTACAGCCTGCGTTTCCTCAGCCGCAACGTGCAGCCTGAAGAAGTCAGCGCGTTGCGTGCATCGATGGTCGCCACGTTCAACTCCCTGGAGTTGATGATCGGTCAGTTGCCCCACGAAGGTTCGCGTCCGCAAACGGTGCGTAACACCAAGGAATTGCGCGGACGGATGATTCACCTGCTGCCAGTGATCGATGCCCTCGACGATGCGCTCTACGCCCTGGAACGGCGCACCCCCGAGCTTGTGGACAAGTTCACGCCGTTGTTGACCGCCACCACCGAATGGCTCGGGCACAAGGATGCCGATCTCGACCGCTGGCAAGCCCTGAAGGATCAACTGGAAGCCCTGCAACCCGCTCCCGAAGCGCTCGATGACCGCAAGCAATTGCTGTTCTCCAACGCCATTTACCGCCTCGGCGAGTGGGTCGATTTGTGGCAGGACTGCCGCAGCCTGCAATACGCCATCCAGTGCGAAAGCCAGGACAGCTGGCGCGCGGTGTATCGGCACTGGCGGCTGGGACGGCTGACGCCGTTTCTGGATCGCGGCCTGATGTTTTATTCGGCTGCGTCGACGGTCACGGCAATCATTGTCGCCTCGGTATTGTGGATTCTGCTCGGCTGGACCGATGGCGGCAGCGCAGTCATTCTGGCAGCGGTCGCGTGTAGTTTCTTCGCCTCAATGGACGACCCGGCGCCACAGATTTACCGGTTCTTTTTCTGGACGGCGATGTCGGTGGTGTTCGCCAGCCTTTATCTGTTTCTGGTGCTGCCCAATCTGCATGACTTTCCGATGCTGGTGCTGGCGTTTGCCGTGCCGTTCATTTGCGTCGGCACCCTGACCGTCAAGCCGCAGTTTTACCTGGGCATGCTGCTGACCCTGGTCAACACCTCGTCCTTCATCAGTATTCAGGGTGCTTACGACGCGGACTTCCTCAGTTTCGCCAACTCCAACCTGGCTGGTCCCATGGGGCTGCTGTTTGCGTTCATCTGGACCCTGATCGCCCGGCCGTTCGGTGCCGAACTGGCGGCCAAGCGCCTGACCCGTTTCAGCTGGCGTGACATTGTCGGTCTCTCTGAACCGGCCACGCTGTCTGAGCATCGGCTTCTGGGTATACGGATGCTCGATCGGCTGATGCAGCATCTGCCGCGCCTGGCCATGACCGGCCAGGACTCCGGCGTGGCGCTGCGGGAAGTGCGGGTGGCACTGAATCTGTTGGACCTGCTCGCTTATACGCCGCGGGTCCTCGGTGTGCCGCAGGTGCTGCTGCGCCAGGTGGTGGCCGAGGTCGGCGAGTACTTCAAGGCCTGTCTCAAGGCCGGTGAACGCTTGCAGGCTCCGAGCCCGTTGCTGATGACCCTCGACCGCACGCGTCGCGCCCTCAGCGGTGCCGGCGATGATGAAACCCGTCGGCATCTGCTGCACGCCCTGAGCGGTTTGCGCCTGGCACTGTTGCCCGGTGTGGAATTCGTCGGTTCCGCCGAGCTCGAAGAACCGCTTCCCCATGGCATTGATGGAGCGCCTTTATGATCGGTGACCTGGATCTCAGCGGGGTATTCCTGCCCACGCTGCTGGTGCTGATGGGCATTACGTATGTGTTGTACCTGTTGGTGCACGGGGTGCTGACGCGCCTGCACTTTTACCGTCTGGTCTGGCACCGGGCATTGTTCAACGTGGCCCTCTACGCCTTGCTGCTTGGCGCCGTGGATTCACTCAGTCGATACCTGATGACATGAAAAAACCGTTTCTAACCCTTGGTCGCGTGGTGTTGACCCTGCTGATCGTAAGCTTCGCCGTTGTCGTGGTCTGGCGCATGGTGATGTATTACATGTTCGCGCCCTGGACCCGCGACGGGCACATCCGTGCCGACATCGTGCAAATTGCGCCGGATGTCTCCGGGTTGATCCAGCAAGTGGAGGTGCGCGACAACCAGTTGGTCCAGCGCGGCCAGGTGTTGTTCAGCATCGATCCGGACCGCTTCAAGCTGGCCCTGCGCCAAGCGAAAGCGGCAGTCGCCGACCGCGAAGAAACCCTGGCCCAGGCCCAGCGCGAGGCCAAGCGAAACAAAGGTCTCGGCAATCTGGTGCCGGGTGAACAACTGGAAGAAAGCCAGTCGAAAGTCGCCCGCACTCAGGTGGCCTTGATGGAAGCCCAAGTGGCGGTGGACAGCGCACAGTTGAACCTCGATCGCTCGGTGATTCGCAGCCCGGTGGACGGCTACGTCAACGACCGCGCGCCACGGGCCCAGGAGTTTGTCAGCGCCGGGCGTCCGGTGTTGTCGGTGGTCGACAGCAATTCGTTCCACATCGACGGCTATTTCGAAGAAACCAAACTGAACGGCATCCATATTGGCCAAAGCGTCGATATCCGGGTGATCGGCGACAATGCGCGCCTGCGCGGGCATGTGGAAAGCATCGTCGCCGGTATCGAAGACCGCGACCGCACCAGTGGCAACAACCTGCTGCCCAACGTCAACCCGGCATTCAGCTGGGTGCGGCTGGCCCAGCGGATTCCGGTGCGGATCGCCTTCGATGACGTACCGGAAGATTTCCGCATGATCGCCGGGCGCACCGCCACGGTTTCGATCATCGACGATCAGAAACGGGAGCTGGCGCAATGAGCAAGGCCTCGAGTTTGGCGGTCGCCGGATTAGGCTTGCTGCTGTCGGCCTGCCAGATGGTCGGGCCGGATTATCATTTGCCCGAGGAGGCGGCTGTCCATCGGCCCGACTTCCAGGGCGATCTGGCGGTCGACGGCAAAACGGTGGTTTCCGCACCGGTGCCGGCCGATTGGTGGCGCTTGTATCAAGACCCGCGACTCGACCAATTGGTCCGGCAGGCCATGGCTTCCAACACCGATTTGCGCGTGGCGGCGGCCAGTCTGTTGCGGTCTCGCGCTCAGGTCGACGAGGCCGAAGCGGCGGGCGGCTGGAGCGGCGGCGTGAAGATGGGCGCCCAGCGCTTGCAGGAATCCGGTGAAGCATTTCTGATCCCGGAAAAAGTGCCGGTGGCCAACATCGGCGATATCGGCATCAGTGCCTCGTACCAGTTCGACCTGTTCGGCACCTTGCAGCGCGGCATCGAAGCGGCCAAGGCCAATGCCGATGCGACACAGGCCGCCGCCGATACTGCACGCATTACCGTAGTGGCCGACGTGGTTCGGGCCTACACCCAAGTGTGCGCGGCCAATGAAGAGCGAGAAATCGCCCAGCATTCCCTCGACCTGCAAGCCCAGAGCACCACGCTGATCCAGCGCTTGCGCGATGCCGGACGTGGCGACGAAACCCAGGTCACCCGCTCGCAAACCCAATTCAAATCCCTGCGCGCCGACATGCCGCGCTATGAGGCAGCACGTCAGGCCGGGCTGTACCGTTTGTCGATGTTGCTGGCCAAACCGGTAGATCAGCTACCGGCCGGCACTGCCACCTGCGACGAACTGCCAAAAATCGCGCAATTGATCCCGGTGGGCGATGGCGCCGCATTGCTCAAGCGTCGCCCGGATGTACGTCAGGCCGAACGTCGACTGGCGGCCGCCACTGCCGGTATCGGTGTCGCCACGGGTGAGCTGTACCCGAACATCAGTATCGGCGCGACTATTGGCACCGTCGGTATCCTGGAAAACCTCGGTGAACCGTCCACCAACCGCTGGGGCTTCGGGCCGTCGCTGACCTGGAACGTGCCGACCAACGGCGCACGGGCGCGCATCCGCGAGGCCGAAGCGGTGACCCAGGCGACGCTGGCGCATTTCGATGGGGTGGTGCTCAACGCGATTCGTGAAACCCAGACCGGCCTCGCCCAATACACGGCATTGCTGCAACGCCGCGACGCACTGGCCGATGCCGAGCAATCGGCAAAACTGGCGGCCGACCAGACCCACCGCTTCTTCCAGGCCGGCCGCGCCTCGTTTCTGGCGGACCTGCAGGCCACTCGCACCTACATCGACGTCACGGCGCAACTGGCGGCCGCGAACACCCAGGTTGCCGCGAGCCAGATCGATTTGTTCCTCGCGTTGGGCGGCGGTTGGGAAAGCGGACGAACGCAAGCGTCGAACTCCGGCAAACCCTGAGGTCGTTGCTATGCTTTGAAGTGTTGGAAGGGTGCTCGGTGCAAAGCGCCCTTTCTTCGCACAAGGCTCGCGCAGGTCAGGGGGAACCAATAATGAAAAACCCTTATGCTCTCGGCTTCTGGTGCGCCATCGTGGCATTGGTGCTGCTGTCGGCCACCTATTTCTACGGCATCATGCTGGGCCACCAGATCGACAAGGCTCTGGCGTTCCTCGACAGTGCCGTCGCGCTGATTGCCGTGATGTCCGTTGCGGTGGTGGCCTGGGCTTCGGTCCAGAATCAACGCATCAAAAAAAGACAACTCGAACAAGGCAAGACCCTGGTCCTGATCTGGGATACCAAGGTGGCGTTGCGTCGTGTCGAAACGGTGTTCGACCGCTATTTTTGGGGCAGTTACTGGCAACCGGGGCGCACATTCCAGGAAGTCATGGGCGAACTGACCGGCACGCCGCTGGAAAAAAGCCTCGAAACCCTGAAAAAACAATGCCTGGCGCTGGACCGGCAGGTGGCTGACGACGGTCGGCACTGGCTCAGCAATGCCCGCGAACTGGCCGATGTCGCCACGGCCATGGCCCGCGAACGCTATCAACTGGATGTCTGCGACCCGCGCGCGGAAGTGACGGGCGGGGCGGTGATCAACCGCGACTTCGAAGTGCTGGTGTACACCTGGACTGCGCGGCTCAAAAGCTTTGATCATCAACTCGATGAGATTGAAGTCCAGTATTCCTGATGTTGTGTTGACTGTTCTGACGCCTTCGCTGGCAAGCCAGCTCCTACAAGGAACACTCGGTACCTGTAGGAGCTGGCTTGCCAGCGAAGGCGATTGAATGCACAGCGAAAATGTCGAACCCTGCGAACACCCCCCAAGACACTCTTTCACCTTTAATCATTGAACCGTTCGTCGTGCCTGATGCTAATCTGCATTCCACTTTCAGCGCAGTCGAGCCGCAACCCGTCAAGGGTTCAGGGAAGACGACCTCTCTTTCAGCAACGGACATTGAACGGGTCATACATGAATAAATCAGCAGGCGTGCTACTGGGAATTGTTGTCGCAATCGGTGCCATCAGCGCAGGTGGAGCCTGGTTCACCGGCACCCGACTCGAAGGTGTGTTGAACACCTCGATTGCCAATGCCAACAAGGAACTGCAAGCAGCCATGGTCGGTTCCAACGGCACCGCGTCGCTGGAACTGCTGTCGCTGGAGCGTCATGTATTCAGCAGCACCGCGCACTATCGCCTCAAGGGCGAAGGCGAAATGTTCGGCGAAACGCCGGTCGAGTTGCTGTTTGTCGATCACATCGAACACGGCCCGTTGCCGTTCTCGCGGCTGATGTCGCTCAAGTGGCTGCCGGTCTTGGCAACCAGTCACTACGAATTGGAAAAGACCCCGTCCACCGAGAAGTGGTTTGCCGCCGCCAAGGACAAATCCCCGCTGACCGGCGTGGTCAACATCGGCTATGACAACGCCACCAATGGCACCCTCGAATTGCAGCCGCTGGAGATGGCACTGGATGACAAGTCGAGCATGAAGTTCTCCGGCCTGAGCATCGACGTCGCCGCCAGTGCCCAGGCGCAGAAGGTCAAGGCCAACGGCTACATGGACAGCTTGAAGGTCACCACCGTTTCCGAAGACCAGGCACCGGTGCAGGTTGAATTGAACGGCCTGACCCTGGCCAGCAACCTGACAAAAAGTACCTACGGTTTCTACACCGGCGAAAACGTCCTTGAACTGGCCAGCGGCAAATCGACTTTCGGCGTCAAGCAGTCGGTGCTGGACTTCAAGAAGTTCGAGATGAAAAACCTGACTGAAGAAAAGGGCAGCAGCGCCTCCGGGCGTGCCGATTACAAGGTCGGCGAAGTGTCCCTGAACGGCAAAGCCATTGGTTCCGGTGCGCTGGCCATGAGCCTGAAGAACCTCGACATTCCGGCCACGATGTCGTTAATGCAGGTCTACCAGAGCAAACTGCAGCCGTATGAGCGTGCGGCGGCCGAAGCGACGGCGGCGGGCCTGCCGGCACCGGAGCTGAAACTCACCGAAGCCGAAGAAGCACTACTCAAATCCAGCCTGGAAAAACTGCTGGCGGCCGGTCCGCGGGTGGCCCTGGAAAACCTCTCGTTCAACACCGCCAACGGTGAGAGCCGCGCCAATATGGTGCTCGACCTGACCAAGCCACAAGCCATCGATCTGCCGACTGATCAGTTGGTCAGACAGCTGATCGCACTGCTGGACTTCAAGCTGCAAGTGTCCAAGTCCATGCTGGTCGATGTGCTTACCGTGCAATCGCAAATCGACGGTCAGACCGATGCCAAGCTGATTGCCGATCAGGCCACTGCCACCGCAGACATGTTCAGCAGCATGGCGGTCGGCAGCCAGCTGGCAACACTGGACGGCAATAACATCGTCACCAACTTGCACTACGCCAATAATCAGGTGGACTTCAACGGCCAGAAAATGACCGTTGAAGAGTTTGCCGGTTTTGTCATGAGCAAGTTTTCGGGTACTGGCGCCACCGAATAACGGCGGCTGTTAACTCTGCAACGCCCGGCCTCTGCATCGCGCAGACGCCGGGCGTTTTGCTGTCCTCTCTAGGGAATGTCACGGATCAGGCGCCATGCCTCTTCCCATGGCAACGGTAGTTTCATCCGCTCAGCGAGCATCGCCATTGCCCGGTCCATCTCGCAGGCTACCGCCGCCGACACCACGCCGTTTTTTCCAAACAGGCCTATGAAAGGCGGATCGTAAGGGTCGCCCTTGAACTCGACTTCGTCCCAGGCCTCGGCGTGCCCGATGTATTCGTAGGTTTTACCGAAATGCCAGGTCCAGAAAAACGGTACGTCGAGGTAATGCTCGTCACCACCCAGCATGTTGGCCGCAGCGATCCGCGCCTGCTGTTGGGCCAGTCGCCAGTGTTCGATGCGCAAGTGTTGGTTGTTCAGCGGGAATGTGGCGATATCGCCTGCCGCCCAGAGGCCGTCGGCCACGCGCATTCCACCGTCGACACGCAGCGAGTGATCCTGCTCTTTCGGCAACCCGGTGAAGGCAGCAGTGGCTGGTGTGACGCCAATGCCGACCAGCACCAGATCGGCCGCCAGGCGTTGGCCGTTGTCCAGGCGCACGGCTTCGACCTTGTCCGTTCCTTCGATCTGCACCGCATTGCCTTGGGTATGAAACACGACGCCATGGGCTTCGTGCCGCGCGCGAATGGCCTTGCCGACCGTGTCACCGAACTGTCTGGCAAACGGCACTTCGTGGCGGGCCAGCACGGTTACATTCAGGCCAAGCTGGCGCAGGGACGACGCGGACTCCATGGCAATAAAACTGTCACCGATGATCACGACTCGCTGGCCGGCGCTGGCGCTGTCCAGAATCTGTTGTGCGTGGGTTTTGGAGCGTAAAACGAACACCTGCGGCAGGTCGGCGCCGGGCAGCGTCAGCGGCTTGGGTACGCCGCCGGTGGCCAGCAGGGCGGCGTCGTATTTCTGTGATTGGCCGTCAGTCAGGCGCATCGTCCTGTTTGGCGCATCCAGGCTTGCCACTTCGCCTCGCAGGCGCTCGATCCGCTGCTCACGATAAAAGTCCTCGTCGCGCAGCGGCGGGACTTCGTGCAGCGGCATCTCCCCGGCGATCACGTATTTGCTCAGCGCAGTGCGGTCATATCCGGCGTCGGCTTCGCGGTCGATCAACAGTACCCGGCCGCCGAAACCTTTCTCGCGCAACGCCGCTGCGGCTGCCGTGCCTGCCGCGCCAGCGCCGATAATTATGAAGGTTCGTGGATCGTCGGCCGGCGGCGTGTGGGCGTCCGACAACGGCTGGTCGCCGACCCAGATGTCGCCGTCACGGACTTCGAGGGGATAGCGTCTGAGGCTGTCCAGGGCTGGCGGTTCACACAGCCCGCCATCCCCGATCCGAAACTGCGCCTTGTGCCACGGACAGGTCAGGCGTCCGTTGCATACCGCACCGTCAGCCAGCGGGGCGCCGGCATGCGGGCATTCGGCCTGATAAGCGCGCAGTTGCTCACCGGCCCGCAACAGCAGAATCTTGCTGCCCTGGACCTGCACTTCCAGACCCCGGTCTTCGGGCACATTGGCGACACGCGCAACGCGATGCAGAGTCATGATTGCTCTCCAGACAGACGTTTCACTTATGAGTCTGGTGCTTATCGCGAGGTTCAGCCAATTTCCCCCCTGCCACGGCGCGTACGGTCCGGCTATAGTTTGCACGCCGACGACGGCCCAACACGCACAAGGTGCTACGGTATGACCCGATTGACCTCAATCAACTCTTGGCTCGCAGCCGCAGCTGTCGCCCTTTGCGTGCAGTTCCCGGCGCAGGCCCAGGAACGCTTCACCCTGAACATTCCCGGAGTCTCCGATGACCGTTTGTTCACTTCGGCCGCTGCGAGCGATTCCGCGGGTTGCGGCGGACATAACATTTCCCCGGCATTGAACTGGAACGCCGGCCCCGCAGCCACCCAAAGCTACGCCATCGTCATGCACGACCCTGACGGCCAGAAGGGCCAGGGCGTCGACCAGTGGGTGCATTACGGCATCAAGGCCAGTACCCACCAGATCCCGGCCGGCGCCGGGAGCAAACCCGGTCTTGAGGGCGTTGGCGGTACCAACAGCAAGACAACCACCGGTTACGTCGGCCCTTGCCCGCCCGTTGGCGACAGCGCGCACCACTACATCATCCAGATCTACGCCCTGGACCTGGCCCCGGAAGCCTTGCCCGCCGGCCTGACCCGTGCGCAGCTGCTGGAAAAAATCAAAGGCCACGTCCTCAGAAACAGCAGCGTGGTGCGGCGCTATCACCGCTAAAGGCTGATCGCCCCAGCGGATTTGCAGAGAACTGAAGTGCGTAGCATCCGGGGATTTGGCATCCACCCCCGAAAGCGCGCACTATCAGGCCATAGCCGATGCGTTGGAGGATGCCGTGGCAAAAAAAATCGACCGCATCGCCCAAATGCTCAACTGCCCGCAAAAGGGCGAGGAACTGCGGCGAGCGATTACCGAGAGTCGCAAGGATTTTCTGCTGAATCAGCCGGAAGAAGACGTTGTTGAAGACGACGACCTTGAAGAGGAATTCTTTGAGGACGACGAGGATGACGACGACGAATATGACGAGTTTGACTGGACGACAGAATGAAAAAACCGCTTCGGCGGTTTTTTTGTGCGCCAACACAGCACTGGTCGGAGACTCGTTGACCCCCATGCAGAGAATGGCACACTATCAGGTACTTTTTTACGTACCTTTGGAGCCGCCATGGAGCAGCTACTTGCAAGCCGTTCGGTCAGCATTACCGAGCTCAAGCGCAGCCCGAGCACGGTAATCGAGCAAGCTGGTTCCGAGCCTGTTGCCGTGCTCAACCACAATCGCCCAGCCGCCTATCTTTTACCGCACGCGGCCTATCAACAGCTGCTGGATCGGCTGCATGCTGCCGAACTTCGTGAAGCCATTGCGACCAGCCGCAATGATCCGCGTCCGGCCATTGCTGCCGATGCAGTATTTGCCGAGCTTGATGCACTGATCGATGAGGTAGCAGCCGAGCAAAACCGTCCATGAGGCAATTGATTTTCTCTGCACTGGCACGGGACGATCTGTTGCAAGTCGCTCGTTTTATCGCCCGAGACAATCCTGAACGGGCACGGACGTTTGTGGGCGAGCTACGCAGGCAGTGCACACGATTGGTCGAACAACCGAGTCTGGGTGCTTCAAGGGACGATTGCGCCAAGGGATTGCGAATGCTTCACCATGGCTGATATCTGATTTTCTACTGTTTGATGGACGACGGGATCAAGGTCGAACGCGTACTGCACAGTGCTAGAGACTGGCTCTGCTATGCCCGTACACCGATGAATAGCTCCAACTCCTTCGGTAGTGACTGTTGGATCGCAATTTCTAACTGTTGGACCTGCCCGCCGGTTAGTGGAAGCTCGCCATTAGCCTCTGCCGCTAAGCTGTCCCAACCCAATATGTCCATAACCGCTTGCTCAAATTCAGGACTAACGTCGAGTTCAAATTTGATCGAATCGTCTTCGTTGTCGCCTGCAAGAAAGCCCGTAATCTCTAAAAACATTATTGCTCTCCGATATCACTTTGATGTGGTTCGCCCTGGTTCAGCATCCTTTGTACGTTCTCCCGTTTCGGGGTTGAACTCTCCCAAGTGCTTACCTTGCTTGTCGTAGAGTTCAACTCTGCCGTTCTCATAATCCCATTCATAAATTCTGCCCTTGCGATCTTTCCAACGACTTCGTTTTTTGCCTCCGCCCTGGACGCTCGACATTTGTTTTGCACGTGTGGCGTCTGGGAACGCCGTCAGTGTTTTGGGGGCGGGATGGTAGCTGTAGTCGCCGCCAATAGGCCGAGCAAACACCACATACAGCGACTTCAAGCCTGTATCTACCGGGAACACCAGAATACAGTCGTCCGTGGTGATGTCTTCGCCGGGAAGTCCTTCTATCTGGCTGTCGGTGTTGTCCGGTATCGGGTGTACCAGAATAGTGCCGAGTTGTTCCCCGCTGCCGTCGGGGTAGATCAGCGGGGGCATCTGACCTAGTGGCCCGCGCTGGGGCGTCCACAGAATAGTGATGCCATTGAGCTTGGCCTCCAAGGCGGTTTTATTGGCGTTCCACGTGGCTCGCACCGTGCGTACCGTGTCGTCGCCTGATGCGGTGGTATGGATGCCGTAGACCTGTAGTGCGCCCTCGGCATCGCGACGAAACTGAAAACGCACACGGGTAGGTGCGTGGGTCATGCTGCGCAACTGTGTGTCGGTATGAAGCGTCCCGTCGCCCATCTTGCTCGGAAGCATGCCCAGTATGAAAACACTGGCAGGCCCGCCCGCGCCGCGAATCGCCCAATTGAGACGCTGCTGCAGGATGCCGCCACCGGCCATGCGACCTAGTGCCAGGTCGGCGCCGAGTGCCGTCGCTACGGCGGTACCAGCCGACGGAAAAAGCATGGCGCCTGCGACCATTACCTTGCCGAAATTCGAAGCGGGCTCCAAAGCGGCGCCGGCGTCGGTGCGACACCAGTTTTCAGGGATGCAGGATTTGGCAAAGACCTGATCGTCGCGAGGCTTGGTTTGTGGCCATGGTTCATTTGGGGGGATGTAGACCGGTTCAGGCGCTGGTGCTGACCTAGCCATGAAGCCGCCGCCTGAGCTGGCAAAGCGTTCCTTTATCAACAGCAAATCACCCTTGCGGACGGCCTCGACAATTTCGCTGTCGCTGCTGATGCGGAAATGGCTCCCAAAATTGGCGAGTCCGTCGATGTTGTGGCGACCTCGCATCAGCGCGTCGTTCACCAATCGGGCAGCAGTGCTGGGACTTTCGGTTTGTTCAAAGCCCTTGTCGGCATTCCTTATCAAGCGCATGAATTTCCCTTTGGTAAAGTCCTCGGGGAGGCATTCTGGAGAGCGTGAAGCGCGCCGGGCAAAAAATAGTTTTGCGGCATTTGTCCGAATCGGTCGATTGATTCAGGACGAGACAACGACCACAAAAAAGCCCCAGGCCTATAAGGCCTGAGGCTTTCTCGCTACAACGTATGGTGCACCAGGCGGGATTCGAACCCACGACCCCTGCCTTCGGAGTCCTAAAAGTCGACGTTTAGAATCAATACGTTAGCGCGGTTTAGCTGGGAAATCAAAGGGCTGTGGCAGCTGGGGTTAGCGGGTTTTCGCCCCGGTTAGCGGGGCGAGTGTGGCAAATTTGTGGCATTCAGATTGGTCTGGAGGTTATTAGTGTCAATAGAGGGACGCGGGACCTTCTGGTTGATGCTTGGGTAGGCTCCTTTGCCCATCAACCCAATCATTTGCGAGACACACTGTTTGCTTCGCATTATGGGCAGCAAATAGGCTAGAAGAAGCAGTTGTCAACCGCACTGAACCGGGCGTTGAAGGTGTCCCTGCAGTGGCAGGAGATTCCCGCCTTCATTGTCCTTTGTTGTGCCATTCACTTGCGTATCCTTTCTGGTGCCTATCGGTCAAAGGGCCGATATCGATAGGGGTAGGGTGATAGGAAGCGGTTGATAAGCCTCAGTACGTTAAACGAATCAATTACTTATATGGCACATGGCGAATCCGCCTGGTCGATAGAGTCGCCGCGAATAGGGATAATGGCCGCCCAATTGGCAACATGGGGCGGTCGCGCTATTGGCGACTAGCAGCTGATTCTTGATCGACGATGATTATCAGACACTGATACAATTGTAGGTCAACGCTTCATTGGACCAAAAATCATGAAACGCTGCATCGTCGGTGTCCGGCAGCCGCATGGCTTGCCTCTGCGCGGGAGCGAGATCCCCAGCATTTGGTTCCCATCCTTAGCATCGCTGGCCGCCGTGCTCTCAGACGACAACCGCCGGTTGCTGCGTCTGATCTATGAGAAGCAACCCAAGTCACTGACCGAACTGGCCGAACTCAGCGGCCGCAAGGTACCGAACCTGTCGCGCACCCTGCGTCTGATGGCGGATTACGGACTAGTCTCATTGCAACGAAATGTTCGGGATGTCCAGCCGAAGGCGTTGGCGACCGAATTCTTGGTCGTGCTGGACTGATGGCCATAGATATGAGTTAGGAACACTTGCGTCTGGAGGAAGTGCGAAGTGGCACACGCTCCATCTTCCGTAACTTGGCTCAGACCCTTGCTTATCCACCCAGTCTGAACCAAAGATTTGCGCCAAAGTACCCGATACTCCAGAAACTGCTTGTCGAACAAGGTTTTTCTTTTTTGCCCGCTTTGCATATGCGTGCCAAGCGACGGAGTCAAAACTGGCTGTGAGCATTGTGTGCCAGCAGGCTTCTAACCGCAGAGAGCGGACAGGCAAATCCAGAACGGAGACCTCGACGCATGTCGCGCTGCCGCATCAATTAAGTGAGTGATAAATGACAACTCAAAAGAATATCCTCAGCCATGGCATCCGCGACAACCACACACGTGGAAACGTGGCCGACTTCCTGTCCGAAAAGATGGCTATGGGGAGTCAGCTCTCCGTCGTATCGGCCTACTTCACCATCTATGCCTATGAAGCCTTATCTGGGCAACTCGATCAGATTGACCATCTGAACTTCCTCTTCGGTGAGCCCCGCTTTATTGCCTCGCTCGATCCGGAAAAAACCGATAAGAAGGTATTCAAGATCGAGGACGAGGGTCTGGCGCTTGCCAACCGGCTACAGCAAAAGGAGATTGCCCGTCGCTGTGCACAATGGCTACGTAAAAAGGTCGATATCCGTTCTATTCGTCAGGCCAACCTACTGCACGGCAAGCTCTATCATATCGACGATGGCCGGCGCGAACATGCCTTGTTGGGCAGCTCGAACTTCACCCAGCGTGGTTTGGGATTGTCCAGCACGCCCAACATCGAACTGAATCTCATCGTCGATGGCGACCGGGACAGGGCAGACCTCAAGCAGTGGTTCGATGAAATATGGAATGACGAAAAGCTGGTAGCCGACGTCAAAAAAGAAGTTCTGCAATACCTGGAGCAGCTCTATGTCGATCATGCGCCGGAGTTCGTTTATTTCAAGACGCTTTATCACGTCTTCGAGCGTTTCCTGTCCGGGCAGGAGGCCGATGCCGCACTCTTCGACCAAACCGCCATCATCGACACCGAAATTTGGAAAGCGCTATTCGACTTCCAGAAAGATGGTGTCAAAGGCGCTATCCACAAAATAAACGAACACAACGGTTGCATCTTGGCAGACAGCGTAGGCCTGGGCAAAACTTACTCTGCGCTTGCCGTCATCAAGTACTACGAATTGCGCAACCATCGTGTTCTGGTGCTTTGCCCCAAAAAACTCCGTGACAACTGGACGGTGTTTCTAGCCCAAAACAACAGCGATCTGAATCCATTTCTTAAGGATCGCTTTGGCTATACCGTGCTGTCGCATACGGATCTTTCCCGTGACAGTGGGCGTGTGGATGGTATTGATCTGGCCACGCTCAACTGGGGTAACTTCGACCTGATCGTCATCGACGAATCGCACAACTTCCGCAACAACACCAAAGGCAAGCAGGACGAAGACGGCAACATCATCCGAAAAAGCCGCTACCAGCGGCTGATGGAGGACATCATTCAGTCCGGCGTAAAAACTAAGGTGCTCCTGCTCTCCGCTACTCCGGTAAACAACGACCTTGGAGATTTGCGCAACCAACTCTATTTCGTCACGGAAGGGAGAGACACCTCGTTTTCGCAAAGCTTTGGCATCTCGAGCATCAAGGACACCCTCACCACTGCGCAAAAGACCTTCACCGAATGGGCAAAGCGTACCGGTGATAAGGACGCACGCGACTTAATGGAACGTCTGCCAGCGGGCTTCTTCACGCTGTTGGACGAACTGACCATCGCCCGCTCACGCAAGCACATCAAGAAGTACTACCGTGACTCGCTGGAACAGATCGGCCAGTTCCCCAAGCGGAAAAAGCCGGAATCGGTATTCTCGGAAATCGACCTCAAGGGTCGCTTCCTCTCCTACGACCGGCTTAACGATGAGATCGACAACTACCAACTTTCCCTGTTCAAACCCTCTCAATACGTGCTGGATCAGTTCAAGGATCAATACGAGGATCGCAGCGTCCTGAACTTCAGTCAGGCGAATCGCGAGACATTCCTGATCGGCATGATGAAGGTGAATTTCCTCAAGCGGCTGGAAAGTTCCGTGCACTCCTTCGCTATCACGATGGAACGCACCGTGGTCAAGATTGAAGACTTGGAGGCCCGGCTCAAGCAATTCCAGCAACACCAGGCCAATGCGGCTGACGATGTGCAGACCGAGCTTTTTGCAGACCCACAGGAAGAAGACGAGGAACTGACTCAGGCCTTTCAGGTGGGTACCAAGCTCAAATACCGCATGGAACATCTGGACGTAGCCGCATGGCTCCATGATCTGAGCAAAGACAAACAGCAGCTTTCACGGCTGGCCAACGATGCCCAGGCGGTCGATGCCTCCCGCGATGCCAAGCTCGCCGAACTCAAGCGACTCATCGAACACAAGGTGCGGCACCCCAGCACCAACACGAAGGGCGAAGAGAACCGCAAGCTCATCGTCTTCTGCGCTTTTGCTGATACCGCCTCCTACCTGTACGAAAAACTGGAAGGCTGGGCGCACAAAACGCTGGGAGTTCACATTGCCCTGGTTTCCGGTGGCGCACGTCCCAACCGCAGCACCTTCGGTCAGGCCGAGTTCACCCGTATCCTCACCAACTTCGCCCCCCGTGCCAAACAGCGGGCCAAGATGAAGTCCATGCCGCAGGCGGGCGAGATCGACATCCTCATCGCCACCGATTGCATTTCCGAAGGCCAGAACTTGCAAGACTGCGACTACCTCATCAATTACGACATCCACTGGAACCCGGTACGCATCATCCAGCGTTTTGGTCGCATCGACCGTATCGGCAGCCTCAATCAGGCAATCCAGCTCGTCAACTTCTGGCCCACACCTGACCTTAACAAGTACATCAACCTGAAGAACCGAGTCGAAGCACGTATGGCCTTGGTGGATATCGCCGCCACAGCGGAGGACAACGTCCTTCAGGCCGAAGACCTGCAAGACCTTATCAAGGAAGACATGCGCTACCGCGACAAACAGCTCATGCGCCTGAAGGATGAAGTGCTCGATCTCGAAGACTTCAACGAATCCGTTGCTTTCAACGAATTCACGCTGGATGACTTCCGCATGGAGCTGGCCGCCTATATCGAGGCCAACCGGGAAAAACTCGAAGAAGCCCCATTCGGCCTCTACGCCTTGGTGCCACCGCACACGGAATATCAGGTTATCAAGCCTGGCGTCATTTATTGCTTGAAGCAGCGCCTCGACGCAGCAGGCAATGAGGCGGTGAATCCACTGCAACCCTACTTCCTTGTTTACATCCGCGATGACGGTGAGGTGCGCTACAACTTCACTGCCCCCAAGCAGGTGCTGGAAATCTTCCGTGCCCTATGCCAAGGGAAAGCAGAGCCCTACAGCAAACTGTGCGAGCTGTTCGACGTTGAATCCAATAATGGCGGGGATATGAGCCGCTACAGCACCCTGCTCGACGGAGCTGTTGCATCCATCGCGGCGCAGTTCGGGCGAAAAAATGCAGGAAACCTATTTGCTGGGCGTGGTGGAAAACTTATCAGCGCCCAGAGTGTCGTGAAAACCACTACCGACTTTGACCTAATTACCTGGCTGGTGATCAAGAATGAGCAATGATACAGAGTTCAAACAGGCAATCTGCCAAAGCATTAAGAAATTCCACGACCAGCCATTACGTAAGGCGTCACTGGAGCTGTTCGCAACGCTGGGTTACGAATCGGATAGAACTGTCGAAACCCGTTCGGTCCAGGACTTCCGCGACCAGTTCGATCCCGAGACCAAGCTCGACCACCCTGCCGCACTGGTTACATACTGGCAGTCGGCTGATCTACTGTTCCAGCTTACGGACGAGGAGCTATCCAATACGACAGCATTGTTCAAGGATGAATCAGTACGTACCTCACTGCTGCAATCCTATGTATTCATTGCTATTGAATTAAGTCCAGGCGATTACTCGCGCGGAAAACTTACAGGAATAGCTCGCCAAATTAACCGGATCTTCCCAATGCCTGTCATGGTGCTTATCAAGCACTTTTCGGCCGAAAAACCTGTGCTATCCATTGCCGTCATCAACCGCCGCCAGCATAAGCGCGACGCTCAAAAAGATGTTCTTGGAAAAGTCACCATTATTCGAGAAATTTCCCTTTTTGAGCCTCATCGCGGCCACTTGGACATCTTGGCGTCATTTGCATTGCCAAACCTAGTCCATCCACAGCGATTGCCGATCAACAATTTCGACACGCTCCACGCCACCTGGGAAGAAATTTTCAATGTTGAGTTGCTCAACAAAAACTTCTACAGAGAACTTTCCAACTGGTTTTTTTGGGCCAAACAGCACTGCCGCTTTCCCTTCTATGATGCCAAAGCCGACAAATACGACCTCTTCCACGATTCGGAAAAAGTCAAAGAGCATGAAGCGAAGAACCTTATTCGCCTTCTCACGCGCACCCTCTTTGTTTGGTTCATCAAACAACGCGGCCTTGTTCCTGATGCACTTTTTAACCCCGTCGAGCTTCAACGCTCCATTCTGAAATCCTTCGACCCTGAATCCAAAGAAACCCGCTACTACAAGGCCGTCCTTCAGAACCTGTTCTTTGCCACCCTCAACCAGACCCACGGCCAGCGTGAGTTCCGAAAGGAAGGCCAGCATCAGAACATCACCAACCTCCTGCGTTACGAAGACCAACTCCGTTCGCCCCAAGACTTCATTGCCTTACTTGAAGCCCACACGCCCTTCCTCAACGGCGGACTCTTCGAGAGCCTTGACCATCCGCATCCGACTAAAACCGGTCCCCAAGGCGGGCCTGTCATCATCTATGAAGACGGCTTCTCCGACCGTAAAGACAGCTTGCTCGCCCTTCCGGATTTCCTCTTTTTCGGCGCATCCCGGCGCGTCGATCTTTCCGGCGACGATGCCTTCGGGCTTACTAATAAAAGGAATGAGGAAGTCCGTGGTCTTATCCACATCTTGGAGCGTTATAAATTCACAATCGTTGAAAACACGCCTATTGACCAGGAAATCGCTCTCGATCCCGAACTCCTGGGCCAGGTGTTCGAGAACCTCCTTGCGGCTTACAACCCCGAGACCAAAACCACAGCCCGCAAGCAGACAGGTTCTTTCTACACCCCTCGCTCTATTGTCGATTACATGGTGGATGAGTCGCTGAAAGCCCATCTTACTGGCGCACTGGTGGAAAAAGCTTCTATGTCCGAAGCCGATGCCAAGACCGGGCTGGATCTCCTTTTTACCTACACAGAAAAAGAGCATCCTTTTAATTCTAGTGAAGTATCTGTTCTCATCGCGACCATCGATACATGCAAAATTCTCGATCCAGCCTGTGGCTCCGGAGCCTTTCCAATGGGGGGGCTGCAAAAGCTCGTTTATATTCTCTCCAAGCTCGACCCGGAAAACCGCCTCTGGAAACAGGCTCAACTCGACAAGCTCGATTCCGCCCCAATGCGCGAATCCCTTGAGCGGGATTTTGCTGATAACGACGATGACTACGGTCGAAAACTCTACCTAATCGAAAACTGTCTATACGGTGTAGATATCCAGTCTATCGCCATCCAGGTGAGTAAACTTCGCTTTTTCATCTCCCTTATCGTCGATCAAAACGTCAACCGCGATCGTGAAAATTTTGGCGTCCGTCCGCTGCCCAACCTCGAAACAAAGTTCGTCACTGCTGATACATTAATTAGCAGCGAAGGGCCAAGCGTGCAAATTGAGCTTTATGAGTCTGAGAACTTAGTAAGGCTAAAGGAGAACTTAAAAAAAGTTCGACGCGCCCTTTTTAGTGCTAAAACGCCACGTACAAAAAGCAAGTATAGAGAAGAAGATAGGAAACTTCGCGAAGATATTTCCGCTGAATTAAAAAGCAACGGCTGGCCTGATTCGGATGCTGATGCACTAGCCACCTGGGACCCCTACGATCAAAACGCCAGTGCTTCTTATTTTGATCCGGAATGGATGTTTGGCGAAACCGGGTTTGATATTGTTATTGGCAACCCACCTTACATTCAGATTCAGAAGTTTCCAAAGGCTCAGAAGGACATTTGGATAAAGCAGGGTTATCAGACCTACTCCGCCACGGCTGATATCTATTGCCTCTTCTACGAACGAGGCGCGAAACTCCTACGCGCCGGCGGCCAGCTTTGTTATATCACCTCAAACAAGTGGATGCGTGCCGGTTACGGTGACAAGCTGCGTGGCTTTCTTGCATCCAAGGTTAATACCAGAGCTGTGCTGGACTTTGGCATGGCCCAAAATTTTGGCGCAGCTACTACCTACACTTGTATTGTCCAGTTTGATAAACAACCGTCTATCCACCAAACGCTATCCTGCTATGCTACTGACGACCGCACCGCAATGGCCGATCCGGCAGGTTACTTCTTACAGAATAGTGTGTTGCAACACCACCTCAGTGAGGCTCCCTGGGTCGTTGTTTCCAAAGACCGTCAGCGCATCAAGGATATGGTTGAAGCCCAAGGAATACCGCTTGAAAGCTGGAATGTTGAGATTAACTATGGCATCAAGACTGGCTTCAACGATGCTTTCTACATTACACAAGAGCAGCGCGATGCCTTTATGTCCGAAGATCCGCGCTGTGCCGAATTGCTTGTGCCGCTCCTTCGCGGACGAAATATTGAACGCTATGTCACCAAGTGGGACGGGACGTGGATGATTAATGTCCACAATGGAGTGCGGGAGGCTGGGATTCCACCGGTTAACGTACAGCGAGACTACCCCGTTTTATGGAATTACTTACTCCAGTGGGAGGGTGCACTTAAAAAACGTCAGGATAAAGGTGATCATTGGAGCAATCTTCGAAGCTGCGCCTATCTTGGGGGGTTCTCTAAGCCAAAAATTATTCTTCAAGAAATAGCAGTAACTTTACCCTTTTATTATGATCAGTCTTGCAAGATGTTCATGGATACTACCTGCTTCATGATTACATCCGAGACTGAGCAAATTGGATCGCTTTGTGCAATTCTTAACTCATCGGTGTTCAGGTGCTGTTTTAGGGATAACTTTCCAGAATATTCTGGAAACGCCTATCGGATAAAGAAAATTTTCTTGGGAAAGATCCCTCTTAAGAGGCCTACAGCTCAGCAGTCGGCTCTGTTTGAAAAACTGGTTCCCTTAGTCCAGTTTTCCAAGCGTGTCGGCGCTGATGCTACCGCTCAATTCCTCGAAGAGCTTATCGATACCTGCGTGATGGAATGTTACTTCCGAGAGCATATGGTAGAGCGTGATCTGCTCTTTTTCGATGATATTGCACCACATCTTACAACCTACGATCCCGGCGCAAGTGAGGTCGGTCAGCGAAACTTCCTCGACAGCCTGTACCGTACCCTCAACGCACCTGACTCCAAAATACGCAACCGCCTGTTGCGTCTAACAGCGGACAGTCCTGATCTCCTGGCTATTATCAAAGAGGAAGGCAAGGTATGAAAAGCCGCCTGCACCAGATCACCATTACCAACTTCAAGGCTTTTCGCAATTTCTCGCTGAAACTCGAAGGCCAGCATCTGCTGGTGTATGGCGCCAACGGCGCAGGCAAATCATCACTCTACTGGGCGCTCTACACCTTCCTTCAAAGCGCCCGCAAGCCAAGCAACGGTATTGTCAAATACTTTGATCCGGCTGATCCTCAGAATCTGCTCAACCTTTATGAGCAAAGTGAGGCCGAGCCTCGCTCCGGCGAAATTGCCCTGACGCTGCGCGACACTGCTACCCGCAACGACACCACCTACCGGATCAGCCAAACTGACCACGGCACCTTAAATCAGCCTGCGATACTGAAAGGCGATCTGGCCAGTGATTTCATCACCTATCGTTTTTTCTTCGGCTTCTCACACTTCCGAAACTCCGAGCGCTTCAACATTTGGCCTCTTTTCGAGAAGGAAATCCTTCCGTTTTGTGTGAGTACCAGCGGGCAGATACCCTATGACATGTGGCGGAAGATCGAAGCAGGCGCGCCCAACCCTACGGGGGCTCGCGGGCGAGGGGGTAAGATCGCTTATGATAAGTTTGCTGTAGATACCCAAGCTTTTGCAGCGGTTCTCTCAGGGATCGTCGATGACATCAGCACAGAAGCCCAGAATTTCTACGACAAGCACTTCGCGGATGATGATCCCGCTAAGATCACGCTGAAGTTAATGGTGACCACGTCCCCGTCGTTTACCGGCACCAAGCAAAGTGACAGCCAGTTTGTGCTACCGGAGATTGAGTTCGGCATCCAGATCGATGGTCAGGAGATCAAACGCCCTCAAAGCTTTCTGAATGAAGCGAAGCTGACCCAGTTGGCGTTGTCCGTGCGCTTTGCTGCTTCGTTAGTCAATTTGCACGAATCTGATCTCAAACTATTGGTTTTGGATGATCTGCTTGTCAGCTTGGACATGAGCAATCGAATGAAGGTGGTTGATATTCTTCTGTCTGATACCTTTGCCAACTACCAGAAAATCATTCTCACCCATGAGCTTGGCTTCTTCCGGGAGTGCCGCCGTCGTATCAATACTCGCCATACTCATTGGCGCTTTGTAAGCTTGCAGGGTAGCGCAGCCCTGAATATAAAAGTCAGAAGCGAAAAGAGCGACCTGGAAAAGGCAGAAGACTATCTCAATGGTCACGACATTGAGGAGGCTGCTATGTTCCTCCGCAAGGCCGCAGAAGACACGGCTAAGCGTTACCGCGAATGGGCCGAGGGAAAGCAATTGCCTCCGGGAGAGTTTTTCTCGTTGACCGACAACCTGCGTGCCGCACGTAATAAATTGCTGGCGGATGTTCCGGCTTTGCTTTACGAAAAAGTGTTGAAAGGCACTCCCAAGGAACACCGTGCACTATTGTTGTCGCTCGATAACGCAGATTTGGATGGCAATGCAGCCCTCCAACCCAAAGATATAGGCATCCTAAAGTCCAAACGCAACGGTCTCCACCAAGTATTGGTTAACGACGGCTGGGCCAGAATGGAAGCTATAGAAGCAGTTAATCATGTTTTAGAGATGACTGAGCGTGTATTGAACCCAGCATCTCATGGCAATGTTGCGCCACTTTATGAAGAAGAAGTTCGCCGTGCTAAACGGATGATTGATCGGCTTGAGCAGGTATTGAAGGCGCAATAGTGAAATGTGGGCCATGGGTTGCGTTCCTGTGGCGTTAATCGCTCTTCGAGCTGTAGAGCTTTCGGGGTAACGACGTCAAAGGGTTCATAAGATATGACATAGCTCCTATCGGGTTCGAGCACATAGGAGCCCTCATGTCACCTGAACATTAGCTGGGAAATCAAAGGGTTGTCGTCGCTGAGGTTGGCGGGTTTTCGCCCCATTTAGTGGGGCGAGTGTGGCAAATTTGTGGCAAGAAAGGGGGGGCGTTGTGCAAAGCCTAACCAGGAGGTTCAGATGCCGTTGAGTGGCTACAATATTTTTACAAAAAAAGAAATTAAGAAAAAATGCATCTAACACCAATGATATGTTCTGAAGCGCTCACATCGTGAGTGATGCGATCCTCAATTCCAGTTACTCGCCAAACCCCCAGCTCAGGGTGAGTAAGACACTGGACTAAGCATAGGAAAAAAAAGATTTTTGGTCCAAAAGGTAATAGAACCGGATTAGATTTCCTAATCAGAGAGCTTATGACTAGCTCAATTTGGCCATAAGTGATTTCTGGGTCTGCCACGTCATATTCAATTGTTCTATCGACATCTGTTTTTCTAATTAGATTTTCATTGTTCTTATGAACTTGCCCTAGAAATTCTGGAATGGGTGAGCTTGGAATGAATATCCATTGATCGGATGGCTCAAAGTACTCCGATGCTCCTTCAGCCTTGTTTGGCTCATAACCAAGACCAAGAATTAGACTTGTAGGTTTTGTTTCAGGGCTTGACCAGCCCGCAAAGTCCCTATGTACAGGTTCGATGCTTTCGTTTGCTAGTGATGATGTGCGCGGAAAAGTGAACTCAGCCAAAGAATAGAGAACAATCACTTCGATGTTATGTTCGCTCTCTATGTTTGAAATAATGGACAAAATTTCTGCCATTATAGTGCGAGGCAAGCAGGATATGTCGAGTATTACTTTGTACGGTTTTTCGATGTTGCACAATTCATCCTTAATTGCGTTTTGGTAGCTGGATCTATCTAGAGTTTTATACTCTGCGTGAGTGGGTGCCGATAATATGGCAGGCAAATTTTCAGTGTCTTCGATTATGAATAATTTAGACTCGCTGAATGGTAGCGTTTTAAGCACATTTGAGGATCTAGATTCTAGGCAGCTATATATAATAAGTAAGTCACAAGAATTTTCTTGGTCGTTTGATATGTAGTGGTTTTCGAGTTTTTGAAGTTTCATAGGGATCCTAAAATAGCTTTAATTGACTTTGCTTGTCTAAGACCGGAATGCTTGCGACGATATTTTTTCGTTGTGGTGGCTTAGGGACAGTAGGAGCAGGAGCAGCAGCGGGGGCTTTGCTCAATGCACTATGCATTTTAACGTCCCTGCCTGCTCTAAGTGGTAGGAAGAATTCCGGGGCTAGTCTATGGCATATCCGTACTTGCCTACCCTCAAGTCCAGCTGTTCCTGGTATAAAAGCCGACTCTTTTGATGCGTCAGAGTCAACAAGAACTAATGCGCCAAGATGAATGCAAATAGATATGAAGTCACCATATTCTTCTGCGGACGACTTGTCGATCAAGAAGGATAAAGCTGGGTCTTGAGAAAACTCATTGTAAAAAATTTTTTCTCGAATGTGATCGGCAAGAATTTCCAGAAAGCTGAAAGGGGTCATTGTGCCGTTGTTTTGGTTCTTCCCAACTGGATAAACTTTAAGCATGGAGATAAAACGATCTTTAAACGAAGCGATCGCATCAGTTTGAACGCTTTGGGCTTTGAGATTCTGAGCCTTAGACTTTGCTTGAAGTGCGAGGTTTTCAGCTAGGTTTAATATCCAGCGGGGATTGCCTTCGGTTAAGTCAAGGATATTAGGGAAACGCTGATATGGTTGGAAGCTTTTCTTTGAACGAAGAACATGTTTTCCAGCGGACCAACGGTGTAACACGTGGTTTCTCAGGTAAACCAATGGCGTAATTTTTCGTACGAGAGTCCCGTTAGTGGTTTTGTCGGAGGTCGTAAGTTTGTCTATATCTATTTTTTTTGATTTTAAAAAGGCTTCAAATGATTCGTCTTTTGATGCTAGTTCTGAGAATATTTTTTTTCGCTGGCTAAGAGATATCCTGCCGGAATCAATATCTTCTGTAGGTACTATTTTTTCTTCTGCAGCTCCTGAGATACCAAGAATTTCGGATATGTCTGCATCTGGAGCAATGAGTCCCCTACTGCTTAATGCATGAATTAGCAGTTGACTTGAAAAACTCCGTACTTCCTCTTTTTTGGTGTTCCAAAGGCTAAGGGTGGAGAAGTCATTTCCTTGCGTAGGGTCACTTTCCTCATGACTCGCGAGAATATTGGAACCTGCACCTGTCGGACTAAGGGCATATTTAAAAATTAGGTTTCCTGACGTAGAGCGCAGCGGAGATAGGATTCGAGCAAGTAATTCTGGCGGGATGATTTCTAGCTCGTCGACCAATAATGCCCACTTTTGATTTTCGATCTGAAGGTGGTCGTTAATAGTTTCAATAGCCAATGTTAGTGAATTTAGCCAGCTAAGTCCTATGAAAGGAAATTTTTCTTGTATCTCTTCTATGTTTTTTGTTGTTGATAATGCAGTCGATATTCTTGGGATTTCCGCCTGCTGAACTCGTAATGCATGCTTCAGTGCAGAAAAAGTAGGGGTCGACTGTGTTTGCCATATGTCAGAAAGTTTTCTAGATAATTCAGACTCTTTGTTTCTGTCAAAAGGTTCTTGAGAGTCCTGATAAGGATTAATTACCTTTAGATGGATTGATTTTTCTAACGACTCTATGAGTGCCAAGCTTACGAAGTTGCTAAAGGCACACTCGTGAATTGTTGTTCTTTGATTTTCAATCTCGATATCTTTAGTTACTAGCTCTAATTGCTTGGCCCACCTAACGTCTGCGGCAACAAATACGCCAACAAACTTAATTGTTTGTTGCATTGTGGCTTCTTTTGCTCTATTCCAGCTCAATAGTGCCGGCGCCTGAAGCATTTTTAATAGTGTGGTCTTTCCACTTCCGCGAGGTCCTACTAGGATACAGTTATTGAATCCCAATAGCTCACCGAATTGAGGGGGGGGAATGAAGTCCTTTGCGACCTCTAAAGCGGATTTATGCCGGGCGTTGAAAGTATCGTTAGATGAAGATGAAAAATCATTCATTGGTCAACCCATAGTTCTTGCGGAAACCACGTGTCTTGATTTGGTGTTCTTGATACACCAATCGCATCAAGCCTATTTTGTAGGTTCTCGATATCTTTAGGCATCAAGTATTTAAGGGCGTCTATTTTATCTCGAAGTTCTGCCCATGTAAGAACGGTGGGAGAGCTTGCTTCGATAGCCTCTTTTATTTGTCTAGCAAGGGGAGAGGCTCTAACTGGATTGGATTGATCAAATCCGCAGCCATGAGGGAGTCCATGTGATATCTCACTGCATGTACTCCAAGAGCTTCCATCCCAGTATATTGATTCTATAGTGCCTCTTAAACGAGGCTTTTCATCCTCAAGAGTCATGCTTAGTTCAATGATGTAAAATTGGTTTTTTGTTTTATTAGCCATTTCCCCGGTCAAAAGAGCACCAAAGCTAGCTGCGCCCAGTACGATGGGAGAATATTCAGATCCGTTTGATTTTGTTAGCCTAAATAAATGCTTGTGCCCATGAATAACTAACCAGTCTTCACCAGTGTTCTCGATTTCTTGCAAAAGCAAATTGCCATTGTACATTGGAGTACGACCCAGGCTAACGTCTAAGTCTTCATGTTCTAATGGGGGGTGATGGAGAACGATTATTTTATAGTGATACTTGCTTGATAGACTTTTTAAATGGTCGCTTAACTCTGCGAGCGCCGCGTCTCCAATTCTTCCGCGCTCATACTCGTTAGGCAGGAGTGAGTTATGATAATGGCAGGTATTTATAGTGACAATTACCCAATTGTCACCATGTAGCGATTCATATCCTCTTCCCCAGTAAACCCATTTTTGCTCCGGGCTATTAAATTTTGCAGGATAGTCAGACGTGGTTAGAAGATGTTCGAATGGCGCGATCGCAATTTCAGCATTCCCTGGTGTGGCATGGTCTTCCTTGGTTCTTGAACTTATCTCATGATTTCCCGTGGCAGCAATAAGATGTTCAGCTTTTAGTGCTGTTTTGAGATTTTTTAAATCGTTCCAACCATGATTGAATGACTTTATGCACGCTCTGGTAGTTATGTCGCCAGGGCAAATAAGTATGTCTGCATTAACTTCTGAAGGTAACTCTTGGTTGTTTATATGACTGATCAGAGCGACCATCGGATCGATTTTTGAACCCTGGATACAGACTTGCGTTGATATTTTTCCTGAAATATCAGCTATGTAATGAAGATCCGTAGCAATTGCAATTCGTATAGGATCGGGTAAGTCCATTTTAGGGCGCGCTTCAGTAGTTCGTTATTATTACTTCAGGGACCTTTTTTCTGCCCCGTGCGAAGCCTGAAATACTACGTTCGACTGAGATTTCTCGAATATTCCACTCGGAAAACTCGTTCTTTATTGGTTCAATGCTGGCATAAGATAATAGTATCTTTGCTCCTTTTTTAGAGGCGCATTTCAATGTGGTGCTTAGCCTAGATATATCTAACTCTTTGAAAGAATTTAAGCCATATTCTCCGCGGTCACGGGATTCGGTACCCGCATATGGAGGGTCCAAATAGATAAAATCATTTTTCTTGGCTGATAAAATAGTTGTTTCGAAGTCGCCGCAAAAAAATTCTGTAGAAGCTATCTTTTTTGAGAAATACATTATTTCTTCGTGGCTAGGTATTTCTGTTAGCTTGCTGCCGAAAGGTACGTTGAATGCACCTTTCTTGTTTGTCCTGTAAACGCCATTAAAGCAGTGTCTATTCAGGAAAAAAAATCTGATTGCTTTCTGCAAATCGGTAAGGTTCGATGTGTCTAAGCTTCGAATTTTGTAGTATTCTTCTTTGCTTCTCGGAATTTTGTGAATAGCTTCAGAAATTTCTTCAGGTTTTTCTTTTACTTGTATATAAAAATTAATAAGCTCTGAGTTTATATCCCCCATAAATGATTTTTCTGGAGATATACGCAGAAATAAACTCATCGAGCCACAGAACGGCTCAATATATCTTTTGTAGCTTGTTGGACTGTGCTCGGTCAAAAGATGTAAAATTCTAGTTTTACTTCCAGCCCAACGTATAAGTGGTCTATTTTTAATGGTCACTTATTTTTACTTTATCCGAGTGAGTGCGTCTTTTTTTAAAATATCGTATGTCCACGCTGTCCAATTCCATTGGCTAATACCACAGGTGTCGACAAAAATTAAGGATATCAATTTTTTGATTGAAAGCATGATACGGCTTAGGGAAACGTCTTCCAATACCGTTTTTTACAAACCGCTGGCCCGGCACCTCCGCGGCCACACAACGCCGACGATTGTAAACAGACCTGCCACGAACGGTTTTTGACGGAGTTGGGGCCGGGCGGCCGTGGAGCAGCTTGCTGCGTTGGTTGGGAACGCATTCAATTACTGCAAAATGGCCTCCATAAGCGGCCCCGCCATGGAAGCCCCCCTAAGAAATCAAGACTGTGCGCCTGACACTGAGCGCACGATTCTCGAAGACCTCACCATCATGAGTATTCATTATAAGGAAAAGCATCAACTAGTAGCAGGCGCCAACACAGCTCACCGTTCAATCAGTGCTTCTTCATAAGCCTTGCAAAAACTCGTGAGGTCCGTGCCCAAAACAAGACACAAATCGCGAAGCTGTACGGTGTCGAGCCTTCTCACACCCCGTTCCACATCACTCATAAATGACTGCGGTCGACCTAAGGCGGCAGAGCATTGGGTTTGAGTCAGGCCAGACTCGACACGGAGACGTTTTAGCAGTTGAAGAAAAATCTTGTGCTCACGTCGATAGATAGCTTTGGTCATAGCCGCGTTTTTTTGAGGGGCGGCTTGCTAAGCTATATCTGCTTTTGGGATATCTGATTTTCAGGTATTTTCACCCCGAACCTTCGGTGCGAGGAAAAGGGGTGAGACTGCTGTGGGAGTTTTTGCGGGTGGCATGGGCCGTCGGGTTTCTGCCCGTTGGTGCATTGCTGCTGGTTGTGGTGGTTTTGTGTAGCTTCAATCTACCGTTCTTTTTGGGGTTTACCGGTGGTGCTGATCCGGCCGTTCGATGGTTGTTCTGGGCTCTGGTCTTCTACTTTGTTGGAGGGGGGGGGGATCTCGCGCGTTAATCGACACTATGCCGAGAAACTGAAGCAGCAGGTCGCTAGCTTCCAGGTCACAGGTTTTCAACCGCATCTCGAAGTATTCGCAAAGATGAACGATGCCTACTTGGGTATCGATGGCTCGACATGCAGACTGCTAGCTTATCCAGTCCACGGTGCAGAGCAATTCTTCCGATTCGATGAGGTTCATTCTTGGCGGATAGTGCTGGTCGGGAAGCGAAACCACAGATTGGAGTTGCTGACCCGCAACTGTGATGTTCCTGCATTCAGCCTAGTGCTGAGGCCGACAGAGGTGCTTAGTACTGAGGCTCGACTCCGTACCTTGTTTAGTAATTAGGACTTGCTATGGGAGATGCATATGCTCGGTAAGAGCACGCCGCTATCGATTGCTGCCCATGTCCTAGCGAGCAGCACCATTGAATCCATCCTCCGCTCGCCGTCCTACCACGCTCGCGGCTGGCAAATACTCGATCGATGGTCGTTCAACTCTCCAGTGCGGCTTCGTAATCTGGAAGCGGACGGAGAGGTTATTTTATTGGGTAGGCTATTTGAGCAGCAGGAAATCGAACACCAAGTGCTGAGCTCGGCTGCAGGGTTGAAACAGCTCAGCCGTGGTCTAACTGAACCTGAAGTACTTGCATTGCATGAAATAGCCACGGAACTGTGAGCCACCGACGTATGAACGAGGGGCCTCAACTCCCGATACGCTTGATGGCTTCGGTTATCTCAATCAATACATTTGCATACTCCTTGGAAAGCACACCGCTGCCCTCTGCGAAAAGGTGCTTCTGAAGGCCACCTAGACGCCGCAGCTCGTTAATAACGTGGGAGTCAATTCGGCTTCTCGTCTGCCGCTTCAAGGCGGCGGCCAGCATGAATTGTCCGACACTCATTCCACTGTCATACGCCTTCTCGCGTACCAATGCTTCTTCTTCCTCGAAACAACGAATTGCCGGCAACCATCCCGTGCGTCGGCGTTGTTCACTACGACTCATTATTTTTCCTTTTCCAGGTGTTTAGGTCTCGGGGCTTGCCCTGAGCAGGGAAGGTAGGCAAAGCAGAGGGAGTGGAACGACTGGTGCGCGCCGGTTGTGATTTGCTAGGTACTGGCGGTATCACAAACCCTACCTTGTCCCGTTGCGTTGCTCCTTCGCGGTTGCAGTTCCGTTGATCAATCGGTTGATCAATCCGAGGACAACGAGTTGTGAACCGGGTAGACGTGCATTTACGGTTTTCGGACATCGGAGTGAAGGGATGAAAGGCAATATTGAGAAAGCGAGGGAGACGAAAATTAGTACTCCGCTAATATGCTATTTAAACGTAAAGAAACCGCGCAGGTGAGGGCGGATAGCAAGCGTTGTGGCAGTGCTTGGTGACGCGGTTGAGGACCCATTTGGCGACGATGCAGAGTCAAAAATGTTACGCGTTGACGGTCGCCTTGATTGACCAGATGTATCCTCATCGGTTGACGTTTTTGGGGATGACCAGCAGGCTTGAGCCGGCGATCTTTCTTTGAACGATTTAATGACATCTGCGAAGCCTCGCTGTTGATGTCTGAAGTACGTGTTAGTGTTCATCCGAGATACCTCCGCGAGGATACGAATATGCACCCGCCTATACAGTCCGACAGAAGCTTTGCCGAGATCATGGAAAGCAAACGGCTCAATCGCGAGAATCTGACTCGTGCGATCCAAGAGGCTTCGCCGGAAGAGTTGGAGGCGTCTGCTAAGCGTATTAAGGATGTGCTACGCAAACCCGAAGGTGTCGATCAGTGCCGGAAGCGTATTGCCCCGCCTGCGTTCTATAAGCCGGCTGAATAGAGCTCATTTTTTGATGGCAAGGCTTTGCATTGGCAGCAAAAAAGAGCAGAAACAGATTCTGGATCGGTTACATAGCGGACGGTTGGTTGAGCTCTCGAAGACAGTTATTTGCGGGCCTCAACCTGCGATTTTTTGGTGGGGCGCCCAGTTAGCCGAATAGGCATTTCCTCGGTGGCTGCGTGAGCAGAGACCAATCCACCAGCGGGGCCAGATCGCATCCACTGCCTCAGATCGCCCAGACGCCAGCGCAGACGTGACAGGCCAGGTACAGGCTCAAGCCCTGGCAGTTTTCTCTGTCTTACTGTCAGGACGCTAAAGCCGGTCAGAGCGGCCACCTCGGCGACACCGACCAAAACGTCATCGCCAAGCTTCTGAATTTTTTGTACGGTTTCGTAATCGATGCTCATGTTTGTTATCGCCTGGGTGCATTGGAATGCGTCCAGTTTTCACCAGAAGATATCTAGTAATCTAGGACAGGTTTTTAACAGGCACCGACGTTAGCTGAAGAATTCCAGCATGCAGAAAATAGAATCAGAAAGCCTGGGTGTCGAAGAGTATGAGGCCTTCGAACTTGTCGCTCGTGAGCTCCAAATTCACTTCGCCAGTGGCCGGAAAAACTTCGCTGCGCGGGCACCCCTCAATTTGGTGAACTACCTCTTCACCGGCGTTTTGCAGAAGTCACGGCTGCCAAAAATTCAGCTGGAAGATTTGATATCAGGACAGGAACTCGTCCCCGAGGCGAGGACATTACGGCGGTATATCAGCAGTCAAGCCCGGATGACGTGGCCGACCTTCCAGAGACTGGTTTTCTGGGCGATGTCGCAGCAGTGGATAAGCGACTGGATGTGCCGCGATCTAATATCGAAAGCCCATCTTTGCGAGGTTGCCCAGCTCAGTGCTCGCGGGCTTCTAAACGACCGCAAGCGGCTGGTTTTCCCAGGTGAAATACGCAGAGAAGAGTTGATTGGACGTTTCTATGAAAACCTCGCACAGAAGGATCTTGAGCGAGAGGGAAAGGTGATCAAGCTTGCCCGCTGGCACAACGAAATCAGGGAGCTCGCCGGCTCCCTGGGTTTAGAGATATCTGATTGACTCTCAGGCCAGCTTCGCCGCCAGTTCTTCTGCGGTGATGTTGTAGTAACGTTTCAGCATGTTCACTTCGCGGTGTCCCGTCACGCTGGCAAGCTCGATCAAATTGGGAAGTTTGGTGGCCAGCCGGCAGGTGGCCTCGTGGCGTAGGTCGTGGAAGCGCAGGTCGAGCAGAAAGTCTTCCTGGGGTGTTACCAGAGCGCGTTCGCAATCTCCTAAGTATTTCGTCCTTGCTCGCTCCAAGCCGCGTGTGAAGGCCTTCTTGAGGGCGTCTGCGGTGGTGGGGAAGACTCTGCCGCAAAGTGAGCGTGGCAAATCCTTTAGCAGCTGAATAGCTCGCGGGGAGAGTGGGACGGTTCTTGGTAGCCCGTTCTTGGTCGCTGGAAGATGAGCGGTTTTGCGATCCAGATTCACATGCTTCCAGCGCAACTCGAATAGCTCGCCACGGCGCATGGCTGTCTCAATTGCGAGTTGCACGATGGACCGTATCCAAGGGTTGTGCGAGGCGTCCGCATAGGTTCCATCGGCACGGCGCTCCCGAAGCTCCAAGGCGCTGAGTATGTATTGTTCTTCAATCGGGTCCAGGCGTCGCGAGCGTTCGTCGTTATAGCTAGGGCGACTGACCATCCGCACCGGATTCTCGGCAAAATGGATTCCCCATTCGCGGCGAGCAACCTCAATCACGCATTGAAACAATGCCAGCTCACGCTTGACTGTATTGCCCTTGCGGATCTTCAGACGCTCGTCACGGTAGCGGGCGAAGTCGGAGGAGGTGAGGGTGGCGACGATACGTGTTGCCAGCGGATGGCGCTTGAGCGCTTCCAGGCGTTTGATTTCCGAATAGGCGCCTTTGTGCTTCGGAGCGATCTCCGAGATATAGCGATCTATGAGTTGATGAAAGGCGGTGCGTTCAGCCTCGACGCGAGAGACAAAAATGCCTCGGTCGATTTCGCTTTCGATCATGCGCGCCCAGGCTTGGGCATCTGCTTTGGTTTCGAAGGTTTTTCTTTGAGCTGGATAGCCCTTACGACGGATTTGCGCTTCCCACTGGTACTCGCCGCGATTCCTGATTGTTGCCATTTCGACCATTCCCGCCACGTTCAAGTGTGGCAAATTTGTGGCAAAAACGACTTTCAGGACTAGGACAGGTTTCTGTCAGGAGCGCTATCCCCTTGTAATACAAGGGAAAGAAGATGGTGCACCAGGCGGGATTCGAACCCACGACCCCTGCCTTCGGAGGGCAGTACTCTATCCAGCTGAGCTACTGGTGCAATGCGGGCGCCATGATACTCATATGCGCTGCGGGCGTCCATGCTGCTGAATCGCCTACGTTTATTACAAGCGTAACGGGCGTTTGCTACGTTGATCAGAAAATATGGGCAAAAGCGTCGTTTTCGTTCTTTTTTTCGAACAGGCTATTGTCCTTTACCCCCTTTGATCCTAGGATTCGTTTGAGATTTCAAACGCTCTTGTCTGGGTGCTGAACCGCACGAGTTCAATCAGTGCGCTATTTATGTGCTTCAGCCCGGTGAATGATTTCCCTGACGGCAGCCTATTGAGGCGCCTTTCTACAATCATAATTTGCTCCGCATTCGTTGCGGTGCTGTTAAGGAAAGCCGACATGCAGCTTAAAGACACCCAGTTGTTCCGCCAGCAAGCCTTCATCGATGGCGCGTGGGTTGATGCGGACAATGGTCAGACGATCAAGGTCAACAACCCGGCAACGGGCGAAATTCTGGGCACCGTGCCGAAAATGGGCGCTGCCGAAACCCGCCGTGCAATCGAAGCTGCTGACAAAGCGCTGCCGGCCTGGCGTGCACTGACCGCCAAAGAACGTGCGAACAAGCTGCGTCGCTGGTTCGAGCTGATCATCGAGAACCAGGACGACCTGGCTCGTCTGATGACCCTGGAGCAAGGCAAGCCATTGGCCGAAGCCAAGGGCGAAATCGTTTACGCCGCGTCCTTCATCGAATGGTTCGCCGAAGAAGCCAAGCGCATCTACGGTGACGTGATTCCGGGCCACCAGCCAGACAAGCGCCTGATCGTGATCAAGCAGCCAATCGGCGTGACCGCTGCCATCACCCCGTGGAACTTCCCGGCTGCGATGATCACCCGTAAAGCCGGCCCGGCCCTGGCCGCCGGTTGCACCATGGTGCTCAAGCCTGCTTCGCAAACTCCGTTCTCCGCCTTCGCCCTGGCTGAACTGGCCCAGCGTGCCGGCATCCCGGCTGGCGTGTTCAGCGTGGTTTCCGGCAGCGCCGGCGACATCGGCAGCGAGCTGACCAGCAACCCGATCGTGCGCAAGCTGTCCTTCACCGGTTCGACCGAAATCGGTCGTCAACTGATGTCGGAATGCGCCAAGGACATCAAGAAAGTGTCCCTGGAACTGGGCGGCAACGCACCGTTCATCGTGTTCGACGACGCGGACCTGGATAAGGCCGTCGAAGGCGCGATCATCTCCAAATACCGCAACAACGGCCAGACCTGCGTCTGCGCCAACCGCCTGTACATTCAGGATTCGGTCTACGACGCGTTCGCCGAGAAGCTCAAGGCTGCTGTGGCCAAGCTCAAGATCGGTAACGGTCTGGAAGCAGGCACCACCACTGGCCCGCTGATCGACGAAAAAGCCGTCGCCAAGGTGCAAGAGCACATTGCTGACGCCGTTTCCAAAGGCGCCACCGTGCTGTCCGGCGGCAAGTCGATGGAAGGCAACTTCTTCGAGCCGACCATTCTGACCAACGTGCCGAATAATGCTGCCGTGGCCAAGGAAGAAACCTTCGGTCCATTGGCTCCGCTGTTCCGCTTCAAAGACGAAGCCGACGTGATCGCGATGTCCAACGACACCGAATTCGGTCTGGCCTCGTACTTCTATGCTCGCGACCTGGGTCGTGTGTTCCGTGTGGCTGAAGCCCTGGAATACGGCATGGTCGGCGTCAACACCGGGTTGATCTCCAACGAAGTCGCGCCGTTCGGCGGCATCAAGGCCTCGGGCCTGGGCCGTGAAGGCTCCAAGTACGGCATCGAAGATTACCTGGAAATCAAATACCTCTGCCTGGGCATCTAACCCCGGAAGAGCATTGCTTCAAGCGCAAAGGGCACGAGAGCGCTGTCCCTTTGCGCCGCTTCAAACCGGAATATTCTCGGTGACCGGGAACGCTGTGGCAGTCGATCATCGCATGCTGCCGCCGTTGCTCCCCGTCGCTTTATCCTTGAACCACGCCGCCCGATGAGCGGTGAATGAGGAATGTATGAGCAAGACTAACGCTTCTTTGATGGCCCGCCGTACCAATGCAGTTCCACGTGGTGTTGGCCAGATTCACCCGATCTTCGCCGAGTCCGCGAAGAACGCGACCGTGACCGACGTTGAAGGTCGTGAGTTCATCGACTTCGCCGGCGGTATCGCTGTGCTGAACACCGGCCACGTGCACCCGAAAATCATCGCGGCCGTGACCGAACAGTTGAACAAGCTGACCCACACCTGCTTCCAGGTTCTGGCCTATGAGCCGTACGTGGAAGTGTGCGAAAAAATCAACGCCAAGGTGCCGGGTGATTTCGCCAAGAAAACCCTGCTGGTGACCACCGGCTCCGAAGCTGTGGAAAACTCGATCAAGATTGCCCGTGCCGCCACTGGCCGTGCCGGCGTGATCGCGTTCACCGGCGCTTACCACGGTCGCACCATGATGACCCTGGGCCTGACCGGTAAAGTCGTGCCTTACTCGGCCGGCATGGGCCTGATGCCAGGCGGCATCTTCCGCGCGCTGTACCCGAACGAACTGCACGGTGTGAGCATCGACGATTCGATCGCCAGCATCGAACGCATCTTCAAGAACGACGCCGAGCCGAAAGACATCGCCGCGATCATCATCGAGCCGGTTCAGGGCGAAGGTGGTTTCTACGTCGCTCCGAAAGAATTCATGAAGCGCTTGCGTGCCCTGTGCGACCAGCACGGCATCCTGCTGATCGCTGACGAAGTACAGACTGGCGCTGGCCGTACCGGTACTTTCTTCGCCATGGAACAGATGGGCGTTGCTGCCGACCTGACCACTTTCGCCAAATCCATCGCTGGCGGCTTCCCGCTGGCCGGTGTGTGCGGCAAGGCCGAATACATGGACGCCATCGCTCCAGGCGGCCTGGGCGGCACCTACGCCGGTAGCCCGATCGCTTGCGCCGCGGCCCTGGCCGTAATGGAAGTGTTTGAAGAAGAGCACCTGCTGGATCGTTGCAAGGCTGTTGGCGAGCGTCTGGTGACTGGCCTGAAGGCCATCCAGGCCAAGTACCCGGTGATCGGCGAAGTCCGTGCCCTGGGCGCGATGATCGCTGTCGAGCTGTTCGAAAACGGCGACAGCCACAAGCCAAACGCTGCCGCTGTGGCATCGGTTGTGGCCAAGGCTCGCGACAAGGGTCTGATCCTGCTGTCCTGCGGCACCTACGGCAACGTTCTGCGCGTCCTGGTACCGCTGACTTCGCCGGACGAGCAACTGGACAAAGGCCTGGCGATCATCGAAGAGTGCTTCTCCGAACTCTGATCACTCGGGGGCGTTCTCAGTCAGTTTCCACATCGGCGGGGAAACTGATTGAGAACGCCCCCTGATGTGACCTGATCCACAAAAAACCCGCTTCGGCGGGTTTTTTTACGCCCCTTGAAACACATCCCGCGCATTAGCGCTGTATCGAATGGCCGGTATTGGCTAAGGTTCCGGCATTGCCAGGGAGAGCTGTATGACAACTGTCATTTTACCCGCGGTTCCGAGAGTACTGATCGCCGAGGCCGACCCCTGGTCCCGGGATCTGCTCAAGGAAGTGTTGTTGAACGTACGCTGCGATGCGCGGCTGGACCTGTGCGCCGATGGTCAGCAAGCGCTGGAGCTGTTGGCCGCCAACCCTTATGACCTGGTGATCGCCGACTGGGAGTTGCCGGGCGTCGATGGCCTGAATGTCCTGCGCAGTATTCGCCAGCGCAAACGCAATCCGCCGCTGCCCTTTATCCTCATGAGCAGTCGCAACGACAGTGCCAGTGTGCGCGAAGCCTTGCCGCTGGCGCCGGCCGCGTACCTGACAAAGCCCCTGAACATGGAAAGCCTGACCCATCGGTTGCAAGGGCTGCTGCTGAACGCCGGTGAAGAGGTTTCGTGCGAAGTGCCGTCACTGGCGCCGGGCATGACGTTATCGGTGTATCTGGAACGTCGACGGGAATTGGCCGATGGCGCGCCGCTGATGACCGACGTGCAGGTGGCGGTCAAGCGCAGCCTCAACCCCAATGGCCTTGATCTGACGGTACTGGAAGACGAAATCCGCACCGATCCGCAGGTCACGGCCGTGCTGATCGCAGCTGCCAACAGCGCGGCCCAGCACCACGGTGCCGCTGTGCAAACCCTGTCCCAGGCGCTGCATCGCCTGGGTACCGGGCAGAGCATGAACCTGATTCTCGGGTTGGCGCTCAAGCGCAGTGCCCGGCTCAGCGATCCGCAATTGGCCGACTATGCCGAGCGTTACTGGGATCTGTCGCTGCACACCGCCGAATACGCCCGGACGCTGGCGCGCCTGCTCGATCTGGATCAGGAGCGTTGCTATTGCGCGGGTATGTTGCATCGTCTCGGCGATCTGGCGTTGTTGCGCTGTTTGCAGGAATGGAAGCAGGCCGGTGGCGAACTGGATGAGTTGGAGGAAGTGGGCGAAGCGCTGGCCGAGTTTGGCGCGGCCTATGGTTCAGCCCTGCGCACGCGTTGGCGCCTGCCGCTGGAGTTGCGGGAGCTGATTGCCGCGGCCTACCAGCTCGGTGGCGGGGTTTACTCCCGCGAAGCGTTGGTGATGAACATGGCGGCGCAGATGGCGCGCCTGACTGAGCATGAGGGCATCGAAGAGCTGGCAAAGAGCCGGACGGCGCGGTTGCTCAAGATCGGCTTGCCGGAGTTGATGCGCCTGCGCAGGAAATGAGGGCGAACGCGATTCCCTGTGGGAGCGGGCTTGCTCGCGAAAGCGGAGTGTCAGTCGACATAAAAGGTGACTGATGCGGCCCCTTCGCGAGCAAGCCCGCTCCCACATGGGGTCTGTGGTGGCCTGTCAGGCAGTGACAATCCTGTTCTTGCCCTCACGCTTGGCTTGATACATCGCTGCATCCGCCCGGGAAAACAGGTTCTCCACGTTTTCGTCCCTGGCGGTCAGGCTGGTCAGGCCCTGGCTGACGGTGATGCCGAACGACTGGCCTTCATGGTTGAAACTCAATTGCTGAATCTGCCGTTGCAAGCGTTCAGCCACTTGCAGGGCCATCTGTGGTGTACAGCCGGGAAACACCGCTGCGAACTCCTCGCCACCAATGCGCCCGAACAGGTCGCGACGGCGCAACGCTGCGCGGCCGCTTTCGGCAATGCGTTGCAACACGTTGTCGCCTTCCTGGTGGCCGTAGGTGTCGTTGATCGTTTTGAAGTTATCGATGTCCAGCATCAGGAACGACAGCGGCTCACCCTGTTGCCGGGCGTGTTCGAACGCGCGGTGAGCACATTCGAAGAAATGACGACGATTGCTGCTCTGGGTCAGCGCGTCGGTGGTGGCCAGGCGATGCAGCTCGGTTTCCATCTGCTTCTTATCGGTGATGTCCTCGGCGATGCCGACGATGATCACCGGTTGACCCGGCTCGGCCTGGCGATTGATGAAACATTTGTCGCGGAGCCAGCGCACCTGGCCGTCAGCGGCAATGATTCGATACTCGCGGTCTTCCACGGCGCCTTTGTCCAGCACTTCGGCCAGGCTGCGTTCGGCATATTCCAGGTCGTCAGGGTAAATGCTGTCGCGCCATTGATTGCAGTCGGCCAGCAGCAGATCGGCCGAACGGCCGAAGATCCGTTCATAGGCGGGGCTGACGTAAAGCACCCGACGGGTTTCCCAATCGAGTGCCCACAGCACCGCGTTGACGCTCCCCAGCAAGGTGTTGAACAACTGTTCGCGTTCGCTCAGGCGTGCCAATTCGCCTTGGGCGTGCATCAGCGCCAGCAGGGTTTGCGCGGCCTCGGGCAAATGGGATGGAGATGGGTCTTGCAGGTTTTTTTGGGCCATCGACACAACTCTCAAAGGGCATGCCGCGAGTTCGATAGCGGCCAACACCAAGCCCACCGGGATGGCGAAGTGTCTTTGAGATAGGGGTTTTCAGATGAAGTTCCCGCCGTTTGTGGCGAGGGAGGCAGCTCCCGCCGGGCGGTACTGATGGCGCGATTTTTCGGCCAGGCCACAAACCAATGTGGGAGCGGGCTTGCTCGCGAAGGGGTCGTGTCAGTCACCTTTTATGTCGACTGACACGACCCCTTCG
>NZ_JBWKXF010000033.1:29563-62380 GCF_059422645.1 Pseudomonas sp. GW821-FHT01C01 | reverse complement strand
GAGATCGTGCAAGCCGGATTTACGACTGCTGCGCAGCCGGACGCAGCCTTCGGCAGCTGCTACAAGGAAGGCGTAGCCTGACTGATCGGCATTAGGCACCAAGGTGGACTGTAAGGTAGTGGTTCGGCCAAATGCGGGACTTGCCAAGCGCGCACCGTAACAGTGCACACCCATCAAAACGCCTCGCACATTTATGTGACTGCCCAGTGACTTTTTGAGGCCAAAACGCAAAAAAACATGCACTTCGTCGGGACGTTTGCACCTCGATCAGGCACGTCCGTACCGCTACAAACCGATTGTCGAACAATTTTGCCATCTGGCCTTTACCGCTCTAAGTTCTGGCCTAGACTCATTTTCTCAAGACGAAACCAGTCGGTCACAAAGTGGAAAAATAGTCGAAACTTTTTCCAATCCCGATCGGTCATCTGAAAAGAAGGTGCGTTGCGACTGGTGCAATCTTTGCAACTGCTCATTCACCCCTTTTGCTTCGACGCATTGGGCAGCGCTTGCTCACTGATGCGTAGCGCTTTTGCGCCCGGCCACGGGAATGGGCCATGAAACACCGTTTGCCAGACCTAAGAATTAGATCAACAACACGGGAGATTCATATGATCAGTACGGTTTTGGAAATACAGGGAGAGCGTGCTCATCAGGTCGGCGAATCGAGTGCCGTTACTGCCGCAAACACCCAACCCGTCAGCGTTCCTGGCACCAGGACGCTGGCCCCGGCAGCCAACCAGAATCCGAACCGTAAAAAAGTGTTGTTCGTCACCTCGGAGATTGCCGACCTGGTGAAAACCGGTGGCCTGGGCGACGTTTCCGCAGCGCTGCCACGGGCCATGGCCCATCTGCACGATGTGCGGGTGCTGATCCCGGGTTACCCGCAGGTACTGCACAGCGAGAACCCCATTCATATTATCGGTGAGCTCGGCGGTCATGCGGCGTTGCCACCGTGCAAGATCGGGCGCATGGACATGCCCGACGGTCTGGTCATTTATGTATTGATCTGCCCCGAACTCTACGAGCGCGAAGGTTCGCCCTACGGCGCCAACAACGGCCGCGACTGGCCGGACAACCATATCCGTTTCGCCCGCCTCGGCCTGGCAGCTGCCGATATTGCCGCCAACCTCGCGCAAATCCACTGGTGCCCGGATCTGGTGCACGCCCACGACTGGCCGGCTGGCCTGGCCCCGGCCTACATGCACTGGCGTGGACAGCGCACACCGACGCTATTCACCATTCACAACCTGGCCTATCAAGGCGTGACCAGCCTGGGTTCGTGCCCCGAACTGGGCATTCCCCATCACGCGCTGCAACAGGAAGGCATGGAGTTCTACGGCAAGATGTCGTTCCTCAAGGCCGGCATGGCCTATTCGAGCCACATCACCACGGTCAGCGCGACCTACGCCCAGGAAATCACCACCCCGGACTTCGGCTGCGGTCTCGACGGTTTTCTCGCCGCCAAGACCCAGCAAGGCCTGCTCAGCGGGATTCCCAACGGCATCGATGAAAGCTGGGATGCGGCGACCGACCCGCACCTGTTCTGCCCGTTCGAAATCGGCGACTGGGACGGCAAGGCCGTGAACGCCGCCCATGTCCGTGAGCTGTTCGGCCTGCAGGATTCCGAAGGGCCGCTGTTCGCGGTGGTTTCGCGCCTGGTCTACCAGAAAGGCCTGGACCTCACCGAAGCGGTCTCCGAGTACATCGTCAAATCCGGCGGCCAGATTGCAATCATCGGCCGCGGCGAACCGGAAGAAGAACAGTCAATGCGCGAACTGGCCCTGCGTTTCCCCGGACAGATCGGCGTGCGCATCGGCTTCAACGAAACCGACGCCCGGCGCATGTTCGCTGGCAGCGATTTCCTACTGATGCCTTCGCGTTACGAGCCGTGCGGCCTGAGCCAGATGTATGCCCAGCGCTTCGGTTCGTTGCCGGTGGCACGCAATACCGGTGGCCTGGCCGACACGATCGAAAACGGCGTGACCGGTTTCCTGTTCGATGAATCCACGGTGCAGAGCTACCAGGAAGCCCTGAGCCGCGCGTTCAAGGTGTTCGCCTTCCCCGACCTGCTGCATGCCATGCGTTGCCGGGCCATGGCAGCGCCGTTCAACTGGTGCAAGGCGGTGGAACCCTACGCCGAACTCTACGAACAGCTTGTGGCGAAAGCGTTGGGGAAATCGAACAAACAGTAAGAGGCTTTCAAGATGCCGTTACGGACCCTTGAGACCTGGCCCCACGGCGCAATCATGCTGGACGCAGAGCACACGCGATTCGCGTTGTGGGCGCCAGATGCGTTCTACGTCAGTGTCGAACTGGAAAATGGACAGTCCTTGCCGTTGCTGCCCCAGGCCGACGGCTGGTTCGTGAGCAACACCCGCTGCCCGGCAGGCACGCGTTACCGCTACAGCATCGACGGTGAGCTGGAGGTGCCCGACCCTGCCTCCCGCGCTCAGGCCGGCGATATCGACCGGCACAGTGTGGTGGTCGATCCGCTGGCCTATGCGTGGCAACACAGTGAATGGCTGGGACGCCCATGGAACGAGGTGGTGATCTACGAACTGCACGTCGGTGCGCTCGGCGGCTTCAGTGCCGTCGAGGCGCATTTGGCGCGGCTGGTCGAACTGGGCGTCACCGCGATCGAGCTGATGCCCATCGCGCAGTTTCCCGGTGAGCGCAATTGGGGTTATGACGGCGTCCTGCCCTACGCGCCCCAGGCTTCATACGGTTCCCCCGAGCAGCTCAAGCACTTGATCGACACAGCCCACGGCCACGGCCTGGCGGTGATTCTCGACGTGGTCTACAACCACTTCGGCCCGGACGGCAATTACCTGCATCGTTATGCCAAGGGTTTCTTCCGCGAAGACAAACACACGCCATGGGGCGCAGCCATCGATTTCCGGTGCCGCGAAGTGCGGGACTTCTTCATCGAAAACGCCTTGATGTGGCTGCTGGAATACCGCTTCGACGGTTTGCGCCTGGATGCGGTGCACGCCATCGAAGACCCGGATTTCCTCCAGGAACTGGCACGACGGGTGCGCCAGCAGACGGGACCGGCACGGCATGTGTGGCTGATGGTGGAGAACGAACACAACCAGGCCAGCCTGCTCGAGCATGGTTACGACGGGCAATGGAATGACGACGGCCACAACGCCTTGCATGTATTGCTGACTGGCGAAACCGACGCCTATTACGCCGACTACGCGCACAACCCCACCGAACAACTGGCGCGCTGCCTGAGCCAGGGCTTCGCGTTCCAGGGCCATCTCAACCGCCATGGTGTGGCGCGCGGTGAGCCCAGCGGGCATTTGCCGCCCGTCGCCTTCATCCTTTTTTTGCAGAATCATGATCAGATCGGCAATCGGGCCTTCGGCGAGCGCCTGCATCAACTCGCCCACCCGCAGGCGCTGCGGGCCGCCACGGTGTTGTTGTTGCTGTCACCGATGATTCCGCTGCTGTTCATGGGCGACGAGTTTGCCGTCGAACAACCCTTCCTGTTTTTCACCAGCCATCACGGTGAACTGGCCAAGCAGGTTCGCGACGGCCGGCGCAATGAGTTCGCTGCGTTCAGCACGTTTGCGGACCCTGACCTGCACGAACACATTCCGGACCCGAATGACCCGCAGACGTTTGCCGCGTCCCGCCCTGTCCTGCCATCGACCGGCCATTCAGAGATGCACGACCTGTATTGCCGACTGTTGCAGATCCGTCACCGGCTCATCATTCCGCGCTTGCCGGGCGCCCGGGCACTGGGCACCGACGTGCTGGGCGAAGGCGCGCTCAGTGCCTCCTGGCGCTTGGGCGATGGCAGTCAACTGCGCATTGACCTGAACCTCAGCGACAGGCCCGTCGTCCACACCTCACAGTCCGGCGCCGCACAGTTGTTCGAATACCCGCCACAGAGCACCGACCTGCTGGACCAAGGCACCCTTGCCCCGTATTGCGCGCTCGTCAGCCTCGCCGCCGCAGCCCCCCTTGCTACTTCGTATGGAGAGCGTCCATGAGTGATGCGCAACTGGAAATCCTGGCCAGCCGTGCCGGCCTCGCGGTCGACTGGATCGACGCCAACGGCCGCCCGCAAAAAGTCGCGCCTTCAGTGTTGCGCAACGTGCTGACCGGCCTTGGCCACCCGGCCGGCAGTGCCCAGGAAATCGATGCCAGCCTGCTGGAGTTGCAGGCGGCGCAACAAACCCTTCGCTTGCCGCCATTGATGACCGCCGATGTCGGGGCGGGCCTGGACCTGGCGCGTTATTTCGAGCCTGGAACCCCTTGCGAAATCCACCTCGAAGACGGTTCGCAGCTCAACCTCAAACTGGACGCCAAGGCGGTGCTGCCGGGACTGGTACCGGTCGGCTATCAACAGGTCAGCATCGACGGACAAACCTTCACCCTGGCCGTGGCCCCGACCCGTTGCTACAGCGTGGCTGATGCCGTGGACAATCCGATCCCGCGCGCCTGGGGCCTGAGCGTGCAGTTGTATGGATTGCGCCGCCCCGGCGATGGCGGGTTTGGTGACACCCAGGCGCTGGAGGACCTCGCCCGGGTCGCCGGTGAGCGTGGCGCCGAGGCGCTGGCGATCAGCCCGTTGCATGCGATGTTTTCCAGTGACACCCGGCGCTACAGTCCGTATTCGCCGTCCAGCCGTTTGTTTCTCAACAGCCTTTATTGCGCCCCCGGCACCATTCTCGGCGAACGCGCACTGCGGACCGCCATTGATGCAACGGGACTGGCGGTTGAACTCAAGGCGCTGGAAGAACGCCCGCTGATTGACTGGCCGGCCGCTGCCGAAGCTAAGCATCGGTTGTTGCAATCGCTGTACGAGGGTTTCGTCCACGGTGAACACCCGTTGCACGAAGACTTCAGCAGTTTTCGTCAGGCCGCCGGCGAAGCGCTGGAAAACCACTGCCGCTTCGAGGCCATCCAGGAGGCTCGCGCCGCCCGCGGTGAACACCTCGACTGGCGGCAGTGGCCCGAAGCCTGGCGTAATCCGCACAGCGCCGAACTGGCGGCATTTGCCGAAGAGAATGCCGGGCGCATCGGCTTCTTCGCCTTCTGTCAGTGGCTGATCACCCGCTGCCTGGAGCGCGCACAAACCGCCGCCCGCGCCAGCGGCATGAGTATTGGCCTGATCGCCGACCTGGCCGTCGGCGCCGATGGCGGCGGCAGTCAGGCCTGGAGCCGTCAGGACGAACTGCTTGCCTCCCTCACCGTCGGTGCGCCACCGGACATTCTCAACCGCAGCGGCCAGGGCTGGGGAATTTCCGCGTTCTCCCCTGAAGGCCTGGTGCGCAATGGTTTCCGGGCCTTCATCGAAATGTTGCGGGCCAATTTCGCCCACTCCGGTGGCTTGCGCATCGATCATGTCATGGGCTTGCAGCGTTTGTGGGTGATCCCCAACGGCTCGCCGCCGGCCGACGGTGCTTATCTGTATTACCCGGTGGACGATCTGCTGCGTTTGCTGACCCTGGAATCCCATCGCCATCAAGCCATCGTCCTCGGCGAAGACCTCGGCACCGTGCCGGACGGCCTGCGGGAAAAACTCATCGCCCGTTCGATGCTCGGCATGCGGGTGCTGCTGTTCGAGCAGGACAACACTCACTTCAAACCTATCCTCGACTGGCCGGACAACGCCCTGGCGACCACCAGCACTCATGACCTGCCCACCCTCAACGGCTGGTGGCATGGCCGCGATATCGACTGGAACGCCCGGCTCGGCATGGTCGATGCCAGCGCTGAAATCGAATGGCGCCAGCATCGTGAACGTGAGCGCGAAGGCTTGCGCCGGGCGTTGAGCCAGGACCCGCAAAATTTTCGCGAAGAGTCCCACGAAACCGACCAGGTGCTCGATGCCAGCGTGCGCTTTCTCGGCCATACCCGGGCGCCGTTGGTGCTGCTGCCGCTGGAAGATGCCCTTGGCGTGGAACAACAGGCCAATCTGCCCGGCACGATCGATACGCACCCCAACTGGTCGCGGCGCTTGCCCGGTTACAGCGAAGCCCTGCTCGATGGAGCGGATGCGGCGCGACGTCTGGAACTGCTCGCCTGCGCGCGACTTCAGGCGGCCGAGCGTGATCGATGAATCAAGTGCTGACCCGCCCGCTGCGCGCCACTTTGCGGCTGCAATTTCATAAAGGCTTCACGCTGGAAGATGCGGTGCCACTGGTGCCGTATTTCGCCCGCCTCGGCATCAGCCATGTCTATGCCTCCCCGCTGTTACGCGCCCGCGCCGGGTCCACGCATGGCTATGACGTGGTGGACCCGACCAGGGTCAACCCGGAACTGGGTGGTGAGGCGGCGCTGCGCAGCCTGGTCAGCGCCTTGCACGGGCAGAACATGGGCTTGATCCTCGATATCGTCTCCAATCATATGGCGGTCGGCGGCAGTGATAATCCCTGGTGGCTGGACTTGTTGGAATGGGGGCGTCTGAGCCCCTACGGCGAGTTTTTCGACATCCAGTGGCACTCGCCCGATCCGTTGATGGAAGGCCAGTTGCTCCTGCCGTTTCTGGGCAGCGACTACGGTGTCGCGTTGCACGACGGCACCCTGCCCTTGCGATTCGATGCCTGGCACGGCACGTTCCACGTCGAGCACTACGAACACCGCTTTCCCATTTGCCCAAGCGATTACGGCGAATTGCTCAAGGCCGATGCGTCGCTCAATGCGCAACAGGCCGAACAACTCAAGACCCTGGCCGATCGCTTCAGCACCCTGAGCTACCAGACCGACGCCCACAGCCTGGCCATGCCGCTGAAAGCAGAACTTCGCGATCTGGTCAGCGATCCGCTCATTGCTCAAGCCATTGAGCAACACTTGAAAAACTACAACTCACTCACCAGCGAAGGCTTCCAGCGCCTGCACAACCTGCTGGAACGCCAGAGCTATCGCCTCGCCAGTTGGCGCACTGCCGCCGATGACATCAACTGGCGACGTTTCTTTGATATCAATGAACTCGGCGGACTGCGTGTCGAGCGTCCCGCCGTGTTCGAAGCCACCCACGCGAAGATCTTCCAACTGGTGTCGCAAGGGCTGATCGACGGGTTGCGCATCGACCATATCGACGGCCTCGCCGACCCGCGGGGCTACTGCCGAAAACTGCGTCGCCGGGTGGACAGTCTGTCAGCGGGCCGCCACCTGCCCATCTATGTCGAAAAGATTCTCGGCGAAGACGAAACCCTGCATCGCGACTGGTCGGTGGACGGCAGCACCGGTTACGAATTCATGAACCAGTTGTCACTGCTGCAACATGAGCCACGGGGCGCGCAGACACTGGCCGAACTCTGGCAGCGTCACAGCGAGCGGCCCGCCGATTTCTCCCAGGAAGCACAACTGGCCCGCCAGCAAATCCTCAACAGTTCCCTGGCCGGGGATTTCGAAAGCGTCGCCCAGGCCTTGCTGCAAGTGGCCCGGGACAATCTCATGACCCGCGACCTGACCCTCGGCGCCATTCGCCGGGCCTTGCAGGCGTTGATCGTGCATTTCCCGGTGTACCGCATCTACATCAGCGCCCTTGGCCGTACGGCCCAAGACCAGGTGTTTTTCCAGCAGGCCATGGACGGCGCCCGTCTAACCCTGGGCGAGGCAGACTGGCCGGTGCTCGACTGCCTGGCCGGCTGGCTCGGCGGTGAGCCCTGGCGGCGGCGCCCGGCCGGTCGCCAGCGCAAACGCCTCAAGCACGCCTGCGTACGCTTCCAGCAACTGACCTCGCCGGCAGCGGCGAAAGCGGTGGAGGACACCGCGCTCTATCGTTCGGCGGTCCTGCTCTCGCGCAATGACGTGGGCTTCAACACCGAACAGTTCAGCGCAGCGGTCGCCGACTTTCATCAGGCCTGCATCGAGCGCCTCGAGACCTTCCCGGACAATCTGCTGGCCAGCGCCACCCACGACCACAAGCGTGGCGAAGATTCACGGGCACGGCTGGCGGTATTGAGCGAACGCAGTACCTGGTATGCCGACCAGATCGGCCTGTGGCGCGCCCTCGCCCGGCCATTGCGCGATGACGATCAAGTGCCGTCGGCAGGCGATGAATTGATTCTGTATCAAGCGATCCTCGGCAGTTGGCCGCTGGAGTTGGGTATCGATAATCCGCCGGCGCTCGAAGACTACGCAAAACGCCTCTGGCAGTGGCAACGCAAGGCCCTGCGCGAAGCCAAGCTGCAAAGCAGTTGGAGCGCGCCCAATGACCCTTATGAGCAAGCGACCGAGGACTTCATCCGGCGCCTGTTGCTCAGCCCTGAAGGAGAGCTGTTGCGTGCAGCCCTCGCCAAGGCTGCCCGATCGATTGCCGTACCCGGTGCGCTCAACGGTTTGGCGCAAACCTTGCTGCGCATGACCGTGCCCGGCGTGCCGGATCTGTATCAGGGCAACGATTTCTGGGACTTCAGCCTGGTCGATCCGGACAACCGTCGCCCGGTGGACTACACCCGCCGCCAGCAGGCGATGCAGCAAGCGGATGATCCAGCTGACCTGCTGGCGAACTGGCGTGACGGGCGCATCAAGCAAGCCTTGATTGCGCGCACCTTGAACCTGCGTGCCGAGCATGCCGAGCTGTTTCGGCGTGGCACTTACCAGGCCCTGGAAGTGGTGGGCAGCGAGGCCCATCGAGTGCTGGGTTTTGTCCGTGAACGGGAGGGAAAACGCGCCATCGTGATTGTGCCGATACGCTGTGCCGAACTGCTGGAAAACGGTGCCGAACCGCAGGTCCACGCGCCGCTGTGGGGCGATACCCGGGTCAAATTGCCGTTCACCGTCCCTGACGAGCCTCTGCAGGGACTTTTTTCCGCCATCACAGTCACAAAAAACAGGGAACTGCAGGTCAGCGCCGCGCTGGGGGACTTCCCGGTCAATCTCATTATTCAAACAACCCACACTTGAGTTCAGTTCAGGAGCATTGCGATGAGTACCGACGATAAACGCATCCGCGAATTCGCCTATCAGATCTGGGAGTCCGAAGGAAAACCCGAAGGTCAGGAGGCCCGACACTGGGAGATGGCGTGCAAACTGGCAGAAGCCGAAGCCCTGGCCCCGAGCAAATCCCCAAAGACCGCCGCCAGCAAGGCAGCACCGAAGAAAACCGGCAATGCAAAACTCACCACCGACAAGACACTCAACGGCAAGACCGCCGCGCCAAAGACCAAAGCCAAACCGGCGGCGGCTTCGAAAGTCATCCCTCCAGGAGAAAAGGCCGTCGAGAAAAAGCCCCGGGCGGCGCGAAAACCGCCAGCGATCTGAGGCGTTCGCGCTGCCAACAACAAACCTGTGGGAGCGGGCTTGCTCGCGCAGAGGGAGTGTCTGTCGACATCAATTTGTCTGACATACCGCTTTCGCGAGCAAGCCCGCTCCCACAGGGACCTGTTCGTTGCCACAGATTGCAGCCACACCATCAAAAACTGTGGGAGCGGGCTTGCCCGCGAAGAGGCCATCACTTCCAGCATTGATGTTGCCTGACACACCGCCTTCGCGAGCAAGCCCGCTCCCACAGGTTGCAATGCTGATCAGCGAGTATTTGTAGCCAGGAGCACTTATGACCAGCCCAAAGAAAGCCCCCGCGCCAGCCCCTCGTGCCGAAACCACACGAATCCGCGAAGGCCTGCCCTTCCCGCTGGGTGCCACCTGGGATGGACTGGGAGTCAACTTCGCCCTGTTTTCCGCCCACGCCACCAAGGTTGAACTGTGCCTGTTCGACGACACCGGCGAGGTGGAACTCGAACGCATCGAACTGCCCGAATACACCGACGAGATCTATCACGGCTACTTGCCCGACGCCCATCCGGGGCTGATCTACGGCTATCGCGTGTACGGTCCGTACGACCCGGCCAACGGCCATCGCTTCAACCCCAACAAACTGCTGATCGACCCCTACGCCAAACAACTGGTCGGCAAGCTGAAATGGTCCGAAGCACTGTTCGGCTACACCATCGGCCACCCCGACGCCGACCTCAGTTTCGATGAACGGGACAGCGCGCCCTTCGTGCCCAAATGCAAGGTCATCGACCCGGCGCACACCTGGGGCCACGATCATCGTGTCAGCGTGCCGTGGGACAAGACGATCATTTATGAAACCCATGTGCGCGGCTTCAGCATGCGTCACCCTGCCGTACCCGAAAACGTACGCGGCACGTTTGCCGGGTTGATGGTCGATGATGTGGTGGAACACATCCGCAAGCTCGGCGTGTCGACCGTGGAACTGCTGCCGATCCACGCGTTCGTCAACGACCAGCATTTGCTGCACAAGGGCATGACCAATTACTGGGGCTACAACAGCATTGCGTTCTTCGCCCCCGACCCGCGTTACCTGGCCAGCGGCAAGATTGCCGAATTCAAGGAAATGGTGGCGCACCTGCACGAGGCCAATCTGGAGGTGATCCTCGACGTGGTCTACAACCACACCGCCGAGGGCAACGAACAAGGCCCGACCCTGTCCATGCGCGGCATCGACAACGCGTCCTACTACCGCCTCAAGCCCGATGACAAACGCTTCTATATCAACGATTCCGGCACGGGCAACACCCTGGACTTGAGCCACCCGTGCGTGCTGCAAATGGTCACCGACTCCTTGCGCTACTGGGCCTCGGAGATGCACGTGGACGGTTTCCGCTTTGACCTGGCGACCATCCTCGGGCGTTACCACGATGGCTTCGACGAACGCCACAGCTTCCTGGTGGCCTGCCGTCAGGACCCGGTGCTGCGCCAGGTCAAACTGATTGCCGAACCCTGGGACTGTGGCCCCGGCGGTTATCAAGTCGGCAATTTTCCGCCGGGCTGGGTCGAGTGGAACGACAAGTTCCGCGACACCGTACGCGCGTTCTGGAAAGGCGACGGCGGGCAACTGGCGGACTTTGCCAGCCGCCTGACCGCTTCGGGCGAAATGTTCAATCAACGTGGCCGACGGCCCTACTCATCGGTCAATTTCGTCACCGCCCACGACGGTTTCACCCTCAATGACCTGGTGTCGTACAACGACAAACACAATGAAGCCAACGACGAAGACAATCAGGACGGCAGCAACAACAACCTGTCGTGGAACCACGGCGTCGAAGGCCCCACCGACGATCCCGAAATCAACGCGCTGCGACATCGGCAGATGCGCAATTTCTTCGCCACCCTGCTGCTGGCCCAAGGCACGCCGATGCTGGTGGCCGGCGACGAATTCGCCCGCACCCAGGACGGCAACAACAATGCGTACTGCCAGGACAGCGAGATTGGCTGGGTCAACTGGAACCTCAGCGAAGATGGCAAAGCCCTGCTCAAGTTCGTCAAACGCCTGATCAAGTTGCGCCTGACGTACCCGGTCCTGCGGCGCGGGCGATTTCTGGTGGGTAATTACAACGAGGACATCGGCGTCAAGGACGTGACCTGGCTGGCACCAGACGGCACGGAAATGACCACCAAGCATTGGCACGATGCACACAATCGTTGCCTGGGCATGCTGCTCGATGGCCGTGCCCAGGAAACCGGCATTCGCCGCAAAGGCGCCGATGCGACGTTGATGCTGGTGGTCAATGCCCATCACGACATCGTCAATTTCCGGCTGCCGGAAGTGCCTGACGGCGGTTTCTGGACCTGCATGATCGACACCAACCAGCCGTCGATCCGTGGCCAGGAACGCTTTGAGTTTGGCCACGAATACTCGGTCACCGGCCGCTCGTTGCTGCTGTTCGAGTTGCAACATGAGGAAGAAGAGTAAAAGAGGCATCAGGCATTCATGGCACCAGCACCGCAGAGCGGAAAAATCATTTTGGATAACTTCGCGACGCGACGGATAGCGTTACATGAGCAATACTCGACGCGTGGCAATCCAGGGTTTGGCTTGTCGCACATTGCTATCAACGAGCCCTCACGGGTCTGCCGGGCCTGGATCGCGCATGACTGAAGGCGAAGCAGAACAAGGACGTGGTACCCATGAAATCCGTTTCCGTCAGCGAAGCCAGCCTGCCATCACAGATCTGGAACAGTGCCCCGCAACTGGACAGCATTCCGGTCATCAGCACCCAAACCCTGGTGCCCACCGGCGCACGCGCAGTGCTCATTGCCCCACACCCCGGCGATGAAGTCGTGACCTGCGGCGGCCTCCTGCAATTGCTCAGCAACCTGGGCCACCCACTGCAATTACTCTCGATCACCGATGGCAGCGCCAGCCATCCGGGCTCTCGCCAGTGGTCGGAAAAACGCCTCAGCGTATTTCGTCCTCAGGAAAGCGTCGAAGCCATACGCCGACTCGGATTGCCGATGCACAGCCTGAAGTGGATTCGTGGCGGCTTTACCGACAACGCGCTGGTGGAGCACGAAGAACAGATCGTGCGATTCATCACGCGCTACCTGCGCCCCGGTGATGTGGTGTTCAGCACCTGGCGCGAGGACGGTAACGTCGACCACGACACCGTTGGCCGCGCCAGCGCCAGGGCGGCGGCCAGCGTAGGGGCAACTTACAACGACGTACCGTTCTGGGCCTGGCACTGGCCGGCACGGGACCGCGAGCTGATTCCCTGGCATCGTGCACGCAAGGTGCGCCTCGATACCTGGACCATCGCCCGCAAGAGCCACGCCACCCACGCCTACGCCAGCCAACTCGACGGCGAACCGGCCATCGGCCTCGCACCGTTGCTGCCCCGGACGCTGCTGGAGCGCATCCGTTTGCCTTATGAAATCGTCTTCGTCTAGGCCCACTGCGCTTTTTTGTAGGAGCGAGCTTGCTCGCGATGGTCGTCAACGATAACGCTGGTTGGCAGGCGCCCCGCGGTGTTCTCCGGTTTATCGCGAGCAAGCTCGCTCCTACAGGGGGCATTGGCCGCCGGCGCTGAAAACACAAACCCCGTGCGCCGCAGAGTGTCAGATTTGGCGCGTTGGCGTTAAAGGCAAACTGAACTGCGCGTCCATGCGTCAGTCGCATACATAAGCAGCCCTGAATCAGAGGAGCGCATGTGGCCAGTCATTCAAAACGGCAGGTAGCCGAATCAATGCCATTGAACACACCCCCGGCCATCCATCGGCTTCGCGTGCTGACGGTCAACACCCACAAGGGATTTACCGCACTCAACCGGCGCTTCATCCTCCCCGAATTGCGTGAAGCGGTGCGCAGTACGTCGGCGGACCTGGTGTTTCTGCAAGAAGTCGTCGGCGAGCACGACCGCCACTCCTCGCGCTACAACGATTGGCCACAAACCTCGCAATATGAATTCCTTGCCGACAGCATGTGGAGCGACTTCGCCTATGGGCGCAATGCCGTCTATCCCGACGGTCATCATGGTAATGCCCTGCTGTCGAAATACCCGATCCGCGAGTACCGAAACCTGGATGTTTCCATTACCGGTCCGGAACGCCGCGGCTTGCTGCACTGCGTGCTGGACGTGCCGGGGCATAGCGAAGTGCATGCCATCTGCGTTCACCTCAGCCTGCTGGAAAGTCATCGTCAACTGCAGTTGCAGTTGCTCTGCCAACTCCTTGAGTCCCTGCCTGACCAGGCGCCGGTGATCATTGCCGGCGACTTCAACGACTGGCAAATGCAGGGCAACGCCGCCCTTGCCCGCCGCGATGACCTGCACGAAGCCTTCGAACGCCACCATGGCCGGCCGGCCAAAACCTACCCCGCGCGATTTCCCTTGTTGCGCCTGGACCGCGTCTACCTGCGCAACGCCAGCAGCCACGAGCCACAAATACTCGGGAACAAGCCGTGGACGCACCTTTCCGATCATTTGCCGCTGGCGGTGGAAGTGCATCTCTGAATCACGGCCATTCAGTGCGAACTGCCGAAAAATCGCCCCCACCTGTTATTTCTGACAGTAGCCATGTTGAATCAGTGACTGCTACGTTGGTGATGCCCTGCCGATGTCGGTAAGGGCGGTCGGTCCTGGCCATTCGTGGCGGCCAAAGGAACGGACGCTGATCCCATCGCGGAGGCAAACATGGAGTTTTCGACAGATCTGCCCAAATACCGATTCGGCGCCTGTTTATTCTCAATCTGGTTATGTGCGAATTGGCCCCAGGCAGCCTTCGCTGCCTGCACTCTTATCCCCACCGCCGGTAACGACAATTTTGTCTGCGACAGCGCCACCAGCGGGCCGCTGACCGATTTATCGGGTAACAACACCCTGACCTTCCCCGCCAATGGCACCGGCAGGATCAACGGCAACGTGACCTTCGGTGCCGGCGCTGACACCGTGACCATGGCTTCGGGCACCGTGGCAGGCGCCGTGGATCTGGGCGACGGGGCGGATAGTTTTACGATCAGCGCCGGGCAAGTCACCGGGGCGGTCAACCAGGGCAATGGCATCGACAACTTTGTCATGTCTGGCGGGACCATTCAGTCCCTGGCCCAAGGGGACGGTCGCGACACCTTTCTGATGACCGGCGGCACCATCGTCGGCGCCTTCGAAGATGGCGACGTCGCCAGGATGACCGGCGGCACCATTGGCCGTGTCGACATGAAACTCGACAACAACCTGTTCGACATGTCGGGTGGGCAGATCATCGGCAATCTGGTGACCGGTTTGGGCACCGATACCATCATCGTTTCCGGGGGGCGTATCGGCGGCAACATCAGTGTCAGCAACGGCAACGACAGCATCACGGTCACAGGCGGGGAAATCGTCGGCGAGATTCGCGCCGGTAACGGCGATGACACGCTGGTGTGGGACGGCGGCGGGACCATCCGCTCGCAAGTCCTGCTGGAGGCGGGCAACGACCGCGCCACTTTGCGCAATCTGACCGAAAGCACCCTCGCCCTGACCCCGAGCATCAATGGCGGCAATGGCAATGACCTGCTGACCTTCGATCACACCACCTCGTCAGGCGCTGCCCGGTATATCAACTGGGAAACCGTCAACCTGGGCAACGGCTCGCACTTTGATCTCGATGGCAATCTTCAACTGGGGGACAGCACCACCGGCACCGGCGTGTTCAACATCGACGGCAGCAGTACGCTGACTTCAGTCCAGGGCAGCATCACGCCGTTGACTGCGGGCCGGCTCGCCACCTTGAACAACAGCGGCGTCATCGATCTTGCCGGCGGTAACTTGCGTACCAATGACACCCTGACGGTTGAAGGCAATTACGTGGGTAACGGCGGTCAGTTGCTCTTGCAAAGCGCAGTGGGCGATGACAGCTCCCCCAGCGACAAGCTGGTGGTCAACAACGGAACTCTGACCGGCAGCACCCTGATCAGCGTCACCAACGTTGGCGGCGCGGGTGCCCTGACCCGGCAAAACGGTATCCAGCTGGTACAGGCCCAAGGCACTGCGGTCAGCGACAACACCGCGTTCACTCTCAAAGCCCGAGTGTCGGTTGGCGCCTTCGAATACCGCCTGTTCAAAGGCGGTATCACACCGGGTAGCGAAAACAGTTGGTACCTGCGTTCCTCGGTGGTGGCACCGCCATTGGTCGCCGTCGCCAACCCTGATCCCGCCTTGCCGCCGACGCTGGTGCCCATCGTGGCAGTGCCGGTCGCCGCGCCCGTGGTTGTGGCCACCGGGGTTCAACCGGGTCAACCGGGGCAACCGGGGCAAGGGCCTGAAGGCGTCGTGACGGTCGAAGCTCCGGTGTTACCGGTCGCGGTTCCCGGCGCAGCACCGATCCCCCTGTATCGCGAGGCCGTCCCCACCTGGTCGGTGGTGCCGCCAGCCGCAGCACAACTGAGCCTGACCGCTTTGGGCACCTTCCATGATCGTCAGGGCGATCAGCGCCTGCTGACTGAAACCGGTGCCTTGGGCGCCGGTTGGGGCCGGGTCTACGGCAAGAACCTCGAGCAGACCTGGGCCGGTACCGTCACGCCAAGACTGAACGGTTCGCTCAATGGCTTCCAGGTCGGCAATGACCTGTTCAGTTCACAGTTGGCGGGTGGGCAAACCCAACGCAGCGGTTTTTTTATCGGCCACAGCCGCTTGCAAGGTGATGTCGACGGTTTCAATCAGGGCTTCGAAGGCAAACGCTCCGGCAAAGTGGAATTGCAGGGAGACAGTCTTGGTGTGTACTGGACCCTGACCGATCCTGCCGGCGCGTATCTCGATACCGTGGCCATGTACACCTGGCTCAATGGTGACAATCGGTCCGAAAGCGGCCTGAAGATCGACAATGATGGTCACGTCACGACGTTATCGGCAGAAGTCGGATACCCGATCGCGGTGGCCGGAAACTGGGTGGTCGAACCCCAGGCCCAGGCGATTTATCAGAAGGTCAAACTCGATAGTCAGGACGACGGCATTTCCCATGTCTCGTTCGATTCCGACAGCGCCTGGACTGGCCGCGTCGGCGCACGCCTGAAGGGTCGCTACGAGTTCAGTGGCCGGCCGCTGGAGCCGTATCTGCGGGCCAATATCTGGCACACCTTCAGCGGTACCGATACGGTCACCTTTGACCATGTCGATCAGATCGAAACCCAACAACGAACCTCGTCTGCCGACCTCGGTATCGGGATGGTGCTGAGCGTCGCGGCATCCGTCAGTGTGTATGCCGGTGTCGACTACACCAGCAATATCGACAGCAACCAGCAACGGGGAACATTCGGTAACGTGGGGGTTCGGGTGAAGTGGTGAGGGTTGAAAACCGCTCTGAGCCGAGGTTTTTTTGACGGTTTTTCGAACAAACAAGAACTTAGAGATACGTCATAAATCAGTCACTTAAACCATTACCACTGATCGGCGATTTTCTTGACTCGACCGTTTCGGTCTTCTTGACTTCACGTTACTACCCCCGGAATTACCACCAGGACCAGCCACAGGCTCCCGTAAAAACGGGCAACCCGTGACCCTTCCTAATCCATTCGGTCGCCCCTCATTCGGGGTAGGAGAGACGCCAGAGCGAGATTGCGCATGCGACTACAAGGTAGACCTCCATGAAAATTTCACTCACCCCACAAGAGATCAAAATCACTTTTTGCACAGTGTCGAGTTCACTCTTGCTGTGTTCCTCCATCGAAGTGCAAGCCGCCACTGCCGAGCAAGACACAGCCCCGTGGTATCGCCAGGACATCCCGACACTCAGTTTGTCGACCATCGCAATAACCTATCCCGGTCAATTCAGCGCTCACCCCGATCTACGCAGTTCCAGCCTGACCACTGAAGACGCTGCACCTACGACCTGGGACCAACTCTACGGCCAGCCCTCTCGCCAGGCACAAACCGATTACCTATCCCCGGGGCTGGCCGTCCCCGGCACCAACCAACTCAAAGGCCCGGCGATCCTGACCCTGCAAAGCGCCAGTGGCCATACGCACAGGGTTGGTCTGGTCGGTGGCGCGAGCCAGTTCCAGCTCAATAACAAGGGCGCACAGATCACCCAGGCATTGTCCGATCCCAACAGCGACACGCTCAACCTCCAGGGGCAAAGCCTCGGCGCCTATTGGAGCCTGACCGGGTCGCAAGGCTGGCACGTCGACCTGACCGCCAGCGGTGGCCGGGTCAGCGGTTTCAGCCGCAACGAGCAAGGGACCCGAAGAGCCACCGAGGGCAGCGCGATGACGCTGTCGGTGGAAGGTGGCTTCCCCATCGGCCTGGGCGAAAACTGGGTGATTGAACCGCAGGCGCAGTTGATCAATCAGCGCATCACCCTCGACACCCCGTATGCCGGATCAGGCAACGCATCTTCCACTGACCTGACCTCGTGGAGCGGCCGGGTCGGTGCACACTTGAAAGGCAGTTACGACATCAACGGCTTGCCGGTCGAACCCTACGTGCGGACCAACTTGTGGCACACGGTGTACACCGGCAACACCATAACCCTCGATCAGGTCGACAAGATCAGTAGTAGCCGCAGTTCCTCGACCGTCGAACTGGGTCTGGGCCTGGTCGCCAGAGTCACCCCGTCCGTAAGCCTGTACGTCAGCGCCGACTACAGCAGCGACGTGGACGACAACGATCTGAACGGTTTGATTGGCAGCCTGGGTGTGCGGATGCGCTGGTGAGGGAATACTGCAAAAGATCTTTTGGCGAGACTGGCCCCTTCGCGAGCAAGCCCGCTCCCACATTCATCCAATGTGGGAGCGGGCTTGCTCGCCAATAGCAGCGGTGCCGTCTCTGGATCAGCCCTGCGGCCGCAACATCAACACCGCCAACGGCGGCAAATTCAACACCAACGACAACGCCTGCCCATGGCTCGGCGTTTCCTCTGCAACAACCCCGCCATTGTTGCCGTAGTTGGAACCGGCATAGATAGACGAGTCGCTGTTGAGCACCTCGCTCCACTGCCCGGCAAACGGCACCCCAACGCGATAAGCCTCGCGCGGCACCGGCGTGAAGTTGGCCACCACCAGCACCGGCTTGCCGTCCTTGCTCCAGCGCAGCCATGCATAAACGCTGTTGATCGCGTCATCGCCGATCAGCCATTGGAAACCCTGTGGCACATCGTCCTGTTCGTGCAGCGCCGGCTCTTCGCGGTACAAGCGATTGAGGTCACCGACCAGTTTTTGCACGCCTTTGTGTTCGGGGTACTGCAACAAGTACCAGTCCAGTTGCTGGTCGTGGTTCCACTCGCGCCACTGGCCGAACTCGCAGCCCATGAACAACAGTTTCTTGCCCGGGTGCGCCCACATGAAACTCAGATAGGCCCGCAGGTTGGCGAATTTCTGCCAGCGGTCGCCGGGCATTTTGTCGATCAGCGAATGTTTACCGTGCACCACTTCGTCGTGGGAGATCGGCAGGATGAAACGTTCGGACCAGGCATACACCAGGCCGAAACTCAGCTCGTTGTGGTGATGGGCGCGGTAGACCGGGTCTTGCTGGATGTAATGCAGCGAATCGTGCATCCAGCCCATGTTCCATTTGTAGGCAAAGCCCAGGCCGCCCTGTTGCGTGCCCTGGCTGACGCCCGGCCATGCGGTGGATTCTTCGGCGATCACCAGGGCGCCCGGCGCTTCCAGTGCTACGACGTCGTTGAGGTGGCGCAGGAAGTCGATAGCCTCCAGGTTCTCCCGCCCGCCATGGCGGTTCGGCACCCATTCGCCGGCCTTGCGCGAGTAGTCGCGGTACAGCATCGAGGCCACCGCATCGACGCGCAGGCCATCAACGTGGAAATGCTTGAGCCAGTGCAGTGCCGACGCCAGCATGTAGCCGTGCACTTCATTGCGACCCAGGTTGTAGATCAGCGTGTCCCAGTCCTGATGAAAGCCTTCCTGCGGATTGCCGTACTCGTACAGCGCCGTGCCGTCGAACTGGGCCAGACCATGGACATCGGTCGGAAAATGCGCAGGCACCCAGTCGAGGATCACCCCGATGTCGGCCTGGTGGCAGGCATTGACGAACGCGGCGAACTCGTCCGGGGTGCCAAAACGCGCACTCGGAGCGAATTGCGACAGCAACTGATAACCCCACGAACCGCCGAATGGGTGCTCCATGATCGGCATCAGTTCGATGTGGGTGAAACCGAGGTCTTTGACATAGGGAATCAGTCGATCGGCCAATTCGGGCCAGGTGTATTGCCGGGCCACTTCGCCAAGATCATCCAGTTCGCATTGCCATGAGCCGGCGTGCAACTCGTAGATCGACAGCGCGGCGGTCGGGCGCTGGCGTTCGCCACGGGACAGCATCCAGTCGTGGTCCTGCCAGTCGACCTTCAGCGGCGAAGCGACTTTCGACGCGGTGTCCGGCGGCAAGCTGGTGGCCAGCGCCACGGGATCAGCCTTCAACGGCAGAATGCCATGGGCACCGAGAATCTCGTATTTGTAGGCGTCCCCTGCTTGCAGGCGCGGGATGAACAACTCCCAGACACCGGTGGGATGACGCAGGCGCATTGGATGCCGGCGCCCGTCCCAAACGTTGAAATCACCGACCACCGACACCCGCCGGGCATTCGGCGCCCACACGGCGAAACGCACGCCGTCGACGCCGTCCACAGTCTTGAGTTGCGCGCCCAGGCAGGCACTGAGGTCGCGGTGATTGCCTTCGGCAAACAGGTACAAGTCCATTTCGCCCAGCAACGGGCCGAAGCTGTAGGGGTCTTCGGCCGTTTGTTCGCCGCCGGCCCAACGGGTGCACAGCAGATACGCTTGCGCATGATCGAAATGCCCGACAAACAACCCCGGCGTCGCTGTGGCTTCAAGTTGCCCGAGCTCTTCGCCGGACGCCCTGGCCAGCACCTGCACACTCAGGGCACCCGGCAAATAAGCGCGAATGAACTGCCCGCCAGCGCCATCGGCGTGAGGGCCGAGAATCGCAAACGGATCGATATGCTCGGCGCGCACCAATGCATCGATATCCCGCGCGTTGGGTAGCAGCGCTTCTTTGTGATGACCCTGTTCCTTGTTCGAGACACTCATGACTACTCTCCACCAAGATCGGAAAAGGGTTTAAGCCCACTTAATAATCCATATAAACCGTGCAACGGCACGGGCAACCAGGTAGGGCGATTTTCCGCCTCATAGGCTACTTCATACGCCGCCTTCTCCAGACCGAACAACGCCAGCGCGGCATCCTCGCCTTCAGGATCTTGCCATGCATGGGAAAGACTAGCTGCCGCCAGCCGATAAGCGTCGACAAATGCTTGTCGCGCCTCGCTCAAGTAGCGATCGGTCACCCGCAAACGCGCAGCATCGGCCGCCGCGGTGTTATCGACGTTCTGCACGTTGATCGCCATCGCCGCCGCATAGTCGAAGGAACGCAGCACGCCGCTGACATCCTTGTACGGGCTGTGTTTGCCCCGTCGTTCATGCAATGGCCGCGCCGGTTCGCCTTCGAAGTCGATCAGGTAGGCATCGCCCTTGATCACCAGCACTTGCCCCAGATGCAGGTCGCCGTGCACACGAATGCGCAAGCCCCCCGCGGTTTTTTTCCCCAACGCTTGCACATGACCGAGAATGGCTTTTTTGTTGTCCAGTAAACGGCCAACCAAAGTCTGGTCCACCGGGTTCAGTTGATTTCTATGCTGCTTGAGCAAGTTCAGCGCCTGCTCGATTTGCGCCGCTACATCCTTGGCCGAGGCCAGTGCATCCTGCTGCGTGGTGACCTGCGGCAAGAAGTCCGGGTTGACGCTCGGCGCTGCCAGCACCTGATGCATTTCCCCCAGTCGCCGGCCCAGCATAGCGGCGAAATCTTTCAATTCGCCGAGCGCGTTGTAATGCTGTTCCTGCTCGGACACCGCATCGGCCAGCTCATCGCGTAACGCCCGCTCGAGGTTGTTCTGGGTCCACTCCCAGGCGTCACCCTGATTGCTCAGATAACCTTGGGCGATCATCAGCAGGTTGTCTTCACCCGCTGCATCCCGACGCACCACGGCCCCCAGCAAAGGCGAAATATTGCCGAACCCGGCTTCGGTCAGGTACGCGCTCATTTCCAGCTCAGGGTGCACGCCGGAGGCAACCTTACGGATCAATTTCAGCACCAGGCTGTTGCCGATCACCACCGAACTGTTGGATTGTTCGGCGGACAGGTAGCGCACCGGGGACTCAGCGTTCAGGCCGAGTTTTTCCAGCTCGGCGGTGGACTCGAAGCGAATCTCGCCATCGCCAGAGGCCAATACGCTGCCGGCCTGAATGCCTTGCAATACGGCATGCACAAAGGTTTCCAGGCTGAAGGCATCGGTGATCAAGCCGACCTGGCGCCCGCGCCGTACCCGCGACAACGCCAATTGCTGCGGCAACGGCGTACCGACCTGGTCCTCGGAGATAAAGCCGAACGGTAGCTGGTAGCGGCTGCTCTGGCCACCGCTGGTGACGTTGATCTCACTGAACAGTACCGGATGCTGCGGATCGCCGAACCGCACGCCATAGGCCAGTTCGACCTGCTCGATGGCGGCGTCCTTGCCGGCGAACCAGCGGCGGTTCTGCAACCAGTTCGGCAGGATGTTTTGCTCCAGCGTGGTGCGTGACGGCGCTTCGAGCAGTTCTTCCATGCGTTTTTTCAGCACCAGCGTGGTGAAGTCCGGCAGGCTCTGTGCGGGTTCCACGTGCCAGCTCGGCATCTGGTTTTCCGCGGCGAGGCCGAACCAATAGAAGCCATAAGGCGCCAGCGTCAGGAGGAAATTCAGCTGGCCGATGGGCGGGAACGCGTTACCCCCGAGCATCTCCACCGGCACCATGCCGACGTAGGCGGACAAATCGAGCTCGGCGGCCTGGGCACTGCGCGACACGTTGGCCACGCACAGAATGACTTCGTGTTTACCGTCCGCCCCGGTGTATTCACGGGTGTAGGCCAGAATCCGCCGGTTGCTCGGCGACAGCATTTTCAACGTACCGCGCCCGAAGGCCTTGGACTGCTTGCGCACGGCGAGCATGCGCCGGGTCCAGTTCAACAGCGAATGCGGGTCGCCTGCCTGGGTTTCGACGTTGACCGACAGATAACCGTATTGCGGATCCATGATTGGCGGCAGCACCAGGCTGGCCGGGTCGGCGCGGGAGAAACCGCCATTGCGGTCGATCGACCATTGCATCGGCGTACGCACACCGTCGCGATCGCCGAGGTAGATGTTGTCGCCCATGCCGATTTCATCGCCGTAATACAGGGTCGGCGTGCCGGGCATCGACAGCAACAGGCTATTGAGCAGTTCGACCCGGCGTCGATCACGCTCCATCAGCGGCGCGAGGCGACGACGAATCCCCAGGTTGATCCGCGCCCGGCGGTCGGCAGCGTAGTAATTCCACAGGTAATCGCGCTCCTTGTCAGTGACCATTTCCAGGGTCAGCTCATCGTGGTTGCGCAGGAAAATCGCCCACTGGCAGTTGGCGGGAATGTCCGGGGTCTGGCGTAGAATGTCGGTGATCGGGAAGCGATCTTCCTGGGCCAGGGCCATGTACATGCGCGGCATCAACGGAAAGTGAAAGGCCATGTGGCATTCGTCGCCGTTCAAGCCTTTCTTGTCGGTGTCGCCGAAGTACAACTGTGTGTCCTCCGGCCATTGATTGGCCTCGGCCAGCAGCATGCGATCGGGGTAATTGGCGTCGATTTCGGCGCGGATTTTTTTCAGGACGTCGTGGGTTTCCGGCAGGTTCTCGTTGTTGGTGCCGTCGCGTTCGATCAGGTAGGGAATCGCGTCCAGGCGCAAGCCGTCGATGCCCATGTCGAGCCAGTACCGCATGACCGACAGCACCGCTTTCATCACTTGCGGATTATCGAAGTTCAGGTCCGGCTGATGGGAGTAGAAGCGGTGCCAGAAGTATTGGCCAGCGACCGGGTCCCAGGTCCAGTTGGACTTTTCGGTGTCGAGGAAAATGATGCGGGTGCCATCGTACTTTTGGTCGTCGTCCGACCATACGTAGAAGTCCCGCGCCGCCGAACCGGGCTTGGCCTTGCGCGCACGCTGGAACCAGGGGTGCTGGTCGGAGGTGTGGTTGATGACCAGCTCGGTGATCACCCGCAGGCCGCGTTTGTGCGCCTCGGCTATGAAACGCCGGGCATCGGCCATGGTGCCGTAGTCGCTGTGCACGCCGCGGTATTCGGCGATGTCATAACCATCGTCGCGCCGTGGCGAGGGATAGAACGGCAACAGCCAGATGGTGTTGACGCCGAGGTCGGCAATGTAATCGAGCTTGGCGATGAGGCCGGGAAAGTCGCCAATCCCGTCGTTGTTGGAGTCGAAATAAGATTTGACGTGGACTTGATAGATCACCGCGTCCTTGTACCAGAGCGGGTCCTTGATGAACGTGGCTGCCTTGGGTTTCTTCGCCATGTGAAACTCCTGGTGAATTCAACTTTGGCCACAGGACGGGATTTTTCTGTGGCGAGGGAGCTTGCTCCCGCTCGACTGCGCAGCAGTCGCAATCCGGTCGAACACGGTGTCGCTGAAAATGTACGGGGTCGCTGCGCAACCCAGCGGGAGCAAGCTCCCTCGCCACAGAGGTTGTGGTGTTCTCAAGAGGCGGTAATGCGCCAGATCCCGAACGGCTGGTATGCCGGGTCGATCCGCATGAATTGCTGCTTGCCGTGCCACGTCCAGCGATGGCCATTCATCAAGTCTTCGCCCTGGGTGCTGGCGTTGTCGGGCAAGCCCATTTCCCACAATGGCAACTCGAAGTTCGCTTCCTGCACGTTGTGCGGATCGAGGCTGACCGCCACCAGGATAAAGTTGCTGCCGTCAAAGCTGCGTTTACCGAAGTACAGGATGTTGTCGTTCCAGGCGTTGTAGACCTTCAGGCCCAGATGCGTGTGCAACGCCGGGTTTTGCCGGCGGATGCGGTTGAGCTGGGCGATCTCGGCAATAATGTTTCCCGGCGCATTGAAATCCCGCGGGCGGATCTCGTATTTCTCGGAATCGAGGTATTCCTCCTTGCCCGGCACCGGAGCCGACTCGCACAACTCGAAACCCGAATACATGCCCCACAGGCCCGAGCCCATGGTCGCCAGCACGGCGCGGATGAGAAACCCGGGACGCCCGGAGTCATGGAGGAACGCCGGGTTGATGTCCGGCGTATTGACGAAAAAATTCGGCCGGTAACATTCGCGCCATGGCGATTCGTTGAGTTCGCTGAAGTAACTCGCCAGTTCGGCCTTGGTGTTGCGCCAGGTGAAATAGGTGTAGCTCTGGGAATAACCGACCTTGCCCAGGCGCGCCATCATTGCCGGGGTGGTAAAGGCTTCGGCGAGGAAGATCACCTCGGGGTACAACGCCCGTACATCGGCGATCAGCCATTGCCAGAATGGCAGCGGCTTGGTGTGCGGGTTATCGACGCGAAAGATCTTCACGCCCTCCTCGACCCAGCCCACCACGATGTCGCGCAGCTCCACCCACAGGCTCGGAATTGCCTCGGGGGTATAGAAGTCGACATTGACGATGTCCTGGTATTTCTTCGGCGGGTTCTCCGCGTATTTGATCGTACCGTCAGGCCGCCAGTTGAACCAGCCGGGGTGCTGCTTGAGCCACGGATGGTCCTGGGAACACTGGATGGCAAAATCCAGGGCAATTTCCAGGCCGTGGGCAGCAGCGGCCGCGACCAGTCGGCGGAAGTCTTCGCGGGTACCCAGTTGCGAGTGAATCGCCTCGTGCCCGCCCTCCTCGCTGCCGATTGCATAAGGGCTGCCCGGATCATCGGGACCCGCCGTCAGGGAATTGTTCGGACCTTTGCGGTAGCTGCGTCCGATCGGGTGGATCGGCGGGAAATACAACACGTCGAAACCCATGTCCTGGATCATCGCCAGCCGTGAATGCACGTCATTGAAGGTGCCATGGCGCGCGGGACTGTCGGTGATCGAACGCGGAAACAATTCATACCAACTGGCGAACTGCGCCAGTTCGCGCTCCACATCCACCGGATACTCCGGGCTCAGGCTGAGGTAGGCACGATGATCGACGCGGGCCATGAGGTCGGCGCTACGCTGGTGCAGAAACAGTGCGATCTGCTCGGTTTCGAGCAGTCCTGACAGTTCATGGTGCAAGGCCGCCAGTTGCTCGCTGAGTAGCCCTTCGCTGCGTTCGGCAGCCTGCTGGACATGAATCCGGCCTTCCTGCAATTCGAGGCTGACGGGCACGGCAGCCAAATGTTTCTTTTCCAGTTCGTAGCAAAAACTGGCGAACTGATCGATCCAGGCTTCGATACAGAACAGATAACGGCCCTGGCTGTTCACACGGAACTGCCCTTGCCAGCCGTTGTTGCCCAGATCGTGCATGACAGCGCTTTGCCAGACGTCCTCGTCTTCGGCCCGCCAGCGCACGCGAACCGCCAGTTTGTCATGCCCGTCGGCGAAGACCTTGGCCGTCACCACCACGTCCTGCCCCACCACGGCCTTGACCGCGAACTGCCCGCCTTCAAGGGTCGGCATGCAGTTTTCTATGACAATACGCGGCAGCAACAACGCCTGCGACAGCGGCATGTGCGGGTTGTAGCTCAACTCAGTCGGTTTTTCAGCCGTCATCGAGCCTCTCTCCTTACGCCCCATGGACGCGCTTGTGTCTGGTCGCCATCCCGTCGGGCCATCCGCCCTGGAATACACTCACTATGGTTCCGAACGGCAGCCGTCGGGAAAGTTTCATCAGCAATGTCCGCAATCAAGTTCTTCGTGCAGCGGTCAACCAACCAGTCCACCTACTTAAGCACGACTCACGCCATGTGCCATCGTAGGCTTGAACAATGAACAATACATTCCCGGCCGTGACGCCGGCACTTGAAGGTACCGACAGTGATTCGGTGATTTGACTGACATTGATCAACATCCGCCGCCGCTGTTCCGGATAGGCGTTTGTGCGTAACGACAGCGGGTGCTTCAACTTGTCGCACGCCGTGCAAACTGCACCATCTGATCCGCTTTTTAATGCAATACCTGAGTCTGTTATGCAAACAGATTGCCGCTCATAGTGCTCATGCCTGATGGAGGCTGATGAGCGAAAGACCATGAGCGAGAGAATCCCCGTCCGAACCGTTGAAACATTCGAACCTTCGCGTTTAAAGACGAAGGCCAAGTCCAGCGACAACCTGATCCACACCCGCAGCTTCACCGGGCTGTTCCGCAACCTGCGCATCAGCGGCGCGGGTTTTCTGTTTTTGTTGTTTTTCGGCACCGTGTGGCTGAACTGGGGCGGCCGCCAGGCGGTGCTCTGGGATCTTTCCGAGAGCAAGTTCCATATCTTCGGCGCGACCTTCTGGCCGCAGGATTTCATCCTGCTCTCGGCGCTGTTGATCATTGCCGCGTTCGGCCTGTTTGCGATCACCGTATTCGCGGGCCGGGTCTGGTGCGGCTACACCTGCCCGCAAAGTTCGTGGACCTGGATCTTCATGTGGTGCGAGAAGATCACCGAAGGTGAACGCAACCAGCGGATCAAGTTGCAAGCCGCGCCGTGGGGCCTGAACAAACTGATGCGGCGCTCGGCCAAGCACACTTTGTGGCTGGCCATCAGCCTGCTGACCGGCCTGACCTTCGTCGGCTACTTCACGCCGATCCGGCCGCTGGCCGAAGAGCTGCTGACCTTTCAAATGAGCGGCGTCAGCCTGTTTTGGGTGCTGTTTTTTACCGGCGCCACGTACATCAATGCCGGTTGGCTGCGTGAAGCAGTGTGCATGCACATGTGCCCCTACGCGCGGTTCCAGAGCGTGATGTTCGATAAAGACACCCTGACCATTTCCTACGACGTGGCCCGAGGCGAAAACCGTGGCCCGCGCAAACGCGAAGTCAAACCCGCCGAAGTCGGCCTGGGCGATTGCATCGATTGCCAGCTCTGCGTACAGGTCTGCCCGACCGGCATCGATATCCGCGATGGCCTGCAGATGGAATGCATCGGTTGCGCCGCGTGCATCGACGCCTGCGATTCGATCATGGACAAAATGGGCTACGCCCGGGGACTGATCAGCTACACCTCTGAACACCAGTTGCAAGGTGGCAAGACTCACCTGCTGCGTCCGCGCCTGATCGGCTACACCGCCGTACTGCTGGTGATGATCGCCGCGCTGGTGGTGGCGCTGATGGAGCGGCCGATGGTGTCGCTCGACGTCAGCAAGGACCGGGGCCTGTTCCGCGAGAACAGCCAGGGGCAGATCGAAAACATCTACAGTCTGAAGGTGATCAACAAAACCCAGCAGCGTCAGGACTATCAATTGAGCCTGGTCGATGCCGATGATTTCGAGTTGCAGGGCAAGACCGTGTTGAGCCTGGCGCCGGGGGAGATTATCGATGTGCCGGTGTCGGTGGCGATGCTCACGCAACGTCCGGCCAGCAGTTCGCAGAGCATCAGCTTCAAGGTGGTCGACAACGATGAACCTGGCGTCTACAGCGTGGCGAAGAGCCGGTTTGTCGCGCCGATGAATCGCTGATCCCTTAGACTGCGGTCCGTGTGAAATGCGCTCCTGTTTTGGCAACGCAATCCACTGTGGCGAGGGAGCTTGCTCCCGTTGGGTCGCGAAGCGGCCCCAAAATGGGACTGCTGCGCAGTCCAGCGGGAGCAAGCTCCCTCGCCACAGACAAGCTCCCTCGCCGCAAAATCTGTTCGAATGAGTTCCATGACGGGATACCGATGAAACGCTACGAAAAATTCGCCGACGACATTGCAGAACTGATCCGCTCCGGCGTCCTCGGCCCGGGCCAGCGTGTGCCGTCGGTACGCTACGCCAGCCAGACCTACGGGGTCAGCCCGTCGACAGTGTTCCAGGCCTACTACTTGCTGGAACGACGCGGTCTGATCCGCGCCCGTCCGCGCTCCGGCTACTTCGTCAACGCCCATGCGCCTCGGCCGTTTTCCGAGCCGGAAATCAGCAATCAGGTCAACGAGTCCACCGAAGTCGATGTCAGCGAACTGGTGTTCTCGGTGCTCGATTCGATCAAGGATCCGAACACCGTGCCCTTCGGCTCGGCGTTCCCCAGCCCGACGCTGTTTCCCCTGCAACGTTTGTCCCGTTCCCTGGCCAGTGCCACCCGCGAGATGGACCCGCGCATGGTCGTCACCGACATGTCGCCCGGCAACCCGCAGCTGCGCCGACAGATCGCCCTGCGCTACATGGTCGGCGGCCTGATGCTGCCGATGGAAGAACTGCTGATCACCAACGGCGCCCTGGAAGCGCTGAACCTGTGCCTGCAAGCAGTCACTGAACCGGGCGATCTGGTGGCCATCGAAGCCCCGGCGTTCTACGCCTGCCTGCAAGTGCTCGAACGCCTGAAGCTCAAAGCCGTGGAAATCCCCGTGCATCCGCGCGATGGCATCGACCTTGGCGTACTGGCACAAACCCTGGAACGCCACCCGATCAAGGCCTGCTGGTGCATGACCAGCTTCCAGAACCCCATGGGCGCGACCATGCCCGAGGCAAAGAAACAGCAGCTTGTGGAATTATTGCGCCGCCATCAGGTACCGCTGATCGAAGACGATGTCTACGCCGAACTGTATTACGGTCAACAAGCACCGAAACCGGCCAAGGCATTCGATACCGAAGGCCTGGTGATGCACTGCGGCTCGTTCGCCAAAAGCCTGGCCCCCGGTTACCGCATCGGCTGGGTGGCGGCCGGTCGTTACGCGCAAAAAATCGAACGGCTGAAACTCATGACCTCGCTGTGCGCGTCGATGCCGGCCCAGGCGGCCATCGCCGATTACCTGCAACACGGCGGCTACGACCGGCATCTGCGTAAATTGCGCCACGCGCTGGAAGACCAGCAAAGCGCCATGCTCGCCGCTATAGCCCGTTATTTCCCGGCACAGACGCGGGTCAGCCAACCGGCGGGCGGGTACTTTTTGTGGCTGGAATTGCCGGAACAGATGGATTCATTGAAGTTGTTTCAGATGGCGTTGGCGCAAGGCATCAGCATTGCGCCGGGACCGATTTTCTCGCCGACGCAGCGGTTCAGGAATTGCATTCGCTTGAATTACGGGAGCCCGTGGGATGAGGCTGCGGAGAAGGCGATGGAGACGTTGGGGCGGATTGTGCGGTCGTTTTGAGGGTTAGATGTTGCCTGCACTAACGCCTTCGCGAGCAAGCCCGCTCCCACCAGGTATTTCCGGTGAAGAATCCCTGTGGGAGCGGGCTTGCCCGCGAAGAGGCCAGCACTGACAACACAAACCTCAGATCAACGTCCACCGCCGAGATCGACGAAAGTCCCCGTCGCATAAGACGCCTTGTCCGACAGCAACCAGACAATCGCCTCCGCCACTTCATCCGGCCGCCCGCCCCGGGCCATCGGGATCGCCGATTCCAGCTTGCTGACCCGATCCGGGTCGCCGCTCAAGGCATGGAAATCGGTGTAGATGTAGCCGGGACGCACGGCGTTGACGCGAATCCCCTCACCCGCGACTTCCTTGGACAGGCCGATGGTGAAGGTGTCGAGCGCGCCTTTGGAGGCGGCGTAGTCGACGTACTCGTTGGGCGCGCCCAGACGCGCGGCCACCGAGGACACGTTGACGATGCTGCCGCCCTGTCCGCCGTGCTTGGGTGACATGCGCAGGATCGCGTGCTTGGCGCAGAGGATCGGCGCCAGGACGTTGGTTTTCATGATTTTGAGAATGCGGAACTCGGACATTTCGTCGACCCGGGACTTGTGCCCGACGGTGCCGGCGTTGTTCACCAGCGCGGTGACCCGCCCCAGTTCACTGTCTACCCGATTGAACAGCGCGATGACTTCGTCTTCGATGCTGACGTCGGCCCGCACCGCAATGGCTTGCGCACCGAGGGCTCGGACTTGCTCCAGCACGCCGAGCGCGGCCTGTTCGTCAGCCTGGTAGTTGATGCAGATCCGATAGCCCTGCGCGGCGGCCAACAGGGCGGTGGCGGCACCAATGCCGCGGCTGCCGCCGGTGATGACGATGACTTTGTCCATGCAAGCGTACCCCCCCAATCAAAGCTTAAGCGGTCGGGGCCAAGAATAACCGCCATTGATGGTTTTTGCATGAATTCGGCAGCGCTTTGTGGCGAGGGCGCTTGCTCCCGTTCGGCTGCGAAGCAGTCCGGATTTCAGTTGGCGCTGTAGGCTGAAAAGCGCGGGCCGCTTTGCGACCCAGCGAGAGCGAGCTCCCTCGCCACAGCAAGCTCCCTCACCACAGATCAACTGGCAACCAGTGCCTCGCCGCGATGGATTTCCACCATGAAACCTTCGGCCGGCAGCGGATGCCCCAGCAGGTAACCCTGCAACGAATCGCAACCGAGTTGCGTCAGGAAGTCCTGCTGCACTCCCGTCTCGACACCTTCGGCAACGATGCGCAACCCCAGCGCCTGGCCGAGGGCCACGATGGCCGATACGATGGCGGCGTCATCGCTGTCGCGCTCCAGGTCCCGGACAAAACCGCGGTCGATCTTCAGCTCGTTGGCCGGCAGGCGCTTGAGGTACATCAAACTCGAATAGCCAGTACCAAAATCGTCGATGGACAGGTCGACGCCCATGTCCGACAGCTCCTGAAGCACCGTCATGCTCGCATCGGCATCGCTCATGGCGGTGGTTTCAGTGATTTCCAGGGTCAGGCTGTTGGCCGGCAGATGATGTGCCGCCAGGGCCTTGGCGACGCTGCGGACCAACCCGGAATGACAGAACTGGATGGCCGAAAGGTTCACCGCGATGCGCCACTCGGTGTAGCCCAGCACGTACCACTCGCGCATCTGGCGGCAGGCTTCGTTGAGTACCCATTCGCCGATCGGAATGATCAGCCCGGTTTTCTCCGCGAGTTCGATGAATTTGTCCGGCAACAGCATCCCCTGGGTCGGGTGCTCCCAGCGCAGCAACGCCTCGGCGCCCACCGGGCGACCATTGCTGGCATCGAACTTGGGCTGGTAATGCAGGCTGAATTCCTGATGTTCCAAGGCATTGCGCAGGTCTTGCAGCAATTGCAGCTGTTTGCGGGCGTTGCTGTTCATCGACGCGTCGAAAAAGCTGTAGCCGTTTTTACCCGAGCCCTTGGCGTGATACATCGCCGCGTCGGCGTTCATCAGCAATTCATGGGCGGACTGACCGTTTCCCGGGTAGAGCGCGATGCCGACGCTGGCAGAAATGTGCAAATCATGTTCGGCAACCCGGAACGCACCCGCAATCAACCCGACCTGACGGGCCGCAAGGTTCAAGGCGTCGATCTGCTCGCTCAATTGCACCAGCAACACGAACTCGTCGCCGCCGATCCGCGCCAGGGTGTCCTGGCTGCGCAATTCTTCGCGCAGGCGCAAGGCCACTTCGCGCAACAGCAGATCACCCATGTGATGGCCAAAGGCATCGTTGACCGGTTTGAAGCCGTCCAGATCGATGAACATCAGGGCAAAGCAACCACCCTCTTCGCGGACCCGCGACATGGCCTGATCGATTCGATCGGCGAGCAACATCCGGTTCGGCAACCCGGTGAGGGTGTCGTGCAGGGCCAGTTGGGTCAGTTCACGGTTGGCCTCGGTCAGCGACTGGGCCAGATTCGCGGTGCGCGCCTCCAGGCGTGCATCGAGAATCGAGGTCAGTAAGGCGATGCTCAGCACCGCCAACGTGGTGATCAGCACCAGGTTGTCCAGGCCCTTGCCGCTCAACCCATTGACTGCTGCCCCGCAAAAGCTGCCGTCGGCAAAGCGTGCGGCGGCCATTCCCGTGTAGTGCATGCCGACGATGGCGATGCCCATGATCACAGCGGCACCGCCACGGATCAGACGGACATAAGGTGTGTGTTGGCGCAAACGGAAAGCGATCCACAATGCCGCGCCCGAAGCACCGACAGCAATCATCAGCGAAGCACCGAACAGCGTCGGGTCGTAGTCGATACCCGGTTGCATGCGCATGGCGGCCATGCCGGTGTAGTGCATCGCGCTGATGCCGGCGCCCATGACCAACGCGCCAAAAGCCAGTTGCCAGGCCGGCAATTGCGGCTGGCTGACCAGCCACAGCGCGAATCCGCTGGAGAGCACGCCGATCAACAGCGACAACAGGGTGATCGTGCCGTCGTAGCCCAGGTCGATGGGCAACTCGAACGCGAGCATGCCGATAAAGTGCATCGACCAGATGCCGATGCCCATGGCAATGGCCCCGCCCGCGGTCCATAAATGCACGGCGCGCCCCTTGGCGGTGGCAATGCGCCCGGTCAGGTCGAGTGCGGTGTATGAGGCGAGAATCGCTACACAGAGTGAAATGATAACCAGGGTGGGGGAATAGCTACCGATGAGCATGGGGACTTCTCGCGAATGCCCCCGTTAATGGTATCGATTCTCGCCGGGGGAAAATGCGGCGATTGTACTGATTCCAAATGAGAACGCACTCACAAAATGAGCAAAGGGCCATCAGTCCGATGAAACGCTTGTTTTAAGGTTTCACATTAACTCGCGTCAGGCGCAAAACCCGGTAGGAGCTGGCTTGCCAGCGAAGAGGCCGTCATTTCCAACGTCTTTGTCGCCTGACACTCCGCCTTCGCGGGCAAGCCCGCTCCTACAGTTGGATTTGTGCCATCCCCAAATCCCGCATCCACCCAAAACCCGGTAGGAGCTGGCTTGCCAGCGAAGAGGCCGTCATTTCCAACGTCTTTGTCGCCTGACACTCCGCCTTCGTA
>NZ_JBWKXF010000033.1:0-29469 GCF_059422645.1 Pseudomonas sp. GW821-FHT01C01 | reverse complement strand
TTCGCGGGCAAGCCCGCTCCTACAGGGATTGCAGCGTTCAACGGTTATTGGCTATCGCTCACCTGGAGTTGCCCATCCCAGCCACCCCCCAACGCGGCAATCAACTGCACGCTGGCGATCAAGCGGCTTTGCAACAGGTCCAGGTTACTGCGCTCGTTGCTCAGCGCCGCCGCCTGGGTCACGACCACATCGATGTACGCAATCAAACCGGCCTTGTACTGATTCTGGGTCAGGCGCAGCGATTCACGGGCGGCATCCAGTGCCTGTTGGCGCACGACGGCTTCGTCCTGCAGCACCTTGAGCTGCACCAGGAAGTTTTCCACCTCGCGGAATCCGTCCAGCACGGTCTGGCGGTACTTGGCCACGGTTTCGTCATAGGCCGCTTCACTGCGGTCGACTTCCGCCGAGCGCTGGCCGCCGTCGAACAGGGTCATGGCCAATTGCGGTCCTACCGACCAGAAGCGGTTCGGCAGGCTGATCCAGTTGGAATACGTGCTGCTGCTGTAACCGCCGTTCATGTTCAATGTCAGGTCGGGGTAATAGGCAGCCTTGGCCACGCCGATGTTGGCGTTGGCGGCCATCACCGAGCGCTCGGCGGACGCGATGTCCGGGCGACGCTCCAGCAACTGCGAAGGCAGTGCCGGCGGTACTTGCGGCAACTGTGGAATGTCGCTGCTTTCCGCCAGGCTGAATTCCGCCGGCGGCAGGCCGATCAGCACGGCAATGGCGTTCTCGAACTGCGCGCGTTGCCAGATCAGGTCGACCATGTCCGCTTCGGTGCTCTTGAGCTGGGTCTGGGCCTGGGCCACGGCGTCCTTGCCGGATACGCCGGCGCGGTACTGGTTTTCGGTCATCTTCAGCGACCGCTGATAAGCCGAGACCGTGTCTTCGAGCAAGCGCTTCTGGCCATCGATCACGCGCAATTGCAGGTAATTCTGCACCAGCTCCGACTGTTGGCTCAGGCGCATCGCAGCCAGATCGGCAAAGCTTGCCTGGGCATTGGCGGTGTCGGCTTCGAGGCCACGGCGCAGCTTGCCCCACACATCCGCCTCCCAACTGACACCCACCTGGGTCGAGTACGTATTGCGAATACCGCTGGACGAACTGCTCAGGCTGGAGCTGCTGCTGCCGGTGCCCTGGCTTGAACGGTTCTTGCTGACGTTCAGGTCGACCGTCGGGAAAAAAGCCCCGCGAGCACTGCGCACCAATGCCTGGGCCTGACGGAACTGCGCCTCGGACTGGGCCACGGTCTGATTGGAGCTGTTGAGTTTGTCGATCAGGTCATTGAGTTGCCGGTCGCCGTACAACTCCCACCACGCGCCGCGAGCCAGGGCATCGCTCGGGTTGGCCTGACGCCAGCCCTCCGCAGCCTTGTACTGCGCCGGCTCGGCGGTTTGCGGGCGCTGATAATCCGGGCCGACGGCGCAGGCACTGAGCATCGCCACGCACAGCGACAGGCTCAACAAACGCGAGCCTCGAGCCGTGATCAGCGGTGCAGCCAGGTTGAAAAGCGAACGTTCAGTCATAGCGGAGTTTCCAGAGCAGCATCGGTACGCACCCCACGCCATTTATTGAAGCCATGGCGCAGTTTGTCGAGATAGAGGTAAACCACCGGGGTGGTGTAAAGCGTCAGCACCTGACTGAAGATCAGCCCGCCGATGATGGTCAGGCCCAGCGGCTGGCGCATTTCCGCCCCTTCGGCGCGGCTCAGCAGCAACGGCAAGGCACCGAGGATCGCCGCCAGGGTGGTCATCAGAATAGGTCGCAAACGTTGCAGGCAGGCGCTGCGAATCGACTCCAGCGGTGCCATGCCCTGGTGTCGCTCCAGCTGCAACGCCAGGTCGATCATCAGAATCGCGTTTTTCTTGACCACGCCGATCAGCAGAAACAGCCCCAGCAACGAAATCAGGCTGAACTCGCCGCCCAGCGCATAGATCGACAGCAACGCGCCGACCCCGGCTGACGGCAGGGTGGACAGGATGGTCAGCGGATGAATGTAGCTTTCGTACAGCACCCCCAGCACCAGATACACCGCCACCAGCGCGCCGAGAATCATGAACGGCTGGCTTTTTTGCGTGGCGGCAAAGGCATCGGCGGTGCCGGCCATCTTCACGATCACATCTTCCGGCAACCCCACCTTGGCGATCGCCCGCTCGATGGCGGCTGTACCCTGCTCCACCGTCACGCCTTCGGCCATGTCGAAGGAAATGCTTTCCGAGGCGAACTGGCCCTCGTGGCTGACCCGGTCGTTTTCCAGGCTGTTTTCGTAATGCGCGAAGGTCGACAACGGGATCCGCGCGCCGTCAGCGGTGATCACCTGGACCTGCTTGAGGGTAATCGGGTCCTGGGCGTACTTCGGGTTGACCTCCATCACCACCTGATACTGGTTGAGGCTGTCGTAGATGGTCGAAATCTGCCGCTGACTGTAGGCGTTGTTCAGCACCGCCGTGACCATGTCCATGTCGACACCCAGGCGCTTGGCCTGGTCACGGTCGACGATCAGGGTCACTTGCCGGGCACCACGGCCTTCCCGCGCGTCAATCGCCGTCAGCTCCGGCAAGGCCCTGAGCGCGGTGACGACTTTCGGATACCACTCGCGCAATGCCCCAAGATCCCCACTTTGCAGGATGTACGAGTATTGCGAGGTGGTCTGCTCACGGCCGCCACCGAATTGCAGGTCCTGATCCGCCATGAGCATCAGCTGTGCACCGGGAACCTTGGGCATTTCCTTGCGCAGGCGTTCGATGACTTTCTGCGCGGAAATGTTGCGTTCCTTGATCGGTTTCAGGCGCACCAGCATGAAGGCGTTGTTGGTGCCGTTGGAGCCGCCGATGAACCCGGCGACGCTTTCTACCGCCTCGTCCTTCAATACCGCACGGCGGAAAATCTCCATCTTCGGCTGCATGACGCTGAAGGACAGGCCATCGTCGCCGCGCACGAAACCGATCAGTTGCCCGGTATCCTGTTGCGGCATAAATGTTTTAGGAACAACAACATACAGCGCAATGTTGACGCCGATTGTCACAAACAGACTGAGCAACGTCAGGCGTTTGTGCCGCAGCACCCAGTCGAGGCTGGTGGCGTACTTGCCGACCATCCACTCGTTGGTCTGCTGGCTCCAGCGTTGCAGGCGGTTCTCCTGCCCCGGCGTATGCGGCTTGAGCCAGCGGGCGCAAAGCATCGGCGTCAGGGTCAACGACACCACCAGCGACACCACGATGGCGGCCGCCAGGGTGATGGAAAATTCGCGGAACAGGCTTTCAATGATTCCGCCCATGAACAGGATCGACAGGAACACCGCCACCAGCGACACGTTCATCGACAGCAAGGTAAAGCCGACTTCCTGAGCACCGAGGTACGCGGCCTTCATCGGCCGCACGCCTTCGTCGATGTGCCGGGAAATGTTCTCCAGCACCACGATGGCATCGTCCACCACCAGCCCGGTGGCCAGGATCAGCGCCATCAGCGACAGGTTGTTCAGCGAAAAGCCGTAGAGGTACATCACGGCAAAAGTGCCGACCAGCGACACCGGCACCGCCAGGGTCGGGATCAGCGAGGCGCGGAAGTTACCGAGGAACAGGAACACCACCAGAATCACCAGGGCCACGGCGATCAGCAGGGTCATTTCCGCTTCGTGCAGCGTCGCTTTGATCACCGGCGAACGGTCCATGGCCAGGTTCAGTTTGACGCTGGCCGGCAGTACCGCCTGCAACGCCGGCAACTGGGCCTTGATTTCGTTGACCGTCTCGATGATGTTGGCGCCGGCCTGCCGGTTGATCACCAGCAATACCGCTGCGTCATCGTTGAAGAAACCGCTGTTGTAGCGGTCCTCGACGCCATCGCTGACCTTCGCCACATCCTTCAGGCGCAGGGCCGCGCCGCCGTTGTAGTGGATGATCAGCGACTCGTAGTCCTTGGCTTTTTCCAACTGGTCGTTGGCCTGGACCTGCCACAGCCGTTGATCATCTTCCACCGAGCCCTTGGGCCGGCGCACGTTGGCATTGGCGATGGTGTTGCGCACATCGTCCAGGGCCACGCCGTACTGGTTCAGCGACTGCGGTTCAAGCTCGATACGCACCGCTGGCAGGGAACTGCCGCCGATCTGCACCTCACCGACGCCCTGCACCTGGGACAGGCTCTGGGACAGGATCGTCGAGGCCAGGTCATAGAGCTGGCCTTTTTCCAGCACATCCGAGGTCAGCGACAGCACCATGATCGGCGCCTGGGACGGGTTGACCTTCTTGTAAGTCGGCATGCTGCGCATCCCGCTGGGCAGCAGGTTGCGCGAAGCATTGATGGCCGCCTGCACTTCCCGCGCCGCGCCGTTGATGTCGCGGTCCAGGTCGAATTGCAGGATCACCCGGGTCGAACCCTGGCTGGAACGGCTGCTCATGGTGTTGATCCCGGCGATGGCGCCGAAGGAGCGCTCCAGCGGCGTGGCCACGGTCGACGCCATCACCTCGGGGCTGGCGCCGGGCAGGCTGGCCTGCACCACGATCACCGGAAAGTCCATTTGCGGCAGCGGCGATACGGGCAGCAAACCGAAGCTCACGCCGCCCAGCAGCATAATCGCGAGGCTCAGCAACATGGTCGCGACCGGACGCTTGATGAAAGGTCCCGAGAGATTCATCGATGACGGCTCCCGACACCAACCCACGAGCCCTGCTGCCCCCCTGTGGGAGCGGGCTTGCTCGCGAAGAGGGCCTTGCATTCAACATCCCTGTCAACTGACCGGACGCCTTCGCGAGCCCCGCTCCCACAGGTTATGCATGCCGTCATACCGCCGCCTCCTGAGCGCCGGTCTTGCCAAAGCGCCGACCGAGACGGTCGAAATACAGGTAAATCACCGGCGTAGTGAACAGCGTCAGAATCTGGCTCAGCAACAGGCCGCCGACCATCACCAGACCCAGCGGCTGGCGCAGTTCTGCGCCGGAACCGGTGGCCAGCATCAACGGCACCGCACCGAACAACGCGGCCAGGGTGGTCATCAGGATCGGCCGGAAACGCAGCAATGCCGCCTGATAGATCGCCGTTTGCGGGTCCATGCCCTGATTGCGCTCAGCGTCGAGGGCGAAGTCGATCATCATGATCGCGTTCTTCTTCACGATGCCGATCAGCAGAATGATACCGATGATCGCAATCATGCCCAGGTCGTTGCCGCTGAGGATCAACGCCAGCAAGGCGCCCACCGCCGCCGAAGGCAAGGTCGAAAGAATGGTGATCGGGTGGATATAGCTCTCATAGAGCACGCCCAGCACGATGTACATGGTCACCACCGCCGCCAAAATCAGCAGCAAGGTGCTCGACAGCGAGGCCTGGAAGGCTTCGGCCGCGCCCTGGAACTGGGTCTGCACGCCAATCGGCATGCCGATGTCCTTCTGCACCTGCTCGATGATCTGCACGGCATGCCCCAACGCCACGCCGGGCGCGAGGTTGAAAGACATCATCACTGCCGGGAACTGGCCGATGTGGGTGATCGCCAATTGCGCCTGGCGCTCCTCGATATGCGCCAGGCTGGACAGGCGTACCTGCCCGCCATCGGTGGTCTTGACGTGAATCTGGTTCAGCGCATCCGGGCCGATCTTTTCGCCGGCCTGCGATTGCAGCACCACGCGGTACTGGCTCGCCTGGGTGTAGATCGTGGAAATCTGCCGTTGACCAAAGGCGTCGTACAGCGCATCGGTGATGTTCGACACCGACACACCGACCCGCGACGCCGCATCGCGGTCGATCACCAGATAAACCTGCAAGCCCTTGTCCTGCAAATCGCTGGCAACGTCGGTCAATTCCGGGCGGTCGGCCAGGGCCTCGACCAGGCGCCCGCTCCACAGGCTCAGCAGTTCCGAGTCCGGCGACGACATGCTGAACTGGTACTGCGTACGGCTGACCCGGTCCTCAATGGTCAGGTCCTGCACCGGCTGCATGAACAGGCGGATGCCGACCAGCTTGTCCAGCTCCGGTTGCAGGCGGGCAATCACTTGCATTGCACTCAGGTCGCGGTCGTGGTGCGACTTGAGGTTGATCAGCAACCGACCGCTGTTGAGGGTCGAGTTGTCGCCGTCCACGCCAATGTAGGAAGACAGGCTCTCGACGGCCGGGTCGGCCAGAATGACCTTGGCCAGTTCCTGTTGGCGCTCGCTCATGGCGGCGAAGGAAATCGATTGCGGTGCTTCGGAAATGCCCTGGATAACCCCGGTGTCCTGCACCGGGAAGAAGCCCTTGGGCACCACCATGTACAGGAAAACCGTCAGCGCCAGGGTGCCAATCGCCACCATCAAGGTCAGCGGCTGGTGCTTGAGTACCCACTGCAACTTGCGTCCGTAAGCGGCGATCATCCAGTCGATGAACGCGCCGCTGGCGCGGTAGAAACGGCCCTGCTCTTCTTCCTTGGGTTCACGCTTGAGCAGCCGCGCGCACATCATCGGCGTAAGCGTCAGGGAAACGACCAGGGAAATCAGGATCGCCACCGCCAGCGTGATGGCGAACTCACGAAATAACCGCCCGACCACGTCCGCCATGAACAGCAGCGGGATCAGCACGGCGATCAACGACAACGTCAGCGAGATCAGGGTGAAACCGATCTGTTTGGCGCCCTTGAGCGCTGCGTTCAACGGGCTGTCGCCCTCCTCGATGAATCGGGAAATGTTCTCCAGCATGACGATCGCGTCGTCCACCACAAAACCGGTGGCGATGGTCAGGGCCATCAGGGTCAGGTTGTTGACCGAGAACCCTGCCAGGTACATCACGCCGAACGTGCCGATCAGCGACAGCGGTACCGCCACCGACGGAATGATCGTGGCGCTGGCGCGACGCAGGAACAGGAAGGTGACCATGACCACCAGGGCGATGGCGATCAACAGTTCGTGCTGCACGTCCTTGACCGAGGCGCGGATAGTCTGGGTGCGGTCGGTCAGCACCACCACGTCGAGGCCGGCCGGCAGGTTATCGGTGATGCTCGGCAACAGGGCCTTGATCCGGTCCACTACCTCGATCACGTTGGCACCCGGCTGACGCTGGATGTTCAGCAGTACGGCCTGATTCTCGTTGGCCCACGCAGCGAGCCGCTCGTTCTCGGCACCGTCGACGATTTCTGCCACGTCCTTGAGCCGCAACGGCGCGCCATTGGCGTAGGCCAGGATCAGGTTGGCGTAGTCCTTGGGCGAGGTCAGTTGATCGTTGGCATCGAGCATCGAAACCCGGGTCGGGCCGTCGAAGTTGCCCTTGGGCTGGTTGACGTTGGAGGCACCGATCAGCGTGCGCACGTCCGACAGGTTCAAGCCGTTGGCCGCCAACGCCTCGGGATTGACCTTGATGCGCACGGCCTGACGCTGGCCGCCGGCAATGCTGACCATGCCGACGCCGCTGATCTGGGCAATCTTTTGCGCCATGCGCGTATCGACCAGATCGTTGAGCTTGGGCAACAGCATGGTTTTGGAGGTGATGGCAAGGGTCAGCACCGGCGTGTCGGCCGGGTTGACCTTGTTGTACACCGGCGGTGCCGGCAGGTCCTTGGGCAGCAAATTGGTCGCGGCGTTGATCGCCGCCTGCACTTGTTGCTCGGCCACGTCCATATTGATGTCGAGGCTGAAACGCAGGGTCAGCACCGACGCGCCGCCGGAACTGGTGGAAGCCATTTGCGTCAGACCGGGCATTTGCCCGAACTGCCGCTCAAGCGGCGCAGTCACCGCGCTGGTCATGACATCCGGGCTGGCGCCGGGGTACAGGGTCATGACGCGAATGGTCGGGTAATCGACCTGGGGCAATGCCGACACCGGCAGCAATCGATAAGCGATGACGCCGGCCAGGATAATGGCCAGCATGCTCAGCGTGGTGGCTACCGGGCGAAGGATGAACAGCCGCGAGAGATTCATGCGCCGCCCTTTTTCGCCTTGTCAGTGGTCGCAGGCTCAGCCGCGTTGGTCGCCGACTTGCCTTGCAGGTGTTCGGTCGGTGTGACCGGCACGTCCTGGCTGTCGTTGACCACTTCCACGTCACTGCCGTCCTTCAGGCGGTCGGTACCCTCCAGCACGACCCGCTCGCCCACGGCCAGGCCTTCAGTGACCACGGTGTTCAGGCCATCGCTGGCGCCGACTTTCAACTGACGGATCTTGACCTTCTTGTCCCCGTCCAGGGCATAGACGAACGTGCCATTAGTGCCGAACTGGATCGCGGCGGAAGGCGCGAGTACGACGTCCTTGAGCGTGTCGGCCAGCAGGCGCACGTTGACGAACTGGTTGGGGAACAGCGACTGATCGCTGTTCTCATAACGGGCCTTGAACTTGAGGGTGCCGGTGGTGACGTCGATCTGGTTGTCGAGGCTCTGCAATACGCCAGTGGCCTGCAACTTGGTATCACCGCGATCCCAGGCTTCAGCGGGCAATCTGGCCCCGCTACGATAACGGGCGAGCACGGTGTCGAGGCTGTTTTCCGGCAGGGTGAAGGCCACGCTGATCGGTTGGGTCTGGGTGATGATCGCCAATGCTGTGGTGTCGTTGGCGGCTACCAGGTTGCCGACGTCCAGTTGACGCAGGCCCACGCGACCGGTGATTGGCGCGCGGATCCTGGTGAATTCGAGGTTGAGCCTGGCATCGTTGACGGCGGCCTGATTGGTCTTGACCGTGCCCTGGAATTGACCGACCAGCGCTTCGGCGGTGTCCAGGGTCTGCTTGGCGATACTGTCTTCCTTGTAGAGGCCGCGATAACGCTCGACATCGACTTGGGCGTTCTTCAACTGCGCCTGATTCTGCAGCAAGGTGCCTTCCGCCTGGAGCAAGGCGTTCTGGTAAGGACGCGGGTCGATTTCGGCCAGCAGGTCGCCTGCCTTGACCATCTGCCCTTCTTCGAAATAGATCTTGACCAGCTCTCCGCCGACGCGGCTGCGGACATTGATGGTGTTCAGTGCCGTGACCGTGCCCAGCGCCTTGAAATACAGCGGGAAGTCACCCTTGACTGCCGGCGCCACACGCACCGGTACCGGCCCGGACGCGCCGCCGAATCCAGGTCGCATTCCACCCGACCTGCCGGTATGTCCGGCAACGGCTTTCTGCCCCGCAGCCTCTTTGGGTGCAGCGCTGCCGGGCCAGAATTTCCAGCACAGGGCGGCGATGACCAGCAGGACAAGCAGGCCGAACAGCCAGCGACGGGGACTACGGGAAGCGGAGGATTGCATTGAGTGATCAACCATTGGGCGCGTGGGCTTCTTTTACATGAGGCTGAACGATAAGCACTGGCGGGTTTTAAGCAAAGCGCCTTTACCGGCAATTTACCTTCTGCTTACGTAACAGGAGTTTTATCTAAAACACTGAAGCACAAATGAAAACGGCCTGGACAGGGGGGTAATGCCGCTCAGTGTAGGAGCGAGCTTGCTCGCGATGGTCGTTAACGATAACGCATGTCTACTGACGAAACGCAGCGTTCTTGAGTCCATCGCGAGCAAGCTCGCTCCTACAACAGCATTATTGACAGCGGGGGTGTTAAGAATTGTAACGGCGTACTTACTTCAGAACGGCAAGTGCCGCTTCGTAGTTCGGCTCGTCAGCGATTTCGCCAACCAGCTCGCTGTGCAGCACGTTGTCGTTTTCGTCCAGAACCACGACGGCACGAGCGGTCAGGCCCTTGAGCGGGCCGTCAGCGATGGCCACGCCGTAGTTCTGGATGAACTCGGCGCCGCGCAGGGTCGACAGGTTCTGTACGTTTTCCAGGCCTTCGGCGCCGCAGAAGCGGGCCTGGGCGAACGGCAGGTCAGCGGAGATGCACAGTACGACAGTGTTGGCCACGTCGCTGGCCTGGGCGTTGAATTTGCGCACGGAGGTGGCGCAGGTCGGGGTGTCAACGCTTGGGAAAATGTTCAGTACTTTGCGCTTGCCGGCAAAGTCTTTCAGGGTGACGTCGGACAGATTGCCGGCAACCAGGGAAAAGGCTGGCGCCTTGGAACCGGCTTGTGGCAGTTGGCCGTTGACTTGAACCGGGTTGCCTTTGAGAGTGACTTGAGCCATGAACGGAGTCCTTCTGACGTTGGTGTGGAGAATTTTGACGAGGCCGAAGTTAACCACGAAATTGTCCGACGACCTATGGCCAAACATAAATTGTCATGTATCAGCGCACAAAACTGGATACACGCGCGTTCTCACTCACTACAAGACCCTGTGGGAGCGGGCTTGTCCGCGAATACGGCAGCACATTCAGCATCGCAGTGACTGACAGATCGCTTTCGCGGGCAAGCCCACTCCACAGGGACAGCGGTGTTACTTGAGTAACTCCAGCATATTGCGGTGCCGCGCCTCGAAAATCCGCCGCATGTAGCCATTGACCAGCAACCACTCCAGAGGAGCACCCCCCAACGCCGAGTAGGTGACCCGGTCGGTATATAGCGTACCGCCCTCGCCTGCTGCTACGCGATGTTCGTGACGAAAGGCACGCATCGGTCCCTTGAGCATCTCGTCGATGAAATGCATTTCGCCGACTTCACGGATCACCACCGTCCAGTTCATTGGAATCACGTTGAACATCCAGTGGCGAAAGCGAAATTGCCGCCCGGCTTCAATCCGCAAAAGACTCAGGTCGACATCGCCCAGCGGGGTGATGCGTTCAGGGAAAATTTTCGGGAAGTTGATGCCTTCCAGGCAAAAGTCGAGGACGTCTTCGGGTGTACGACCGGGAATGAGCGTGGTGAGCTGCAAGGTTGGCATAGGGGACACATTCCTTTGGTCAGTAAACAGATGGGCCAGAAATACCGTGTAGTGAAATGGAAGTCGAAAATAAATCTGCCAAGGTGTTACCTACGACAATTTTGTTCAGCGTGCTGTCGATTTGCACCGCCGCCATTCGACCATTGAGCGAGTCATTCAATTACAACGGAGACATCACCATGCGATTTATGATCATCATCAAAGCCAGCCAGGAATCCGAAGCCGGCGTCATGCCCAGCCAGGAACTGCTGACGGCCATGGGCAACTACAACGAAGAACTGGTCAAGGCCGGCATCATGCTCGCGGGCGAAGGCCTGCACCCGAGCAGCAAAGGCACACGTGTAAAGTTTTCAGGAGACAAACGCACGGTGATCGACGGTCCCTTCATCGAAACCAAGGAACTGATTGCCGGTTTCTGGTTGTGGAAAGTGAAGTCCAGGGAGGAAGCCATCGAATGGGTCAAGCGCTGCCCCAATCCGATGCCGGGCACCGAGGCCGAGATCGAGATTCGCCAGGTGTTTGAGGCTGAGGACTTTGGAGCCGAGTTCACGCCGGAACTGCGCGAGCAGGAAGAGCGGGTTTGGGAGCAGGCGAAGAAGAACTGACTGACTCAACCCTTTCCTCAGTTTCCTGTGGGAGCGGGCTTGCTCGCGAAAAGGCCGTCTGATCCAGCAACGATGTCGACTGGTACTCCGCTTTCGCGAGCAAGCCCGCTCCCACATTAACTAGACAGCCACTCAACTTTGTCGGGCAAGCCATTGATCCGCATTAACTTTTTAGTACACAAAAACAACGGAAACCTGCACAAAAAACCAAAGAATTAATTCGTTCTACTGGATAACCCGTGGCTAGCTGCTAACGTCAGCTGACGAGTCCTACAGGCTTGATCGGAAAGGGATTACGCGGTTACGGCCAAACAAAACGGCCGTATACCCAATCAGCCACCAGGGATCCGGGGGAATAATGTCTAAGAAATTGGGGAAGTACGCCTTTGTCTGGGTGACTTCGCTTACGCCTGTTTTTTGTGCTCACGCGGATAACGCCGAGACGGCCAACAAAAGTAACAACCCGCTGAACCTGGCGCCTGGCGTCAACCTTCAGGATTACTACACACCCAAGCTGTTCGATACCAACGCTCACACCAACGATGCCCTGTTGCGTGGCGCGCTGCCGATGGCTCCGAATGACTTTATCGGCGTCCCGCAATTACTGCGCGTCACCCTCCCCGTCAGCACCCGTCCTGATCCGCATAACGGCTACAGCACCGGCATCGGCGACCTGAACCTGTTCGACATTTTCCTGCTCAAGACCGAAGGCGTGCAGTTGGGCGTCGGCCCGCAAATTACCGCGCCGACCGCCGGGCAGGACGAATTGGGGACTGGCAAATGGCAGGCCGGACTTTCCGCCATCGCCATCGACGCTTCGCCACGCGGGCTGCTTGGCGCACTGGTTCAATACCAGAGTTCGTTCGCCGGTGATCACGACCGTCCGCACGTGGAATCAGCAACCTTCCAGCCGTTCATCATCCACAACCTGGAGAAAGGCTGGTACCTGCGTTCGACCGGCATCTGGACCTTCGACCTGAAGAACAACACCCATTACATCCCACTCGGTTTGGGTGGCGGCAAAGCCTGGAAATCCGGGTCCAATATCCTCAATGCCTTTATCGAACCGCAGTGGACCGTCGACCGCAAAGGCGACGGCTTGCCACAGTTCACGCTGTACGCCGGGCTCAACGTCACCTTCGGTAAATAAGGACTTTCATATGCACGGTGCAATTCGCGCAGCCGGTTTCAGCCTGATGACCATGTTCGTCAGCTGTGGTGCAGGTGCCAGTTCCGACTTCACTGCCAGCCCGGACGAAGCCCGGGCCATTGCCAAGGAGGCTTATCTATACGGTTTCCCGGTGGTGGAGATGTACAAGACCCTCTATACCCAAGCCGTGGACAGGAAGGGGCCGAACTTCAAGGCGCCGTTCAATCAGATTGGCAACACCGCCAAGGCATTTACCGCGAAGGACACGGCGTTCGTCACCCCGAACTCCGACACGCCCTACTCCTTCGTCTGGATGGATTTGCGCGCCGAACCACTGGTGCTGACCCTGCCACCCATCGAAGAACATCGTTATTACTCGGTGCAACTGATCGACGCCTACACCCAGAACTTTGGCTATCTGGGTACTCGCAGCACGGGCAACAACGGTGGTCACTACATGATTGCCGGCCCGACCTGGCAAGGTCAGCAACCGGTCAACATCGACCGCATGGTGCGCAGTGAAAGCAACATCGCGTACGCGCTGTACCGCACGCAGTTGTTCGATGAAAAAGACCTGGCCAAGGTCAAGCAGATCCAGAAGGGCTACAAGGTTGAAACCCTGAGCCATTACGTCAAGCAGAAGCCACCCGCCGCCGCGCCGAAAATCGACTGGCCGAAACCGACGCCGACCATGAGCGAAACCCCGGACCTGTTCCGCTACCTGAACTTTATGCTGGCGTTCACCCCGGCCCAGGACGTGGAAAAAGACCTGTTGGCGCGCTTCACAAAAATCGGTGTCGGGGCCGGCAAGCCGTTCAAGCTCAGCGAGCTGACCGCCGAACAACGCAAGGCCCTCGAAGACGGCATCAGTGACGCCAGGGCCGAGTTCGCCGAGTTCAAGAAAACCAGGGTCGACACCCACCAGATCACCAGCGGTGACCTGTTCGGTAGCCGCGACCACCTCAAGGGTAACTACCTGTATCGCTACGCAGGCGCCAACATGGGGATCTTCGGCAACTCCGCCGAAGAGGCGAACTACTTCGGCTATTTCATCGACAAGGACGGGAAACCGGTCGACGCGTCGAAAACCGATTACACCTTGCATTTCGACAAGGACGCCCTGCCCCCGGTCGATGCGTTCTGGTCCCTGACCATGTACGACGGCAAGAACAAATTGCTCGTGGCCAATCCACTCAATCGCTACTTGATCAACTCGCGGATGTTGCCCGACCTCAAGCTCGATGCCGATGGCGGCTTGACCCTTTACCTGCAGCACAAGGCACCGGCCAAAGATTTTCAAAGCAACTGGCTGCCGGCACCGAATGGTCCGTTTTACGGCGTTCTGCGCCTATATCTGCCAAAACCGGAAGTCAACAACGGCCAGTGGAAACTGCCGCTGCTGACGCCAGCGACCTCACAATAATAAGCGGAGTCATTCATGATCAGGCCTTTCGTAGTGCGCCCCTTGTTGGCGCTGTGCATGGTCAGCAGCAGTCCATGGGTACTGGCGGCCGAGGGTGGCGTCGGCCGCCCCATCACCGGGCAACAAGTGTTTTCCAACGCCGGGATCGTGCCCCCGGAGCCGGGTTGGGTCATGTCCCTGACCAGCATCTGGTACGACGGTGAACTCAAGGGCAGCGCCCAGGTACCGATCGTGGGTGCCCTGAGTACCGGACTGGACATGAAAGTGTCCTACACCATGGCCAACTTCACCCATGTCTGGGACACCGGCAAAGGTCGCTGGAATTACGCCTCGGCCATCGGTGTGCCGGTGCAGTACACCGACATTACGGCGAGCATCACCGGCCCTCGCGGCAGAACCCTGGGCACCTCGGACACCGGCACCCAGTTCGCCGACATGCTGGTGACGCCGATTGCCGCCGGTTACCACTTCGACGAGCTCAACCACATCTCGTTCTCGCTGCCGATCTACGTGCCGACCGGTGCCTACAACGACAATCGCCTGGCCAACCCCGGACAGAACAATTACACCTTCATGCCCACCGTCGCGTTCACCCATCTGGACGGCAAGGGCGGTGAATTCACGCTGTCGAGTGGCCTGGAGTTCTATACCGAGAACGACTCCACCGACTATCGCAACGGCAACATCTACACCCTCGATGCGCTGTGGACCCACGGATTCGGCAACGGCTATAGCGCCGGCCTGGTGGCGGGTTACATCCAGCAAGTCACCGATGACTCGGGATCCGGCGCCAACAGCGGCTTCCGTGGTCGCTCCGTGGGTGCCGGCCCGGTGGTGGGCTGGAGCGGCAAGTTCGCCGACGCCCAAGCCAACATCAGTGCCCGTTGGGTGCCGGAGTTCGACACCAAGAACCGGCCTGAAGGAAATGGTTTCAGCGTCAACCTGACCCTGGCGTTTTTCTAGGAGATCGCATGAGCACACTCAACGACCTCAATGCCCTGCAAGCCAGCATCGCCGAAGCGGTGCTTGGCCAGGACGAGGTGATTCGGCAAATGCTCGTCGGTCTGCTGGCCAACGGGCATTTGCTCCTCGAAAGCTTGCCCGGCCTGGCCAAGACCCGCACGGTCAAATCACTGGCCAGGCACCTGGACGCGAAGATGAGCCGCATCCAGTTCACCCCGGACTTGCTACCGTCGGATATCACCGGGGCCGAGGTGTTGCATCAGGTCGAAGGCAAGCACGAAATCCGCTTCCAGCCCGGCCCGCTGTTCGGCAACCTGATCCTGGCCGACGAAATCAACCGTGCCCCGGCCAAGGTCCAGGCGGCACTGCTCGAAGCCATGGAAGAACGCCAGATCACCGTGGCCGGCAACAGCCATGCCCTGCCAGAACTGTTCATTGTGGTGGCGACCCAGAACCCGATCGAACAGGAAGGCACGTATCCGCTGCCGGAAGCGCAGATGGACCGCTTCCTGATGAAGGTACTACTCGATTACCCGAGCGCGGAAAACGAAAGCCAGGTACTGCGGCTGTTGCGTGAAGAAGAACAGGCACTCGGCGCCAAGACAGCCGCCGTGCAGGGCTTTGCCCTCGCGCAGGAGGTCATTTTCGCCGCGCGCCGGGAAGTCAGCGCCGTGCATGTGTCCCCGGCCCTCGACCGTTACCTGATCGACCTGATCAATGCCACGCGCCACCCGACCGACTACGATGCCGACCTCGGTCGCTGGATCAGCATCGGCGCCAGCCCCCGTGGTGGTATCGGCCTGGACCGCTGTGCCCGGGCCGACGCCTGGCTGCAGGGCCAGGACTTCGTCTCGCCGGACAACGTGCGCGCCGTGGTGCACCCGGTGCTGCGCCATCGCCTGCAATTGAGTTACGACGCGGTGGCCGACGGCGTGACTGCCGATCAGGTACTCGACCGTCTGCTCGACAAAGTGGCGATTCCGGCGTGAGCACCGATGGATTGGTCTATGTCTCTCTGGCGCAGTTGATGGCGCTGGAGTTCAAGGCCCGCGACCTCAGTTTTGTCGCACGCCAGCCCCAGGGCAGCATCCTGGCTGGCAATCACGCTTCACGCTTGCGTGGCCGCGGCTTGAACTTTGATGAACTGCGCCGTTATCAGCCGGGGGACGATTTGCGTCACCTCGATTGGCGGGCATCACTGCGCACCGGCAAACCGGTGGTGCGCACGTTCACCGAAGAGCGTGACCGTCCGGCGCTGATCCTGGTAGACCAGCGCATGTCGATGTTCTTTGGCTCGCAACGCAGCTTCAAATCCGCCGTCGCCGCCGAACTCGGCGCCCTGGCGGCATGGATGGTGTTCAACGCCGGCGACCGCGTCGGTGGACTGGTATTCAACGATCAGCGCATCGACAGCATCGCCCCGCTACGCAGCCGTAAACGGATCGAAGCGCTGTGCAACCGCATCGCCCAACAGAATCACGAACTCAATGCGGCCAACCCGGATGCCGAGGGCGAAGACCAGCTCGACAAGGTCCTGCAGCAGTGCCTGGCCGTAGCGGGTCACGATCACCTGATCTGCATCGTCAGCGACTTCGCCGGGGCCGGCGAACGCACCTTGCAGCTGATGCGGCAACTGGCGGCCCACAACGATGTGATTGCCATGCAGGTCTATGACCCATTGGCACTCAACCTGCCGAAAAACGGTCGTTTGCTGATCACCCAAGGGCAATTGCAGGTGGAACTGGCGGTGGAACGACGCCAGGTGCATCAGCCACTCGGTGATTTTCTCAGTGGCCGGCTCAAGGACGTCGCTAGCTTGCTGCGCCGCAGCCGGGTGCCGTTGATGATGTTCAGCACCGCCACAGAAGCCCGGGAACAACTGCGCGCCGAACTGGGCAAGCTCGCCGGGGGGCGTCGATGAACCCTGCTATCCCGAGCATCGACCAACTCAAGGAAATGGCACTGCCGGCGCCGGTCAGTTTTGCGCCACAGACGTGGGGATGGTGGGCGTTGCTGGCGCTGCTGCTCGTTACGCTGTTGGTAACAAGCGGACGGCGATACTGGCAATGGCGGCGCGATCGCTATCGGCGCGAAGCGTTGGTGCGGCTGGAAGAATTGCAGCGACGCAGTAATGACCTCAACGCATTGCGCGAGCTTCCTGAATTGCTGAAACGCGTGGCCCTCTCGATGCCCTCGCCATCCCCTGTGGGAGCGGGCTTGCTCGCGAAGAGGGTCTCCAATTCAACATCCATGTCGACTGACCGGACGCCCTCGCGAGCAAGTCGAATCGTCGCACCGCCGCTCCCACAGGGATCTCCTGCGGCGTTGGGGAAAGAGGACTGGCAGGCGTTTTTGCAGCGGCACTGTAAACAGCCGCTGCCCGCCGACTTCAGCCAACAATTGGCGCTGCTGGCCTACGCGCCTGACGCAACATTGCAGGCCATGCCGAACGATCAGCGCCAGCAGTTATTCAGCACCTGCAAAACCTGGGTGGAGCGTCATCATGTGGCAGCTTGATTACCCCTGGCTGCTGATCCTGTTGCCGTTGCCGTGGTTCGGTTATCGCTACCTGCCCGACTACCGCGAAGCACGCAGCGCGGTACGCGTGCCGTTTTTCGGGGCCATGAGCCGCGCCGTCGGCCAGGCCCCGAGCCAGGCGGGCACCCGCAGCAATCGCTGGCAATTGCTGCTGAACCTGCTGGTCTGGGCGCTGTTGCTGGTGGCGGTGAGTCGGCCGGTGTTGGTGGAAAAACCCATCGAACGCCAGCAGCCAGTGCGTGACCTGATGCTGGCCATCGACATTTCCCAGTCGATGGAAACCACCGACTTCACCGACGCCAACGGCCAGAAAATCAATCGCCTGGCCGCGGTCAAGGAAGTGGTGCACGGGTTCATCGACAAACGTAAAGACGATCGAATCGGACTGATCGTGTTCGGCACCGGCGCTTATCCGCAGGCGCCGTTGACCCTCGACCACGCCAGCCTGTCACTGCTGCTGGATGACACCGGCATCGGCATGGCCGGCCCCAACACGGCCATCGGCGATGCCATCGGGCTGAGCCTGAAACTGCTGGATCAGGCCCACGAGCGAGAAAAAGTGCTGATTCTGCTCACTGACGGCAATGACACCAGCAGCGCCATCACCCCTGACCACGCAGCATCCATGGCCGCCGCCAAAGGCGTGGTGATTCACACCATCGGCATCGGCGACCCAAACGCCGAAGGCGAAGCCAAGGTCAACCTGCAAGGCTTGCAAGACATTGCCGAAGCCACTGGCGGACACTTCTTCCGCGCCGAAGACCGCAACGCCCTGGATCAGGTCTACAGCACCCTCGACAAGCTCACCCCGCATCAGGTGAAAACCCTCAGCCACCAGCCCAAACGCGATCTGTTCTGGTGGCCGCTGGGCGCGGCCATTGCCCTGCTGGCGATTTATCACGTAGGCGCCCTGCTGCTTCCACGCCTGATGCTGTCGCGTCAACGGCAGGAGGCCTGAGATGGACATCAACCTCAGCGACTTCCATTTCCTGCGTCCCCAGTGGCTGTTGCTCGCAGTGTTCGCTGCACTACTGCCGTTGCTATGGCGGCGCAATCGGGATCTGCAACGGCGCTTGCGCAGCAACATCGCCGCGAACCTGCTGCCGCATCTGCTCATCACCCCGCAAGACCAGCACCGCCTGCGCCCGGTGCATCTGGTGTGTGCGCTGTTGGTACTGGGCGCCATTGCCGCCGCCGGGCCGACCTGGGAGCAGGATCGGCCAGACTTTCTGGAAAACCTTGCGCCACTGATCATCGCCGTCGACCTGTCGCCGTCCATGGACGCCAACGATATTCCACCCAGTCGCCTGGAAGCGGCCAAGCACAAGCTCCACGACTTGATCCAGCGCCGCACCGGGTCGCGCAACGCCTTGATTGCCTACGCCGGCAGCGCACATCTGGTGTTGCCCGCCACCGACGATCCGGCGCTGCTCGACACCTTTATCCAGGCTCTGAACACCGACCTGATCAGCAAGCCGGGGAAAAATGTCGGCGCGGTCATCGATCAGGCCAAGCGCCTGCTCGTCGCCGAAAAAACGCCCGGCACCCTGTTGCTGATCACCGATGGCGCCGACACGTCGGCACTGGCCGGGCTGGATAAACAGCTGACTGGCAGTACGCTGCAAGTGCTGATTCTGGCGGCTGGCAGCACCGACAGCGGGATCATTCGCGATGCCAGTGGCCAGCCGCGCACCGACAGCAACGGTCGCCCGCAACTCGGCAGTTTCGATCAGGACGCCCTCAAGCAGCTTGCAGCAACGATGGATGCCCCGCTGGGCAGCCTGACCCTCAACGATGACGACCTGGACTGGGTCGAACTGCACGCCCGGCAACATTTCCAGTCGGCCAGCGACGAGCAGCGTGAGTTGCACTGGAAAGACGCCGGATACTGGCTGTGCTGGCCACTGCTGTTGATCGCCTTCTTCAGCGTACGCAAGGGCTGGAGCTTGAACTGGATGGCTGGATTTGTGCTGGCGGCAGGCTTGGGCCTGCAATCGGCGCCGGCGCAGGCCAACGCGCTGACCGACGCTTTTTTCACCCGCGACCAGCAAGGTCGCTGGGCCTTCGAGCACCAGCACTTCCCTCAGGCGGCGGCATTGTTTGTCGATCCGTACTGGAAAGGCGTTGCCGCCTACAACGCGGCCGATTTCGACCTGGCACTGGCCAGTTTCGCGCGCCTCGACACTCCGCAGGCCTATTTCTACCTGGGCAACATCTACGTGCGGCGCTTCAAGTTCGATCAGGCCATCGCCGCGTATACCCAGGCGCTAACACTGCAACCACAGTTCCCGGAGGCTACGGCCAACCTGGCGCTGGCCATTGCCTTGCAGAAGGACACCGAAAGCGCCGAGAAAAACACCCCGCAGGTCAAACCCGACGAAATCAAAATGGACAAGGCGCCGGGCAAGGGCCAGAGCAAAAAGGTGGAAACCGAGCAAGCGACATCGGATGAGCAGTGGTTGCAGAACCTGACCACCTCGCCGGCGAAATTTCTCAAGCAGAAGTTCAGCTTGCAGGATCAGGCTGGGGCCAAGCCATGACATACAGTCTGGTGGACCGTGTCGCGGCCTTCGCGAGCAAGCCCGCTCCCACACTGGATTTGTGTGCGCCACCGATCCCCTGTGGGAGCGGGCTTGCCCGCGAAGGCGTCAGATCAATCACCACAACAATTGGCACCTTACTTCTATGCCTGATCAGCCTCGGAGCTTGGGGCGAAGAACCGCAATTGAAAGTCCAGGCCACCCTGCAACCCGCCGACCCCGTCATGGTCGGCAGCCTGGTCGAGTTGCAACTCGATGTCTTCACCGACTCCTGGTTCACCAGCGCCCCCACCCTGCCCGACCTGAAGCTGCCCGGCGCGCTGGTGATGCCACCGGACGGCCACGCCGAACACCTGAACCAGACCATCGACGGCAAAGCCTTCAGTGGCATGCGCTACAGCTACCTGATCACGCCGAACCAGGCCCAGGGTTTCGATATTCCGGCGCTGACAGTACAAGCCACACCGGGTCAGGCCAGTCACGAACTCAGTGCCCAGAGCCAGCCTTTGCACTTCAACGCCGCACAGCCACCCGGTTTCCAGCCCGGTGAGGCCGTGCTGGTGGCTCGAGGGCTGCGATTCACCCAGAGGACCATTAATTCAGCCACACCACTGAAGGTCGGCGACAGCATTACCCGGGAACTGACGCTGCAGGCCGATGGCGCCCTAGCCATGTCGTTGCCCACACCGCCACTGGGCGACGTCAGCGGCCTTGGCCGTTACCCGAAAGCCCCGCAAATCAGCAATCTGGATGACGGTCGCGGCAACTTCAATGGCGGCCAGCGCATCGACAGCGTGAATTATCGAATCGACACCGAAGGCCACCACACCCTGCCGTCCATTGAGCTGAAATGGTGGGACTCGACCAGCCATCAAACACGCACCGCGCAAGTCCCGGCCATTACGTTTGAAGCGGTAGCCAATGATGCCTACAAACCGGTGTTCTCGATCACCGAAGACCTGAAACAACTCGGCCAGCAAAACCGTCTGCACCTTTCCAGGTACTGGCTCGGACTCCTGGCACTGGTACTGGCGGTGGTTGCACTGGGTTGGTTTACCCGCCCGCTCGTGCATCGCGCGTACCTGGCCTGGCAAGCCCGACGCCGCACCCGACACGCCGCCTGGCTGCAATCCGCCGAGTACGCCTGGCGGCAGATCCCGGCTCAAATCAAAGGGCAACCGGCGCAATTGAGCGCCCTGTACCTGTGGACCCGGCGCAGCCGCCGGAGCCTGAAACTGACCAGCCTCGGCCCGCGCTTGCAAACGTTCCTGCGGGTCTGTTATGGCCGTGAGCCGGCCAAAGACCAGGCGCTGCGTCAATTCCGGGAATCCTTGTCTACGCTGCATAGTCAGGCCGCGCGCAACAGTGAATCAGTCGCGTCTGCACTGCATCCACTCAACCCCGTTCACGAAAAGGATTTCCCATGACGAATTCGGTATCGCAGCGCCATCACCACGGCTTTGGATTTTTACTGACCCTGGCCCTGAGCCTGCCACTGCTGGTTCAGGCGGCCGAGCCACTACCGTCGTGGAATGACGGCCCGTCAAAAAAGAACATCATCGAGTTCGTCCAGGCCGTGACCGATCAAGGCAGCAAGGACTTCGTAAGCCCCGAGGACCGCATTGCCGTGTTCGACAACGACGGCACCTTGTGGAGCGAGCAGCCGATGTACTTCGAGCTGCTGTTCGCCCTCGATGAAGTCAAGCGCACCGCGTCGCAGCACCCCGATTGGAAAACCACGCAGCCGTTCAAGGCCGTGCTGGAGAACGATCACAAGGCACTGGCCGCCGCTGGCATGGATGGCATCCTGAAGATTTTTGCTGCCACCCATACCGGCATGACCACCGCAGCCTTCGACGACTACGCCAAGACCTGGCTGAGCCAGGCCCGGCATCCGAAAACCGGCAAGCCGTTCACCGAAATGATCTTCCAGCCGATGCTGGAAATGCTCGACTACCTGCGCAGCCAGGACTTCAAGACCTACATTGTTTCCGGCGGCGATACCGGGTTCATGCGCGCCTTCGCCGAAAAGGTCTATGGCATTCCACCAGAACAAGTCATCGGCACCACCTTCGTCACAGCGTTTCAGTACAAGGACGGCAAGGCGTCGATCCTGCGTACGCCGAAACTGGCGCACAACGACGACGGCCCGGGCAAACCGGAAAGCATCGACGCGGTGATTGGACGTCGGCCGATCCTCGCCTTCGGCAATTCCGATGGCGATCTGCAAATGCTGCAGTGGACCGCTGCCGGTCCCGGTAAACGTTTCATGGGGTTGGTGCATCACACCGACGCCAAACGTGAATGGGCTTACGACCGGCAGTCGCAGATCGGTCGCCTGGACAAGGCCCTGGACGAAGCACATTCCCGAGGCTGGACAGTCGTTGATATGGCGTCCGAATGGCGTCGGATCTATCCATTCGATGCCGCTCCACCTGAGCAAGTGCAATAAAAAAACGTAATGCAGGACCGCAAAAAACGTTTGTCGCAGCACGCGACACCAGTGAGCATAAGGAGCCAGTCAAATGACTCGCATACGTAAGTGGATACCGAAACTCGCTTTTGTAGCAGCGTCGGTCATGGCGATCTCGGCAACTGCCGGGGCCGCTGAAAAGCCCAACATTCTCGTGATCTTCGGCGACGATATCGGCCAGACCAACATCAGCGCCTACTCCATGGGCGTGGTCGGTTACAAGACGCCGAACATCGACCGCATCGCCAAGGAAGGCATGATGTTCACCGACTACTACGCGGAGAACAGTTGCACTGCCGGACGGTCGTCCTTCATCACTGGGCAGACGCCGCTGCGTACCGGTTTGTCGAAGGTGGGCATTCCGGGTGCACCGGTCGGCCTGCAAAAGCGTGACATCACCATCGCCCAGGCACTCAAGTCCCAGGGTTACGCCACCGGCCAATTCGGCAAAAACCACTTGGGCGACAAGGATGAATACCTGCCGACCAACCATGGTTTCGACGAGTTTTTCGGTAACTTGTACCACCTCAACGCCGAAGAAGAACCCGAACGCCCTTATTGGCCCAAGGACGATGCCGAGTTCGTCAAGGCCAACACCCCCCGTGGCGTGATCCACAGCTTTGCGGACGGCAAGATCGAAGACACCGGCGCGTTGACCACCAAGCGCATGGAGACCATCGACGATGAAACCACTGCTGCCGCCCAGGCGTTCATCGAGAAACAAGCCAAGGCCGACAAGCCGTTCTTCGTCTGGATGAACACCACGCGCATGCACGTGTTCACTCACGTGCGCGATTCAATGAAGGGCCAGAGCGGCATGCCCGGCAACGAATATGCCGATGGCATGCTCGAGCATGACGGCGACGTCGGCAAACTGCTCAAGACACTCGATGACCTGAAAATCACCGACAACACCATCGTCGTCTACACCACCGACAACGGCCCGAACCAGTTCTCCTGGCCGGATGCGGCGACCACGCCGTTCCGTAATGAGAAGAACTCCAACTGGGAAGGCGCCTATCGCGTTCCGGCAATCGTCCGGTGGCCGGGCAAGATCAAGGCCGGTGAAGTGTCCAACGAGATGTTCTCGGGCATGGACTGGTTCCCGACGCTGCTCGCAGCGGCTGGTGAAACCGATGTGAAAGAAAAACTGCTCAAGGGCTGGGCACCGACTTCCGGCGGCACCAATTTCAAGGTGCACCTGGACGGTTTCAACCAACTGCCCTACCTGACCGGGCAACAACCGAAAGGCGAGCGCAAGGAGTTCTACTACTTCAACGATGATGGCGTACTGGTGTCGATGCGCTTCAACAACTGGAAAGTAGTGTTCTGCGAACAGCGCGAACCAGGCGGCTTTAGAGTCTGGAGCGAACCGTTCGTGTGCCTGCGCGTGCCGAAAATCCTCAACCTGAGAATGGACCCGTACGAACGGGCCGACGTGGTTTCCGATCAGTATTACGATTGGCAAACCAAAAACGTCTACCTGGCCGCACAAGCGGTACAGAAGGCTGCCGGGTTCCTGCAGACGTTCATCGAGTATCCACCGAGCCAGAAACCGGCCAGCTTCAGCATCGATCAGATCCGTGCTGCGGTAGATGCAAAAATCGCTGAAAAAATGAAAGCTGCACAGTAAGACCGCCAGACCGCCGCTCGTCTTCATCGGCGAGCGGACTTATTTTCGACTTGGGACCGCGTCGGCCCCAATCGCGGGCAAGCCCGCTCCCACAGGGATTTTGTCGTACCGAAGATCCAGTGTGGGAGCGGGCTTGCCCGCGAAGAGGCCCGCACAGTCGCAGTTTTCTTGAATTGGAAAGGCAATCCGCAATGACCTCACGTGTCGCCAGCAAGTCGTCGGCCATACCAGCGCCCCATGTCGCCGCCCCGGCGCTCTTGATTCCCGCCCTGTTGCTGTTTGTCTCGGGCGCCGCGGCGCTGGTGTATCAGGTGCTGTGGATCAAGCAATTGTCGCTGGTGGTGGGCGTCGAGGTGTATGCCATCACCACCGGGATCAGCGCATTTTTTGCCGGGTTGGCACTGGGCGGATTGCTGTTCGGCCGCTGGGCGGACCGGATGCAGCAACCGGTCGTGCTGTACGCCGGGCTGGAAGTGCTGGTGGCGGTGCTGGGCGTTGGCGCGACCTTTGCCATGAGCCTGGCCGCCAGCCCGTTTGCCTGGCTGGAAGAACAGGTCGGATTGCTGGCCTGGGTACTGCCGTTCGCGCTGGTGGGTATTCCCGCGCTGCTGATGGGGGGTACTCTGCCGGTGCTGGTTCGCTCCCTGGCCACTGACCCTCGACACTTGGGCAAGGCCGGCGGGCAGCTTTATGCGGCGAACACCGCCGGGGCCATCGCCGGCACCCTGCTCGCTGCGTTTGTACTGATTGCCACCCTCGGCGTGCGCGGCAGTGCGCTGGCCGCCGCCATGCTGAACCTGCTGGCCGCTGCCGGTGCCTTGTGGTTCCAGCGCCGCCGCGTGGCACCCGTCGATGCCCCGGTGAAACATCACACGGACAAAAAACCCGATCGCCTGGCCTTGTGGCTGTACGCCATTGCCGGCGGCGTGGCCCTGGGCTACGAGGTGGTGTGGTCGCAATCGATCGTGCAGTTCATGAGCACCCGCACCTACGCTTTTGCCGTGGTGCTGGCGACTTACCTCACCGGGTTGTTTCTGGGCAGCATGCTGCTGGCCCGTCGGGTCGATCGCCTGCGCGATCCCTGGGGTGTGTTCGGCTTGTTGATCGCCGGGGCCGGGATAGTCGCATTGCTGGAAATCGCCTTGCTGGGGCGCTGGCTGGTGCTCGCCCAGACCCTGGCCGAATCCTGGGTATTGTCATTGGGCGGCAGTGAACTGGCGGGCATGAGTACGCGGTTTGCGGTGGCCGCCCTGAGCATCGTGTTTGTACCGACCCTGCTGCTGGGCGCGGCCTTTCCGTTGGCCCTGCGCTTGAGCGTCGGCGGCGAACAGGTGGGACGCCAGGTCGGTGAAGTCGTCGCGTTCAATACCCTTGGCGGGATCATCGGTGTGATGCTCTGCGGCTTTGTCCTGATCCCGATGCTGGGACTGGTCCGGACCCTGGGTCTGTTGGCGATTATCGCCGCCGGTATTGCTTACCTCGCTGTGCGCAAGGGCCATGGGGTCAAGAAAGGCCGGCGCCAGGCGGTCGTTGCCATTGGCCTGGTGTCGCTGGCGCTCGCGGTGTCTACGCCGGTCAACAAACTCGCCAGCCTGCTGCCGGGTGCGCGCAATGGCACCTTGACGTTCTATGAAGAAGGACGTGGCGGGACCGTCGCCGTGGTTTCCCAGGGCAAAGGCGAAAGAGCCTTCCAGCGTTTGTACATTCAGGGCGTGTCCAACACCGGCGACGCCATGCCCTCCCTGCGTTACATGAGGATTCAGGCGTTGCTGCCCTTGCTGATCCACAACGGTGAACCGCGTTCGGCGCTGGTGATCGGATTCGGCACCGGCATTACCGCCGGCGCCCTGACCCGCTTCCCCGGCCTGGAACATCGCGTGGTCGCCGAACTGCTGCCCTCGGTGGTCAGGGCGGCGCCGTTGTTCAAGGGCAATTTCAATGCAGCGGCCAATCCGGGGGTCGATGTCCGTCTGCGCGATGGGCGCCAGGAACTGTTGCGCAATCCGCAGCGCTACGACCTGATCACCCTCGAACCGCCACCGCCCTCGGCTGCCGGCGTGGTCAACCTGTATTCCCGGGACTTCTATCAACTGGCCGCCAGCCGTTTGCAGAAACAAGGCCTGGTCGCCCAATGGTTGCCGTTGCCGACACAGAACATCGACGACTCGCGCTCACTGGTGCGCAGCTTCCTCGACGTGTTCCCTTACGCGACCCTGTGGACCAGCGAGTTCCACGAGATGCTGCTGGTGGGTTCGTTGGAGCCGATTGAACTGGATGCGGCGAAGATCAATGCGCGCTTCCAGCAGGACAGCGTTCGCAGCACCTTGCAGGATGTCGGCATCGGTTCGGCCGCGGCGTTGCTTGCCACCTGGGTGACTGACCGCGCCGGGCTTGAACGCTTCGCCGGCGATGCGCAACCGGTGACTGACGATCAACCGAAGATCGAATACGCGCCGTGGGTACGCTCCAGGGAAATCAGTCGCGTGTTGCCGGCCCTGCTCGACTTGCACCAGCCGCCAGCACTGCTGAACGCCGACGCCGGGTTCATCGAACGCATGAACAGCCAGCAGCAACGCCTGATGCAGTTCTATCGGGCGAGCCTGCATGCCTATGATGGTGACCGTGAGGGCTGGGCCAGGGATATGCGCGAGGTGATGCGCGGGGATTCCGGGAATCCGTATTACCGGTGGTTTGTCGGGGAGTGATGCGGTGTCTTGGCGGCCGCCTTCGCGAGCAAGCCCGCTCCCACAGGTGATCTCATTTCAACCAGAAAATCAGACCAGGACCTTGTCCGGGAGGGGTGCGGTTTTTTGGCGGCCGCTTTCACGAGCAAGCCCGCTCCCACAGGTTTTGTGGGAGCGGGCTTGCTCGCGAAGTGGCCATCAGCCTCAAAACAATGCCATTTGACACTGGCCGACCATCCGGCAAAGCTGCATCAAGCTTCAACGCGCGCCTGACGGCAAACGCACCTGGACCATGGAAGTCGTAATGCCGAAACATAAAAATAAAGCTGCAACCCCAAACCCTGATTCGCAACCGCCCCTGATCAAGCGTTATCTGTTCCCTGTCACCATCGGCATCTTGCTCCTGGCCGTGGCGGGCATCGGCTGGTTTTTGCTGAGCAGCACCCCGACGCCACTCAAGCCGGCTCCCGTCAGCTCGCCCGCCGTGCAACCGGCCACACCGCGACCGGTCGCCATCGCGCCAGCGAAAATGGTCGATGAACAACAATGCCAGGGCTGCCACGGCGAACAGGTCAAGGACTGGCAAGGCTCCCATCACCAATTGGCGATGCAGCAAGCCAACGCCGATACCCTGCTCGGCGACTTCAATAACGTCACCTTCAAGGCCGAAAAAGAGGCCACGGTGTTCTCGCGCAAAGGCGACGAATTCTGGGTCAACACGCCGGGTATCGATGGCAAGAATGCCGATTTCAAAGTCGCTTACACCTTTGGCGTTGCACCGTTGCAGCAATACTTGATCGAGGTCGGCGATGGTCGGCTACAGGCCCTCGGCGTGGCCTGGGATACCGAGAAGCAACGCTGGTTTCATCTCTATCCGGGCCAAGGGGTGACCTTCAAGAACCCGCTGCACTGGAGCAAACCCAGCCAGAACGCCAACTTCATGTGCGTCGAATGCCATACCACCGGCTACAAGCGCAATTTCGATGCGACAAAAAACACCTTCGACAGCCACTGGAACAGCCTCGGTGTCGGCTGCCAGGCCTGCCATGGCCCGGCGTCCAGTCACCTGGAATGGACCGCGAAGAAAACCGACCTGATCCATGCCGGATTTGCCGTCGACCTCAAGGACAAGAATGCGCTTGTCGAAATCGAAACCTGCGCCCGCTGCCACTCGCGCCGCGCACCGCTGGACGACGGTTACACGGTTGGCAAGCGCCTGATGGACGAATATCTGCCGAGTGTCCTGACCCGCGAGCTGTATGCGCTGGACGGCAAGATCAAGGACGAAGTGTTCGAACACGGCTCCTTTGCCCAGAGCAAAATGTTCGACAAGGGCGTGCGTTGCAGCAACTGCCACAACCCTCACAGCACGCAGCTAAGGGCGCCGGGCAACGGTCTGTGTCTGCAATGCCACAACACCGCCGGCAAAACCACCGTGGAAGGCGTCGACGGTAAGGGCCTGCAAGCGAAAAACTACGATTCCATCGAACACACTCGCCACACCATGGGCCAACCGGGTTCGCAGTGCGTGGATTGCCACATGCCCGGCAAGTTCTACATGGGTAACGACTTCCGGCATGACCACAGCTTCAGCATTCCCAATCCCGAGCGAGCGAAGAAACTCGGCACGCCGGACGCTTGCCTGACCTGCCACCTGGGCAAGGATGGCGACAAAATCACCGAACAATTCAAACTGTGGAATACCGCCAGTAGCCCGCAAGCCCCGCGCTACGACGAAAGCCTGTGGCTGATACGCAACGGCCAGCCCGGCGCGGCGCAAGCCTTGTACGAGCAGTTGCAACGCAGCAACCTGCCAGCGATTCAACGGGCGACCCTGCTGGCAGAACTGCCGATATACCCCAGCGAACAGGCGTTGAAACTGGCGACCAAAGACCTGGGCAATCCGGCCCCGCAAGTACGTGAAAGCGCCATCCGGGCGATCAGTGCTTTCCTGCCGCCAGCAGAGCGTGCACAACTATTGACGCCGTTGCTCAGTGACCCGGTGAAAGCCGTGCGCATTGCCGCAGCCCGGGACTTGCTCAGCGTGGCGCGCAACGGTCTGGGCAGTGCCCAGGACAGCTGGAATGCCGCCATTGCCGAGTACGAAACGGTGCAGAAAAGCCTGGCCGAACGCGCCGAAGCCAACCTCAACCTGGCGATGCTGTATCAGGCCAGTGGTCGTGTTGATGATGTCGAAGGCCTGCTGCGAACTGCGCTCCAACGCGATCCGGACTTCTACCCGGCGCTGGTAACGCTGGTGCAATGGCTGGAAGCCAACGGCCGCACTCAGGAAGCCCAGGCGCTAATGGTGCAAAGCCTCAAGGAACACCCGGACGCCGCCCTGCTGCAACACACCCAGGGCCTGTCGCTGGTACGCGCGGGCAAAGTCGAGCAGGCCATGCCGTTCCTGCGCAAAGCCGCGCAACTGGAGCCACAGAGCCCGCAGTACGGCTATGTGCTGGCAGTGGCCCTGCATGACAGTGGCAAGGTGGATGCCGCGTGCAAGGAGCTGGAAAGGTTGTTGAACGTTCAGCCGGCCAACCGCAATGCGCGGCTGTCGCTGATTCAGTACTACCTCGACAACGGACAGGAACCGAAGGCGCAGGTGCTGCTGCAAGGCTGGAAGAAAATCAACATGGGGGATCCGGCATTGAAATAACTCCCGTCCGTAGCAGCTGCCGAGCAGCGCGAGGCTGCGTTCGGCGGCGAAGCCGTCGTAAACCCTGCGAACGCGGTATTCCTGAATACCGCGTCGTTTGATTTCACGACGGC